>CANRKS010000089.1 GCA_947631285.1 uncultured Bacilli bacterium | reverse complement strand
AAATTAAAAGATATGTTAGAGATAATACTTCAGTTAGAGTAAGCCGAAGTATTAAAGATTTAGCTTATCGTATTATTCGCTTTCAAGATGAATATTTAAGTATTCATGGTATTTTACCTAGTAATGAAATTATTGCAAGTAAGCTAGATATACCAGAATATGAAATAGGTTATGCCTTAGATGCCTTAAAAGATCCAATGAGTATTTTTGAACCTATTTATAATGATGGTGGTGATACCATTTATTTATCTGATCAAATTGCAGATGTTAAAGATATTAATACAGATAGAGATATGTTAATTTCTCTAAGGAAAGCTTTACAAAAAATTAAAGATCGGGAAAAAGAAATTTTAATTTCTAGATATATTGTGGGAAAAACCCAAATGGAAATTGCTGATTCTTTAGGAATTAGTCAAGCTCAAGTTTCCAGAATAGAAAAAACTGCGGTGGAAAATGTGCGAAAATTAATTAAATAACATATAATTTATTGGGTGGGTTTATGCTTTTAAGTGACTTACAAGCTAAAGATATAATTAATATAAAAGATGGTAATAATTTAGGAAGAATAATTGATGCTAAAATAGATAATTCTGGCAAAATTATTTATTTTGTATCGGAAGAAAAAAGACTTATGAAAAAAGTGACTCGCGGGGGAGAAGCCACATTTGAATTTGATAAGATAAAAAAAATTGGTGAAGATGTAATCTTAGTTGAAATTTAGAGTTTTAAAACTCTTTTTTTAATAAAATTAAAGACTTTTCGTAAGAAATTTGGTACAATTAAAGAGTGATAGATATGAAGAAGAAAATAATCTTAATAGCAGTGTTTTTCTTAATTATAGACTTAATCACCAAGATTATAATTGATAATGTTTTGGCTTTAAATGAAAGTATAACTATTATTCCAGGATTCTTACATATTACTAAAATTTATAACGATGGAGCTTCTTGGAATTTACTCGCCGGTCATCCTATTGTTATTGTTTTAATAACTTTAGCCGTTTTAATTTTTCTTCTTATTTATCAATCTAAATTTATCTTAAATAAACGCAACATCTTGGCATTTGGCCTTCTTTATGGAGGTATCATTGGTAATTTATTAGATCGAATGCTTTATGGTTATGTTATAGATTTTATAGATTTTAATATATTTGGTTATAATTATCCAGTCTTTAATGTGGCCGATATTGGCATTGTAATAGGAATATTACTTCTTTTACTGGCGGTATTGAAAAAGGAAGATGAAAGTGGAAATAATAGTAAATAAAGAAAATGAAAGAATTGATAAATATTTAAGTGAAAATACTCTTTATAGTAGAGAATTACTTACTAAAATGTTAAAAGATGGGGAAGTATTAGTTAATGAAAAAGCCGTAAAACCTAGCTATAAAACTAAATTAAATGATAAAGTATTAATCTCTGATAATTATAAAACGGAAGAAAATATTATTCCCCAAGAAATGCCTTTAAACATTGTTTATGAAGATGATGATCTTATGGTTATTGATAAGCCAAGTGGTTTAGTAGTTCACCCAGGAAATGGTCATTATGATAATACTTTAGTTAATGGGCTCATGTACTATACTCATAATTTAAGTACCTTGGGTGGTGAAGAAAGAGTCGGAATTGTTCATCGTTTAGATAAAGATACATCGGGCTTAATGCTTGTCTGTAAAAGTAATCGGGCTCATGAAATTCTCGCGGATGATTTTAAAAACAAAAGAGTTTATCGGGAATATTATGCTCTTTTAATTGGCAATTTTCCTTCAACAACAGCTCATATTGATGCTCCGATCGGAAGAAGTAAGACTAACTTTAACAAAATGGAAGTTACCCCTCAGGGAAAACCAGCCCGAACTAACTTAAAAGTTTTAAAAAGATATAAAGACTATACCTTAGTCAGTTTAGTTTTAGAAACGGGTCGGACGCATCAAATAAGGGTTCATATGGCCTACATTGGTTATCCTGTTTTTAATGATCCTGTTTATGTTAAAGCACCTGCTTCTGAATTTGGTCAATTCTTACATTCTAAAGTCTTGCGTTTTACGCATCCTATAACTCATAAAAAAATGGAGTTTGAAAGTGATCTCCCTCCTTATTTTCAAGATTTTTTAACTAAATTAGATCAAGATAAGTAAATTACTAAAGACAAAAACAATAAAAACAAAATAAGGTATACTTAATATTTGATAACGATGATAAATACTTTTCATCTTCCTAATAAGCATAAAAGATGCAATCATTAAAGTTAAGCTTATTAATATCGAATAAATAATATGGACATGATATGAAAAGACAATGGAAAGAAGAAAAATCAAAATATAATTTAAACAGAGCAAAAATGTTAGATCATTATCTAATTTATCATTCCAAACTATTTTACAAATTGGAATTGTAATATAAAATATAACTGCAAAATAAAAGCAAAAAAATAAATACACTATCAGCTCTAAGGAGTGAAAATTTTTCGCAATCAACCAATTTGGTATAATATAGAAAAGGTGGTTGATTAATTTGA
>CANRKS010000088.1 GCA_947631285.1 uncultured Bacilli bacterium | reverse complement strand
TTATCAACAAGGGGGACTTACTTATTCTTATGGTAAGCTAGCGGTTATGATGGCCGTAGATAGATTAAAGATAGGAAATTTGCAAAACTTTTAATTTTAATATATAATCTATGTTGGTGATATTTATGCAAATTGATAAAGTATCTGAACCACAAATAGCAATTAGAATTAGTCAATATCCAACAGATCAAAAATGTGAATTTCTATTATTAGGAAGAAGTAATGTTGGTAAAAGTAGTTTTATTAATACTTTAATTGAAAGAAAAAATTTTGCTCGTACTTCTTCTAAACCAGGAAAAACGCAGACTTTAAATTTTTATTTAGTTAATGATAATTTTTATTTAGTTGATGTTCCTGGTTATGGTTTTGCTAGTGTAGCTAAAGAAACGCAAAAAAAGTTTGGCGTTATGATAGAAGATTATATTGCCACAAGAGAAAATTTAAAACATGTCTTTTTGCTTATTGATTATCGCCATAAACCTACGGAAGATGATATATTAATGTATAATTTTTTAAAGTATTATAATTTAAATGTTACGATTGTAGCTACTAAGTATGATAAGATTACTAAAAATGGAAGAGCTAAACAAGATAAGTTAATTAAAGATGCTTTAAAATTAGATGATACAGAAGATTTTTTAGCCTGGTCTACTATTACTAAAAAGGGAAGAGAAGAAGTATTAAATATAATTGAAGGCTATTTAAAATAAAAAGAGGTGGAAAATGAATAAAAGAGGATTTACTTTAGTTGAGCTTTTAAGTGTCATTGTCCTTTTAGGGGTAATCGTAGCCATTGCGGTTCCTTCAATTAATGGGGTTATGAATATGATTAATAAAAATATGATTGATAAAAAAATAATTTTAATTGAAGAAGCTGCTACAATGATGGGTGAAGATATTAAAGGGTCAATTATATCTAGTCCTCAAAAATATAAAACTTTTCCTTGTAAGAGTTTTATTATAAGTGATTTAGTACCAGATTATTTAGCTAAAGATAATGATAATGAATGTTTAAAAGAGGAAAGTACTTCTCAGGAAGGATGTATTGTTGATCCTAGTGATAAAGATAATTATTTAGATAAATTAGAAGTTATTATTTATTATAAAAATAAAAGAATATCAGCTAAAGTTGATACTTTAGAAGAACTTTCTTGTAGTTAAAGGGGGATTTTTATGCAAACAGTATGTTTAATTGGTAAACCTAATGTTGGTAAAAGTAGTATTTTTAACCGTTTGCTTAAAGAAAAAAAAGCTATTATTTTAAGTGAACCAGGAATTACCAGAGATCGAATATATGGGGTTGTAGAATATCAAAATAAAAAGTTTAGTTTGATTGATACGGGGGGAATTCATGGGGAAGAAGATAATTTTGATCAAGATATTTTAATGCAAGCTAATATAGCCATAGATGAAGCTTCAATTATTTTATTTGTTGTCGATGGACTTGATAATATAACCGAGGCTGATAAAAAGATTCGAAATATGCTTAAAAAGAGTCAAAAGCCAGTTATTGTTTTAGTTAATAAAATTGATAATGAAAAGCGAAATGATTTAGTTTATGCTTATTATGAATTAGGTTTTGAAACAGTTTTACCGGTCTCAGCAGAACATAATTTAGGCTTTAAAGAATTATTAGATTTACTTACTAAGAATATGAGAGAAGAAAAAGAGGAAGAAGAAGATATATTAAAATTTTCTTTTATTGGTCGACCTAATGTGGGTAAAAGTTCTTTGATAAATGCTTTACTTAATGAAAGTAGAGTAATTGTTAGTTCTACGGCTGGAACAACCAGAGATGCAATTGATACTAGATTTACTTATAATAAAAAAGATTATATTGTTATTGATACGGCTGGAATGCGTAAAAAAGGAAGAATTTATGAAACAATTGAAAAATATAGTCTAATGCGTAGTTTAAAAGCCATTGATCGTAGTGATGTTTGCGTTTTAGTAATTGATGCTCAAGAGGGAATTATTGAACATGATAAGCATATTCTTTCTTATGCAATTAATGCTGGTAAAGGAATAGTTATTTGTGTAAATAAATGGGATACAGTTAAAGATCCCAATGAAGATTTAAAAAGATGGAAACAAGAATTAGCTGTTTATTTTAAATTTGTTCCTTATATAAATTTTGTTTTTACTAGTGCTAAAACTAAAAAAAGATTATCTACTTTAATGCCAGAAATAATTAAAGCTTATGAAAATAATCGTAAAGAAATAAAAACTAGTCTCTTAAATGATGTTATAACTGATGCTGTATCATTACATGAACCACCATCTTACAAAGGTAAAAGATTAAAAATCTATTTTGTTAGTCAAACTGGAACAAGACCTCCAAAGTTTACATTTAATGTAAACAATAAAAATTTAGTTCATTTTAGTTATGAAAGATATTTAGAAAACAAAATTAGAGAAGCCTTTGATTTAGAAGGAACACCAATAATATTACAATATAAAAATAGAAGTGAAAAATAAACCACTTCTTTTTTAATAGGGGCCCCCGTTGGTGGGGAATGGGAGGAAGAAGGAAAGAGGGAGAGGATAAAAGAGAGGAGGGAAG
>CANRKS010000087.1 GCA_947631285.1 uncultured Bacilli bacterium | reverse complement strand
AACTCAGCAAAATCATTTTTTAAATATAAAGGATAAGCTGCTGCTCCAATCATCGCGGCATTATCAGTACAATAAATAAATTCTGGTAAAGTTAAATTTGCATTATATTTATCACAAACTTCTTTTACCTTTCCTCTTAAATATTTATTGGCGGATACTCCTCCAGCAATAATAACATCTTTAATATTAGTTTCTTTTAAAGCTAATTCTAATTTTCTAGTTAATTCTTTAACTGCCGTTGTTTGAAATGAACAAGCTAAGTTAGCTTTATTAATTTCATTTCCCCGTTGTTTTTCTTTATTAACTAAATTTATAACACTACTTTTAAGACCACTATAACTAAAGTTGTAAGATCCATCGTTTAGAGTATCAGGAAGTTTATAGGAATCTTCTCCTTCTTTTGCTAATTTTTCAATATTAGGGCCACCAGGATAAGGAAGGCCTATTACTCTTGCCACTTTATCAAAAGCTTCCCCAATCGCATCATCTTGAGTTTCGCCAAGCATTTCGAACTCATAATCACCAGTCATTTTTACAAGTTCAGTATGACCACCACTTATAATTAAAGCCAAACAAGGAAATTTTAAATGATCTCCTATTTTATTAGCATAAATATGACCAACCAAATGATTAACTTTAATAAGAGGTTTATCATAAACATATGATAATACTTTAGCAAATTCAATACCAACCAGCAAAGAACCTAATAACCCAGGAGCATAAGTAACCGCGATGGCGTCAACATCTGATACTTTCATATGAGCTTTATTAAGTGTTTCTTCTAAAACCATTGTAATATTTTCCGTATGCATCCGTGATGCAATTTCGGGTACTACACCACCAAAATTGGCATGAGTATCCATTTGCGTTAATATTGTTAATGCCACTACTTCAACACCATTTTTAACGATGGCAATACTTGTTTCGTCGCAGGAAGTTTCAATGCTTAAAATATTAACATCCTTCATTTTTCCACCCTCTTCATTACATAGGCATCAATATTTTCATAATATTTTGGCCTTGTATTAACAATTTCAAAAGCAAATTTTTGATATAATTTTAAAGCTTTAATATTATTTGTCGCTACCTCTAAAAATATATCTTTATGATTTTGATAATAATTATCGATAAAATATTTTATTAAATTACTAGCAATCCCTTTTTGACGATCTTCTTCTAAAACAAATATGGCCTCTAATTCATAAGCTGACGCATTTTCACTAATTAATAGAAAGCCATTTATAAACATGTCTTCATTAACTAAAATTAAATAATTTTTGTCATTAATATAATTGGTTAAATTATACGTTTTGGTAAAATTTGCTAAAAGCTTTTCCCCTAAGGAATTTAAAACTTGAACATCGTCTATCCTAGCTTTTCTAATCATTTTTCAACAGCAATCTTTTTAACATATATTGGATTCACTTCATGAGGATTTAAGGTACTTTTATGTTCTCTTACATACTCAATAATTTTTTTATAATCCAAGGTAACGTCTGTTATTACTTTATATTTTTTAGAATATTCCTCATACTCAGAATTAGAAATATATTCATAATTACCAATTAAATTGTAGTCATTATCAAATATGCCAATATAATAACCATTTTTATCGCTAAAACCAACAATTTTATTTTCCTCTAGAGTACTTAAGGCCATACATTCTAAAGAGGTAACAGTTCTTATATCTTTATGCCAAGAAAAAGCTAAAGTTTTCGCTGTTGTTACTCCTAATCTAACACCCGTAAAAGAACCTGGACCATTTACCACAATAATATCATCAGGAATGCTCTTATTTAAGACTTTTTTTATTGTTGGCATAACAGTTGTACTCGTCTCATTGACATTCTCAATAATTCTTTCCTTAATAATTTCTCCATCTTTATATAATAATATAACTACATCATTTAAATGTGTATCAATAAATAACGTCACTTTAATCACCCTTTTTATAAAACAGATTCACATAAATCTTCATATATTTTTCCATATGGTTTAAAAACTAAAACTCTAGTGTTTTCATCAACTATTTTAAATACTATTTCCAATCTTTCTTCTGGTAGTTCATTTTTAATAAGATCGGCCCATTCAATAATGGTAACACCACCTTTATTATAATAATCCTTTATTCCTATGTCATCTTCAACTTCATCTAGTCGGTAAACATCCATATGATATAAAGGAAGTTCTCCATTTGGATATTCTTTTATTATATTAAAAGTAGGGCTGGTAATATTTTCTTCTATACCTAAGGCTTTGGCAAATCCTTTAACAAATACGGTTTTACCACTGCCAAGTTCACCTTCTAAACAAATTACCATATTTTCAAATTTTTCGCTTTCAATATTTTCGGCAAGCGTTAATGTATCATCAACACTTTTTGAAACATATCTTAAATCCATACTATCACCAATTTTAATTATAAAGAAAAAAAATCTAATTAACAAGTGTAATCATTATATTTAACATCAAATACTATTTATTTTTATTGGCAAGGCCAAATTTTTAAGCAAAAAAAAATATTGGCAACTACCTATTTTCGCAATCACTATCGTCGGCGTATTAGTGCTTAACTTCCTTGTTCGGGATGGGTAAGGGTGTGTCCACTAAGCTATCGTCACCAATAAAGGATTTTGTCCTTTAAAAACTTGATAATGCAATTCCATCAATAGTAATAAAAATAAGTTAAATTGTCGAATTATTAGTACTAGTCAGCTCAACGTATCACTACGCTTCCACCTCTAGCCTATCAACCTCAT
>CANRKS010000086.1 GCA_947631285.1 uncultured Bacilli bacterium | reverse complement strand
TAAAACATCACAAAGCCTTATAAATACTGGGCAAAATGATGTTTTTTTATTATTTCAACTGTCAAACTCGGGTTATATCATGTTTGCTAAATAAAGTTAAAGTTAGTATAATATTAATAGAGAAAAGTAACAGAAGGATGATGATCTATGAAAAAAACAATATTAACCATTTTATTAAGTGTAATTTTTATTTTAGGATTAACTGGCTGTATGAATTCTCAAAATATTGTCGGGACTTGGGAAAAAGTTGATGGTGATATTTATGACCAAAAGTACATTGTCTTATATCAAGGTGGAACTGGAGATGCTTATAGTGATAAAGAAGAATTTGAGACAACTGGATATGCTCCTCAACCAATATCATGGGAAATTAAAGATGATGTTTTAAATATAACTTATACTCTGGTTAATAGAACTACGGGATATAAATTAAACAAAAAAGATAATCAAATTATAAGTGTAGATGGTAAGAAAATATACCAAAAATATAGTAATGAATAATTTAGAAAATTGTTAATATTTAAATAAAGTCAGAATAGGCTAATATAATTTATGATAATATCGCATTTTACATACATTACAAATGAAAGGAAGATATTATGTATAATAGGCCTAATTTTTATCCTAATTATAATTATAATAATGAAAGATTTATTGTTCCTTTTTTAGGAGGAGCTTTACTCGGGGGAGCTGCGGTTGGCTTAACTAGACCGAGACCAATCTATAATGTAGCCCCATATCCAAATCAAGGACCTTATCCATATGGAAACTATAGTTATAATTATTATTACCCTTATAGACCATTTTAGAAGATAAAAAAATCTTCTTTTTATTTGGCCATTTTTGTATAAGTTTTTAATAATTACATCATTATAAACATAGAATTGTAAGGGAGAAATTTTATGTATAATAATTTTGGCGTTCATGTCTCAAATATTTTTAGAGTTGCGGAAAGTGAAAGGTTAAATTTACATCATCCTTATGTCGGAACTGAGCACTTGCTATTAGCTATACTAAAAGTTGATAAAGATATGATCGATTTTTTTAAAGATTATAATCTAACTTATGAATCTTTTAAAAAAGAGTTAAACATTGTTGTAGGAAATGCTACTAAAGAGAATGAATTAAATTTATATACGCCTCTTTTAAAAAGAGTAATTAATAATGCTTTAGAAAATGCTAAAGAAAATAATAAAGGAATTGTTACGCCTAAACATTTAGTATTATCAATTTTTGAAGAAGGAGAAGGAATTGCTATTCGCCTTTTAATTGGTATGGGTTTAGATGTTGATCTAGTTTACGATAATTTAAATAAAGATGGCAAATTAGTTAATAAAAAAATGGAAATATTAGAAACAGGAACTATTCTTAATGAAACTGTTGATTATAATGAAACAGTGGTTGGTAGAGATAAAGAAATAAATTTAATTATTGAAACTATCTTAAGAAAGAAAAAAAATAATCCTATTTTAATCGGGGAAGCAGGAGTAGGTAAAACGGCCATTGTAGAAGAACTTACAAGAAGAATTGCTAGAAAAGAAGTACCTGATAGTCTTTTTAATACCAAAATTGTGGCTTTAGAAATGGGCTCTTTAGTATCGGGGACTAAATATCGAGGAGAGTTTGAAGAAAAATTAACTAAAATTATTAAAGAAATTGAAAACGATGGCAATATAATTTTATTTATTGATGAAATTCATTCCATGGTAAATGCTGGTGGAGCAGAAGGCGCTATTACGGCCGGAGACATTTTTAAACCAGCCTTGGCAAGAGGAAAAATTAAGTGTATCGGGGCTACAACTAATAGTGAATATCATAAATTCTTTTCTCAAGATAAAGCCTTAATGCGAAGATTTGAAGTAATAAATGTGGCAGAACCGAATAAAGAAGAAACTAAAGATATTTTATTAAAAGTAAAAAAAGAGTATGAACAACATCATAATGTTATTATTCCTAATAATATTGTTGATAAAATAATTTATTATACTGATTTATTTATTAATAACAAAAAAAATCCCGATAAAGCTATCGATTTTCTTGATTCAGTTTGTGCAAAGGTAAAAACCGGAACAACCAATATAAGTGAAAAAAGAGAATTATATCGGAAGTTAGAAGAGCTAAAAAAAGAAAAAGACCAAAGTGTGAAAAATAATGATTATGATCGGGCTTTAAAAATATATAGTGAGGAATTGGAAATTAATAAAAAATTAAATAATATTACTAAAAAGAAAAAAGAAGTAGTTAGAGAAAAAGATATCATTAAAGTTTTAGAAAGCAAAACTAATTTAATGTTAACTAAAGAAAAATTAAAAGCTATTGATAATATTCCATATTTAATTGAAAAAGATTTATATAATACCATAAAATATTCTAAAGAAATAAACAATTTAATAAAAAATAATCTTTTAAATAAAAAATGTTTTATTAAAATATATTTAGAAGGTGGAGCATATTTAGGAAAGAGCAGTATTGTTAAAAAATATGCTGAATTTCTTCCTAATGCTAATTTTTTAAGAATTGATTTAAAAGAATATAAATCATCTATAGATATTCATAAATTAATTGGAACAACCCAAGGATACGTAGGATATAATGATGAACATTTATTTACTAAACTACAAAATAATAATTTTACGATTATCTTATTTGATAATTATAGTGAAGCCCATCAAAACATTAAAGATTTAATTAAAGAAATTTTAAAAGAAGGATATATTACGGATAATCGGGGAGAAAAAATATATTTTAATAATTCCATTATCTTTATTACGGATGATACACTAAATAATATTCATATCGGGTTTAATAATAATTTAAAAGAAAAAAATAATAATGAAATAAATGACTTAGTAGATTTAACTATTTCATTTGAAAGCTTAACTAAAGATGTATTGGCTAATTATTTAGAATCACAAGGAATAAAAAACAAAGATAAAATTATTAAAGAAAGTAATTATGAAATATATAATTATAAAAACATTAATAAATTAATAAAAGAAGATAATTTAATTAGTAACTAATGAAGTGTACCCAATAAAGTAGACAAAGAAAAAAAAGAGAATGGTAACTTCAACAGAAATAATATAAACTGGTA
>CANRKS010000085.1 GCA_947631285.1 uncultured Bacilli bacterium | reverse complement strand
ACATTAAAAGCTGTATTATCTTTAGAAAATACAAGTAGCCCTCAAAATGAGATAGCCGGTAGATCTTTAGAAGTAACAATTGAGTTAGCACCTAAAGAAGCTACTACATGTACTGTACAAGCAGCAGCTGTACCAGGTGCATAAAAATAAAAAGAGGGCAACTTCTTTTTTTTTACTCATTTTTCTTTAAAAAAATTTTAAAGAAAAATGAGTTTAAATTAAAAAACCGAATTTTTATTGTTAAATTCAGTTTTTATAATACATTTGATTTTTACTTGTAGGTTTATCGGGAACGGTTAGTTTTACTAAACCGTTTTTAATTGCGGGATTTAAATAATTTTCTCTAAACGCTTCTTTTGATTTTAAACCTAATTTGTCCATTATTTGTCTAGATGTCATTGGCATATTATATTCCATAACATCTAATAACTTAGCAATATAAGAATTGTCTTTTATCATATTATCAGATGAGTTAGTAACTTCTAATAAAGTTTCATCTATTATTTTTAACATAAATTCTATAAATAAATTTGAGTTACCATTTTTATTACATTCATCGATCGTTTTATAGTATTCTTCTTGATACTTTTTAATATAAGTTTCAATTGGTAAATATTCAAATATACTTTTATAATTAGTTAAAATAACATTTTGCCATAGTCTAGCTGTTCGACCATTTCCATCACTAAAGGGATGAATAAAAACTAATTCATAGTGAAATACTGATGATAATATTAAAGGATTTATTTCGTTTTTATTATCTTTTAAAAAGGCAAATAAGTTTTCCATTAATTTAGGAACATTACGAGCTGGAGGAGCCATAAAAATACATTTATCACCGTCAAAAACTCCTTCTTCTCCTTTTCTGAAATTTCCGGCATCATCTAATATAATATTTGTTAACATTTTATGAGCCATTTTTAAATCATCTAATTTGTAAGGATTAAAATCTTTTATTTTTTCATAAGCATTAAAAGCATTTTTAACTTCTTGAATTTCTTTTTGAGGTCCAAGAACAATATTACCATTAATAACATCTTTTACTTTTTTTAAAGATAAAGAATTTGCTTCAATAGCTAATGAAGAATGAATAGACTTTATTCGATTATTTCGCCTTAAAATAGGCATTCTATCTAAATTAGTATAGTTATCTAATTTGCCGATTTTCTCCATAATTGAAGATACATAATCTAACATTTTATTGCTTATTTCAAAAGGAGGAATATATTTACTCATATACAATCACCATTCTTAGCTAATAGTATACCAGATTATTTTTATTTAATCAACAACTTGCTTATATCTTGCTTACTATCTTGCTTATTCATTTTTTGCATTTTAATAGGGGCCCCCGTTGGGGGTGGAAGGAATTTGTTGTGTGAGTAGTAGGCAAAACAAAAAAAGAAGAAGTAAAGTAATAACGAAAATCTTGACATGATAAAAAAAAGAAGCTAAAATAAAAGAGAAGAAATATAGAGAGGATATTTCTGGAAAAGGATAAAAGAGAGGAGGGAAGGGAATGGACAAAAAGAATACGATGTTGCTGACAGTGATAGCAGTAGCAACATTATTAGTAGCAGTAGTGGGCGCGACATTTGCATACTTTAGCTTAACAGTAAGTGGAGAAGCAACAACAACAAATGCAACTGTAACGACTTCAAATCCTGGCCTAATAGCATTAAAAGAAGGCGAAAAAACTTTAGAACTTAAATTAAACGCTGCGGAAATGGCCCAAGCAGACGAAGCTTATGCTAAGTATTATGCTTTAAGTTCAGAAGATAAAACTTCTGCAGAAGAAAGCGGAAATATATATTCTAAATCAGTTGCCAAAGAATACGAAATTGCACAGTTTAATTTAACTGGAGGAGATGCTAAAGCTAAATACAGTTGTGGCTATAAAATAACAATAACTGCTACTCAAGGATTAACAACTTTATTACAAGCACAAGATAAAAAATTGCAAGAAGGTGATATGGCTGTAGTTATTACTGCTGATGGTATTGGTGGAGATTCAGTAAATACAAAAACTGTTGATTTAAGCACATTAGAAGAAAATAAAGCAGAAGTAACAGGAACAGTTGTATTACAAGGAACAAGTGCTTCAAAATCTATTAAAGCTGATTTATATCTTGAAAACAGAGATGCTGAACAAGATTATTTAGCTGGTCAAACATTGGGAGTAACTATTTCTGTAGATAAAGATGAAGCAAATCCTTGCAAAATTGAAGTAGCTGGTGAATAAAAAACTAATATTGAAGGAGAAGAGCAAAATCTTCTTTTTTTTAATGTGGGAGGAAATAATAGGGGCCCCCGTTGGTGGGGAATGGGAGGAAGAAGGAAAGAGGGAGAGGATAAAAGAGAGGAGGGAAGGGAATGGACAAAAAGAATACGATGTTGCTGACAGTGATAGCAGTAGCAACATTATTAGTAGCAGTAGTGGGCGCGACATTTGCATACTTTAGCTTAACAGTAGGTGGAGATACAACAACAACGAATGCAACTGTAACAACTGGAAAAGTTGGTACAGTAACTATTGCCGGTTCTAGTGATAGCTATGTACTTAGTGTTACTGCTCAAGATATGGCAAAAGGATCTGAGGATATAAAATATTATGCAATAAAATCTACTGATACTGGCGCTGCAAATGAAGGTGAAGCAACTGGTGGTAAATGGGTAAAAACGGCATCAGAGGGCAAAGGAAAATATACTATTGCGACAGCAACTTTAAGTGGAGCAGATGAAAATGCTGAATACACATGTAATGTAACTGTAAATGTTAAGTTGTCTGGAGAAATGACGACTGCAGAACAAGGAAAATTAAAAACTGGCGATGCATTCTTAAAAATTGAAGGTTTACCAGACGTAACAGGTTTAAAAGATGAAATCGATTTATCAAAAATATTAGATGATGCTTCTCAAGAAGCTGGAAAAGATTATACTGGTACACTTCCAAAATTAAATTCTTCAACACAAAGTGCTACGGTTACAGCATCATTATGGTTAGTTAATAAAAGTGCTGACACTGTAGGTGAACAAAATTATTTAGCTGGTGAAGATTTAAATGTAACCATTCAAGTAAAAACCGGTGGAGCTTGTACTATTACAACAGCACCTGGTGAATAAAAAAATAAATATTATGAACTGTACCCCAAAATTTAGACAAAAATAAAAAAAGAGGGTATGTAAGAAGTATAACTATTAAAGGTTATGC
>CANRKS010000084.1 GCA_947631285.1 uncultured Bacilli bacterium | reverse complement strand
CCTGTTGGACCGGTAGGACCAGTCGGACCTGTTAGACCCGTAGGTCCAGTTTCACCAGGTGCACCTTGGATTCCTTGTAATCCTTGAATACCTTGAGGACCAGTAGCACCAGCAGGGCCAGTTGGGCCTGTTGCACCTTGTGGAATAGTTAAATTTAAAATAAAATTAGGTGAAGTTCCGGTAATACTAGCGGCAGCCGCACTACCAGGAGCTCCGGTTGTTACCGTACCAATAGTAAAGGTAGCATTAATAGGACTACCATTATTATTTCCCCCACAGCAGCAGCCGGTAGGGACATAATTTTTATTAAAATTATCTATTATACATCTTGCTCTTTGGATATTATTATTCATCTTAACCTCCCCATTATAAATTATGAAGAAGCTAAGACTTTTGAAAAGTGCAAAAACCTATTAGAGCATTTTTAATTGATGATAACATTTAGAAAAAGCACTTAAAAAGGCTTTTATATCTTCTTCGGTTGTAAGATGAGAAATGCTTATTCTGATACTAGACTTAGCTCTTTCTAAGTCTTTAGTTAAGTGATAAACACTTTCACTATAAGAATCATCATCACTACAAGCTGATTTAGTTGAAACATAGATATCATATGCCTCTAGAGCATGCATAAAGCTTTCTGCTTTAACACCTATAATGCTTACATTTAAAATATGAGGAATACATTCTTCATTACTATTAATATAGACAGAAGGGTATTTTTTTAATTCTTCTTGTAACATTATATTTAACTTTTTAACTTTTTGAAAGTTTTCTTCTTCGTTTTCTAATATTAATCTTAAAGCTTTAGCTAAAGAAGCAACCAGAGGATGAGAAGGTGTACCACTTCGCCATATCGTTGTTGATTTTCCTCCATGGATTAGGGGAGTAAGTTCCACATTTTTTCTTTTAATTAAAGCCCCGATTCCTTTCAATCCATATATTTTATGAGCTGATAATGTGGCTAAATCAACATTATCTAAAGGAATTTGAACTTTACCAATTCCTTGTGTTAAATCAACATGAAAAAAACATTTTGGATAATCTTTTAAAATTTCGCCCATTTCTTTAATGGGTTCTTTTAATCCTAGTTCACTACTAATAGCGTTAATAGTTACTAAAATGGTGTCATTTCTAAGCATCGTTTTAAATTTTTCTAGATCAATTACGCCATTTTCTTTAGTTTCTAAATAATCTATTTCAAATCCTAAAGTTTTAAGATATAAAAGAGTCTCTTTAACTGAAGAATGTTCATAATAGGAAGTAATAATATGCTTACCTCGATTAAGATATTTAAAAGCAATTCCTTTAATAGCTAAATTATTAGCTTCACTCGCTCCACTTGTATAAATAATTTCTTTATCTTTTAAATGTAAAAGATCGATTATTTGTTCTTTAGCTTTTTCCATTAAAAGATTGGCTTTTCTTCCTAGTTTGTGATTAGAATTAGCATTGCCAATTATTTCTAAAGAAGCTTTATCAAAAGAAGCTAAAACCTCTTTATCAACTGGAGTTGTTGCACTGTAATCAAGATAAACCATTTTAATTCCTCATTCCTTTTGTTTAAGATTATATCATGGATATTTTTAGATGTAAATTAATTAGCCCTTTAACTATTTTAGACATAAAATATATTAGGTGATATTTTTGGAAAACGTTAAAGTTTGTGTTTATGCTATTTCAAAAAATGAAGAACAATTTGTTAAAAGATGGGTTGAATCTATGGGTGAAGCCGATAAAATAATTGTTTTAGATACGGGATCAACTGATAATACAGTTAATTTATTAAAAGAGATGGGTGTTACAGTATATGAAGAAACTTTTAATCCATTTCGTTTTGATACTGCAAGAAATGCTTCTCTTGATTTAATTCCTCAAGAATATGAAATATGTATTTGTACTGATTTAGATGAAGTTTTTGAAGCTGGCTGGAAAGAAAAAGTTCTAAAAGCTTGGGGTAGTGATGTCACAAGACTTAGATATACTTATAACTGGTCTTTTGATGAATATGGTAAACCGGCGACGAGTTTTCTAGCTAATAAAATTCATCGAAATGGCTATTATAAATGGAGCCATCCTGTGCATGAAGTATTAATGCCTCTTAAGGAAGAAAAAGAAGTAGTTGTGAAAGATCTAGTTATCAATCATTATCCTGATGCAACTAAATCCAGAGGATCATATTTACCTCTTTTAGAATTAAGTGTTAAAGAAGATCCTTTAGATGATAGAAATATGCATTACTTAGGAAGAGAATATATGTATTATCGTAAATGGGATGAAGCAATTCTAACATTAAAGAAACATTTAAGCTTAAAAAAGGCTACTTGGAAAGATGAAAGAGCGGCATCTATGCGTTTTATTGCTAGATGTTATAAAGAGAAGGGTGAAAGAGAAGAAGCTAAAAAGTGGTATCAAGAAGCAATTTATGAAGCCCCATACTTAAGAGAAGGATATATAGAACTTGCTTATATTTATTATGAAGATGAAAATTTTCTAGTTGCTTATGACTATTTAAGAAAAGCATTAGAAATAAAAAATAAGAGTGATTCTTATATTAATGAAGAATTTGCTTGGAATAGTTTTATCTATGATTTAATTAGTATTTGTGCTTATCATTTAGGATATCATGAAGAAAGTATTGCTTATGTAAAAAAAGCTTTAGAAATAGATCCCAATAATTTAAGATTACAATTAAATTTAGAATTAATGGAAAAATAAAAAAAACAGATTTTATTATTCTGCTAGTAAAACAGCATGAATAACTAATCTGTTTTTGCCATTGTTAGAACATGTTGATAGAGTAAGAATTTTATCAGTACTAGATACCGGAGTATTAAAATTATAAATACTACGATCGGTAATTAAATTAATAAATTCTTGAAATTTATTTTCGGTACTAAAATTAGCAATTAAATAATCATTCGTATTAGGAACAACATAAATGGAAAATATTTTCCATTTTAACTTTTGATAAAGCGTATCAAATTCAATTATTTGATTTTCTTCATTTTTGTACCAACTAGAGTACTTAGTTTTATATAAAGTTCCAAACATAACCCCACTATAATACATATTATGGCCAAATATAATAGTATTTTGACTTAAATCTTTAGTATTAGCGCGATAGTCCATAAAAATCCAACCACTGTTATCTTTTTCTTTTTTAAAATTTTTCTTTAAATAAAAATCATTATCGTCGGCTTGAACAACAGGGTAGTCAACATTAGTATTATTAACTTTTAACCATCCTAC
>CANRKS010000083.1 GCA_947631285.1 uncultured Bacilli bacterium | reverse complement strand
ATGGTTCTATAATGTGAATTTACTTATGAAAAATCACTTTTTTATATTACGAGAATTTACCTTTTAATTCAACGCTTAATAAAAAAGTCTAAAATTTAAGTGGTTTAGCATCTTTTTCATATTTTAAATTATCATCATGACTAAATAGGTCATATAATGCGGCACATCTTAACTCCATTTGATAAGTAAAAGAGTCTTTTTGCACTCTTAAAGGAATCTTGATATCTTTTTTAAGTTTATTTAAATACTTTTGACCTTCTTCTTTAAAACCTAAAATTTTAATATATTCTAATTTTAAATTTTTAACATCTTCGTATTTTAGCCCAACTAAAATATGGACAAGCATTCTTCTTATCTTATTATAAGTGTATCTTTTCGATTTTGTCTTCTCAATTAATTCAGTAAGGGAATAACAATTATTAATGACTTTTTTAAGACGATTATCAATTCCTTCGGTTACATCTAAATAACTATTTAAATTATCTTCGGTCATTATTTTATATTTTAAATAAGGGAAATAATTATCTAAGGAAATATTTTCTATTTTTAAAAGTGTTATAGGGGGAACAAATTTAGTTATATCTTGTTTATTTTTTAATTTTTCTCTTATATTTGTCGCGCTTACAATGGGATCATTAGCTAAAGTATCTAAATAATCACTAGTTCTTTTAATTGGTAAAGCTTTAATCTTAAAATTATTTTCTTTAATAGCTTTAAGATAAGAAATTCCTAATAGATCATTAGGCTTAAAAGTAAAATCTAAAGGAAGAGCTTTAGCTAAAGCGGTGGGGTAGTTTAATCCTTTGGCTAGATAATCTTTAACTAACTTATTATAAGTAGAAGCATTATTTATGGCATAATCAGTTATTTTATTTAAACTTTCTATATCGTTTGATTCACTTCCAAATACTAAGTAATCACATTTTAATTCATTTAATATTTCTAAAGCAGCCTTCGCAAAAACATCAGCACTTTGGGTACCATAGACAAAAGGTAGTTCTAAAACGATATGAACCCCCATTTTAAGAGCAATTTCTGTTTTATTTTTTTTAGAAATAATGGAAACTTCACCTCGTTCTAAAAAATAGCCATTTAAAACAAGAACAATAAGGGAATCAGGGAATTGTTCTTTAATATTTTCTAAATGATAAAGGTGTCCATTATGAAAAGGGTTATACTCACAAATAATACCAATTACTTTCATCGAAATCACTAGTGTTAATATAGCAATTTCTTTCTCTATTGTCAAATTTAAATTTTTGTGCCATAATCAAATGGAGGTGAAGCATGATGATTATTTGTATTGTTGGTCCAACGGGGGTAGGGAAGACAAAATTAAGTATTATGTTAGCCAAAAAATATCATGCTATTATTATAAATGGTGATGCATGCCAAGTTTATAAGGAATTAAATATTGGTACAGCTAAAATAAAAGAAGAAGAAAAAGAGGGTATTCCCCATTATCTTTTGGACATTAAAGAAGTTCAGGACGAGTATAGTGTTTGTGATTATCAGAAAGATATTAGAGTTCTTTTAGATAAATATAAAGATCGGCCCATTATTTTAGTGGGAGGAACAGGTCTTTATTTAAAGAGTGCTTTATATGATTATGAATTTAGTCCTTTAATAATTAAAGATTATAGGGATTATTCTAATGAAGAATTATATGAAATGGCTAAAAGAGAAGATGCTAATTTAGTCATTGATAAAAATAATCGTCGCCGGTTAGAAAATTATTTAAATCGATTACATAAGGTCGCGAAAGAACCAAAACTTTTATATGATGTAAAATTTATTGGCCTTACAACAGATAGGGAAGTTTTATATACTAAAATTAATGAAAGAGTCGATAAAATGATCGATGATGGTTTGGTGGAAGAAGTAAAATGTTTATATCAAAAATATGGTAAAACCAAGATTTTAAGTCGGGCAATTGGCTATAAAGAAATCATTAATTATTTCGAAGGAGCTTATTCTTTAGAAGAAGCAATTCGGGAAATTAAAAAAAATTCTCGGCATTATGCTAAAAGACAATACACCTGGTTTAATAATCAAATGAATATTAATTGGTTTCAAACAGATTATAATGATTTTTCAAAAACTTATTTGGAAGTTATAAAATATATTGAAAAAGAGACTAAATAGCCTCTTTAAATTCTAAATATATAGTTTTATCAAAATTATGTTCTTCGACATTTACTTCGCCTGAATCAGCTTTTTGTAATTCCTCATTAGTGACTAAAAAATATTTATGATATAAATAATCTTTGCCATCACTACTAACAGGATCATCCCAAGTAAGATCTAAATGGAGCCATTTATTATCAATTTTAACCGCATTCCATACATGACCATTCGATTCATAGCTAATTTCTTCTTTGGTAGTGGCTATTTTATAATTAGGATAATTTAATTTGGAAAGAATAATAGCCATTAAATCAGCATAACCATTACAAGTTGCATATCCTTGTAAAGCTGGTCCATAAGCATTATAAGATTGGTATTCACTTTCTCCGGTATCATTTCTTATAGTATCATATTTTGTATTGTTAATAATATAATCATGTATTTTTTTAATATTTTCATAATCATCTAAAGTAGCATCATATTGTTCTTTTAAAAGATTATCTACATAGTTATTGATATCTTTTATTTCTTCTTCCTTATATAAATAACTAACATTAATGGTAATTTCTCCAGATTCCTTAATTGAGGTTTTAAGTGAATTAAAACTATTATAAGGATGAACAAAATTATTAAGATGAGTTAAAGTAAGTTCATCTTTTGTTATTTTAGTAACATCGCTCATGCAATCAAGATATTCACTTGGACAATAAAAAGTAAATTCTTGCCAACCTTGATTGATAACACTATAGACAATATCAACTAAATCATTATATGAATAGGGAATATAATCTTTACTATTTTTTACATATTTAAAATCATAATTTTTGGTATATTCATTTCCTTTTTCAATTGTTAAAACTGGTTTATTAGAAATAGTTTTGGCTAAAAAATCAGTAATTTTCCCAACATTTAATAAAATAAGAAGGATAAAACTATAACAAATTATAGGAATAATAAATTTTTTCATACTTAAATCTCCATACTATAAATTATGATGCTAAAAAAATTTCATAACTTGTTATCATTGTACCAAAAAAAAATAAAGTAGTAAACTACGAGACTGCTGAAAAAGTAGTTAAAATTAAAACTGATATTTAGAATTAATTTCTAGTTATCAGTTTTTTTATGATT
>CANRKS010000082.1 GCA_947631285.1 uncultured Bacilli bacterium | reverse complement strand
CTTTTTTATTTTTTTATCTGTCAAACTCGGGTTATAACATTAAAATGTCAATAAGTAAAATGAAAAGTTAAAGTGCTACTTTTTTTGGACATTTTAGTGTATAATTTAATTAGGTGATTCTACTATGCGCTTAATTATATCAGCGGGGGGAACTGGAGGTCATATTTATCCAGCTCTAGCCATTGTCAAAAAATTTCAAGAATTAGATAAAACATTGGAAGTATTATATATTGGTACTCATAATCGAATGGAAAATGAAATTGTTCCTAAACATAATATTCCTTTTGAAGGAATTAAAATATATGGTTTTAGTAAAAATATTGGTAGTGATCTTAAGAATATTGGATATGTAATTAAAGCTTATTATAAATGTCTTCATATTATGAAAGATTTTAAACCTGATGTAGTAATTGGGGTTGGGGGTTATGTTACTTTACCAGTCATCATGGCGGCCCGTAAGTTAAAAATTAAAACTTTTATTCATGAACAAAATAGTATACCTGGTAAAACTAATAAATTTTTAAGTCGAGGTGTAGATGGCGTTTTTACTTCTTTTAAAGAAAGTGATAAATATTTTAAAGGAGCAAAATGTTATTTTACCGGTAATCCAAGTAGTGACAATGTTAAAAATTTAAAAAGTGTTAAGAAAGAATCTTTAGGTTTAAAGAAAGATAAAAAATTAGTTTTAATCGTTTCTGGTTCTTTAGGAAGTAAGGGTTTAAATGATAAATTAATTCCTTTTTTAGAAACTAATAAACTAGTAAATACAGAAATTTTACTTATTACGGGTAAAGCTGGTTATGAAGAATTTAAAAATTATAAATTAGCTTCTAATGTTAAAGTAATTCCTTATTTAGATAACTTATCAGCTTTCTTGAAATCTTGTGATGTTGTAATAAGTCGTTCGGGCGCCGGAATTATCTCGGAAATATTAGCTTCTAAGGTTCCCTCAATTTTAATTCCTTCTCCTAATGTAGCTAATAATCATCAATATTATAATGCTTTAGCTTTAAAAGAAAATAATTTAGCCTTAATGATTGAAGAAAAAGATTTAGATAGTCAAATATTAGAGGAAATGGTAGAAAAATTAATTAAGAAAGAAGATAATGAAATTATTCATAATTTACAAAAATATAAGCAATCTTCTAGTAGCGAGGCCATTTACCAAATAGTTAAGGAGGCCTTATGTGATGTTAAATAAATATGGAATAGTCTTAGAAGATGTATCTTTAGAAAACTATAATACATATGGAATTAAAACGAAAGCTAAATACTTAGTTAAAGTAAAAGATATAAATTCTTTAAAAGAATTAGTAAGTTATTTAAATAAAGAAAAAATGCCTTATTTCCTTTTAGGAAAAGGATCTAATGTCATTTTACCTGATAATCCTTTTTCGGGTGTTATCATTTCTTTAGAAAACTTAAACCATTATAGTTTTGATCATAATACTTTAACCGTAGAAGCAGGCGCTATTTTAGGCTTAGTGGTAAAAGATGCCATTAAAAAAGGTTTAAAAGGTATAGAAACTTTAGGAAGCATTCCTGGTACAGTAGGAGGGGCTTTATATGGTAATGCTTCCTTTTATAAAGATAAAACTATATATGATCATGTTAAAGAAGTTGTAGTCATTTGTAATGAAGAAATAAAAACTATTTTAAGAAAAGATATTAAGACTTCTTATCGTTATTCTAGTTTTAAAGATTGTAATGATATCATTGTTAAAGCGACATTTACTTTAGAAAAAGGTAATATAGAAGAAATGCAAGAAGAAGAAAAGAAAATTAGAGAAAAGAGAAGAGAAACGCAACCAATTGAATTTAAAAATGCCGGAAGTGTTTTTAAAAATCCAATAGGTTATAGTGCGGGAAAATTAATTGATGAAGCTGGTTTAAAAGGATATCATGTAAATGATGCTTATGTATCTTTAAAACATGCTAATTTTATTGTAAATAAAGGTAAGGCAACGAGTAAAGATATTAAAGAATTAATTGCAATTATCCAAAATAAAATTAAAGAAAAAGATAATATTACTTTAGAATTAGAACAACAAATAATTGAGTGGGATTAAGATGAAAAAGAAGAGAAAAAAGTTAAAATTTAGAGCCTTAATTTTAATTATCTTTATATTGTTTTTGGCATCTTTATTTATCTATTACTTATGGACAACCCCCATTAAAGAAATAGAAATTAAAGGCAATCATTATTTAAAAGATAATTATATAATTACATATTTAGATTTAAATAAAGAATCAGTTCTAAGGGCTAGTCGAAGTAAAATAAAAAAGAAATTATTAGCCCTAGATTTAGTTAATTCTGTTAAAATTCATAAAAATTATTTTGGAAAAATTACCATTATAATTGAAGAAGATGAACCCCTTTTTTATAATTTAAGTAAAAAGAAAGTAGTACTCTCTAATAATAAAGAAGTAGATTATAGTATAGATTTTTTAGGACTTCCAGTTTTAATTAATTTTGTTCCTTTAGATATCTATAATGAATTTGTGCAAAAATTAAGTACTATTTCTAATGATGTATTATCATTAGTTAGTGAAATTGAATATAGTCCATCCATGATTAATGATAAAGTTATTGATGATAAAAGATTTTTATTTCGTATGAATGATGGTAATACAGTTTATATAAATACGATAAATATTGAGAAATTTAATAATTATTTAGAAATATATGAAGTAATAGTAAATAAGAATGGTAAAGATATTAAGGGATGCCTATATTTAGATAGTAATAGCGAAAATAATCATTTTAATAATTGCGAAGAAAATATTGTAATGCCTGAAGGAAGTGAAGGTAGTGAATGAGAAAAAGAATTATGATAAAGTATTAGAGGAAATAATTAATACTTTAGATAATAAACCTAAGCTTTTACTTCACAGTTGTTGTGGGCCTTGTTCTAGCTATGTTATTACTTATTTAAAAGATTATTTTGATATTACGATTCTTTATTACAATCCTAATATTGAGCCAAGAAGGGAATATGAAAAGAGAAAGAAAGAACAAATTAGATTAATTAAAGAATTGAATTTACCTAATTTAAGTTTTCAAGATATTGATTATGATAATGAATCTTATCGAAGTGCCATTACTGGTCATGAAAAAGATTTAGAAGGGGGTGTTAGGTGTCATATTTGTTACCATTTAAGACTTGATAAGTGTGCGCAAATAGCCATGAAAGAAGGTTATGATTATTTTGGTACAACTTTAACAGTTAGTCCTTATAAAAATGCCCAAGTTTTAAATGAAATTGGCGAAGAGTTAGCAAATAAGTATCAAGTTAAATGGTTATATAGCGATTTTAAAAAGAAGGATGGTTATAAAAAAAGTATTCTTCTTTCTAAAGAATATAATTTATATCGTCAAGACTATTG
>CANRKS010000081.1 GCA_947631285.1 uncultured Bacilli bacterium | reverse complement strand
TAAATGGCAGAATTTTATCGTAAGAAAAAGAAAATATGTCAAATGTGTGCTGGTAAAAGTGTTGATTATAAAGATGTTATGATTATTAATAAATATATAAATGAAAAAGGTAAAATATTACCAAGACGTGTAACAGGCGCTTGTGCTAAGCATCAAAGACATATTGCTGAACAAGTAAAATATGCAAGATTTATGGCTTTAATACCATATGTTAAATAATTAAATTCACAAAAAATTGTGAATTTTTTTTGTTTATAGAGTAATTTTTCCTAATCTTAAACCAATTATGTATAAATTGGCAAAAAACTTTATATTTAGAGCTAAAAGTTAAAATTAAAAAAAGGAAATCATTTCCATTTTACTTATATATATAAGTGAAAGGGGAATGATGATGCGAAGGTTAAAGCAAGATTTTTTTAAGCTAATAATAAAAGAAATGAAGGAAAATAATACTGTTACGGAAATTAGTTTAGCCGCTAAATTTAAAGTGTCTGAAAGAACTATAAGAAGATATATTAAAATACTTAAAGATGAGGGAAAAATTAGTCTAGATGGTTATGGTGAAAAAAGAATATGGAAAGTATTATAAAATATAAGGAATATGTGTTATAATAATATAAACATTTTATAGGAGGAAATATGAAAGTTATTTTGCTTAAAGATGTTAAGGGAAAAGGTAAAAAAGATGATATAATAGAAGTATCAGATGGATATGGTAATAATTATTTAATTAAAAATAAATTAGGGGTTCCTTATACTAAAGGAAGTAAGGAAGTTTTAGATAAAGAAATAAAAGAAAGACAACAAGAAGAAGATAGTTTAGTAAAAAATTTAGAAGAAGTAAAGAAAAAGTTAGAAAATAAAACTTTTAAATTTAAAGTAAAAACAGGAAGTCAAGATAAAGTATTTGGTAATATATCTACCAAACAAATAAGTGAAGAATTAAAGAAGAATGGTTTTTCTATTGCAAAAAAGAATATTGAAACTTTTGGTAATATTGACACTTTAGGAATACATAAAGTAGAAATTACCCTTCATAAAAAAGTTAAATTTAATATAAATATTGAAGTTAGTAAGTAGGTGAAAAAATGGCTAGAGTAATGCCTTCAAATAAAGAAGCAGAAATGAGTGTTTTAGGGGTTGCATTCATCGATAATAGTTTAGTTGATACAATCTGTGAAGAAATTAACTCAGATATGTTTTTTGATGAACGGAATAAATATTTATTCGAAGCCATTAAAGAATTACATGATAATAATATTCCTATTGATGCTGGTATGGTAAAGGAAGAACTTGATAAAAAGAAAAGATTAAATACAATTGGAGGTCTTCCCTATATAAGTCAAGTTATTGATTCAGTTATTACAACCGCTAATCTTAGTTATTATCTTAATATTATTAAAGAGCATGCTACCAGAAGAAATTTAATTAATACAGCAACTGAAATTATCAACGAAGCTTATGATGAAGAGAATATTACAAATGTTTTGGATGATGCAGAAAGAAATATTTTAAATGTTGTTAAAACAAGAGTTGTTAAAGATTTTGTTCCTATTCAAGAAATTCTCAGAAGAGCTCAAGAAAAATTAGAGGAATTAGCCAGAACTAAAAAAATAATTACGGGTTTAGAAACAGGTTTTTATGATTTTGATAAAATTACTACTGGATTTCAACCAGGTGAATTAATCATTTTGGCTGCTCGTCCTGGTATGGGAAAAACGGCACTGGCTTTAAATATGGCTACTTATGCCGCTAGAACTACGGATAAAGCTGTAGCTATATTTAACTTAGAAATGCCGGCTGAGCAATTAGTTAATAGAATAATTAGTGCTCAAGGGGGAATCGATAGTTATAAATTGCAAACTGGAGCGATGCAAGAAAGAGATTGGAAAAGATATAATGAAGCCATGAACAATTTAGCTGAAACTAATCTTTATATTGAAGATAACTCTGGTATTACAATTTCAGAAATAAAAGCTAAATGTCGAAGACTTTATAATATGCCAAAAGGATTAGGCTTAATAGTTATAGATTATTTACAATTGGTAACAACAGGAAATAAAAGAGTAGAATCTAGACAAGTAGAAGTATCAGAAATAAGCCGTAATTTAAAAACAATGGCATTAGAATTTAATGTACCGATTATTGCTTGTGCGCAACTTTCCAGAAATGCTGAAAGACGGGAAAGCAATATGCCTATGTTGGCTGATTTAAGAGAATCTGGTTCTATTGAACAAGATGCTGATATAGTTTTATTTATAAATCGTAAAGATTATTATGAAGCCAAAAAAGATCAAAATGAAAAAATCGTTCCGGCTGAACTTGTCATTGCTAAACATCGTAAAGGATCATTAGGAACAGTTGATTTGCTTTTTGAATTGAATATGAGTGCATTCAGGAATGTAGCTCATGAAAATAAGGATGAAGATTAATGAAAATAAGTGAAAAAATAGTTACGGAAATTATATGTCTAGTTGTTATCTTTTTGTTCTTTACAGTTAACAGTGTGCAAAAAACAAATAATCCGATAAATAAATTATATAATGTTTATTTAGATGGAGAAGTAATTGGCAGTATTAAAGATAAAGAAGCATTATATAAATTAATTGATGAAAGACAACAATTAATTAAAGATAAATATCATGTTTCTAATGTATATCCTCCGAATGGATTACAAATTGTTTTAGAATATTCATATAATCCTAAAGTTGCTGATTTAAATGCTATTTATAATAAAATTGAAGATACTCAAGATTTTACAATTCATGGTTATGAAGTCCAAGTATCATCTTATAATGGTCATGATGCTTTTAGTTTTAATATTTTAGATAAGAATATTTTGAAAGAAGCTATTGAAAAATTTGTTTTAGCTTTTATTGATGAAAATGATTATCAAAATTTTATTAATGGCACTCAAGAGGAGCTAGATGATATCGGGATAACTTATGAAGATATGGATATTTTAGAAAATATTTCCATAAGAGAAAGATATATTAGTATTAATGATAAAATATATGAAGATAGTGATACTTTAGCGCAAGAGTTATTATTTGGTTTTAATTATGATGAACATAGTTATACCATTAAAGAAGGCGATACAATTGAATCAATTAGTGAAGCCAATACTTTAAATACCCAAGAATTTTTGATTGCTAATCCTAAATATACAAGTAAAGATTCACTTCTTACAGTAGGAGATACGGTTAATATTACTTTAATTAATCCTCAATTATCATTTAGTTATGATGTTAATGAAATAGAAGAAGTTGTAACCGAATTTACAACGAAAATTGAAAGAGATAATTCTAAACCGCCTAGTTATTATCAAGTAACAGTTAATGGTATGAATGGTTTAAAAATTCAAGAAAAACATTATAATGTTGTTAATGGTGAGCCTAATAGTAATGTCGATGTTAAAGATAAAGAAATTATTAGAGAAGTAGTAGACAGAGTAATAACAAGAGGACAAGTAGATAAATCTTGGGGTACTCAAAGTATTCAAGA
>CANRKS010000080.1 GCA_947631285.1 uncultured Bacilli bacterium | reverse complement strand
ACGAGCGCTTGTTTATTTTAACGTCTTCATTGACGGGTTTTGTTATGACTTAAAATTCACTTTTTATTTTCAACCTTATCACCAACCAATTACAAGCATAAATAATATATCAAACATTTGTATTTATTTCAAGTGTTATTTTTTAAATATACAAAAAGGCACTCAAAATTTAGTGCCTTATGTCCGTAGAGTTAACCTCTACTCTATTATTATGGTTATATTTTTTGTTTTTATACCTATTTTTTTCTAATTAACTTTTTATAATAAGGAGTAGTATAACTCGGAGTCCCTAACTCAAAATGACTAACGCCTTCTTCTTTAATAAAATTAATACCTGTACTTTTAATTTTACCAGCATCATAACTTACCATTCCATCACTTTTGATACCTAATAAAATATAATTCATATAGGCAAGATTATTAGCAAGCCGACTTTTACTAGCAACTTCCGTTATATCACTACCGGTAAAAGTTATTTTATCTAAGTTAGCAACATCTTCTAGATTAGGAAATCCATCTTTCATAAGATGCATATAACCAAATTCATCATTTACCCATAACTTAGATATTAAATAAATGGCTTTTTCTGATAAATGAAGATCATTTTTTACTTTTTCCCACTTTTCTCTTTGGAGCAAAGGAACACCAAATATTGGGGCATGAAGAGCTAAAACTTCTTTTACTCTTGGACTTTTACTTAATAAAGTACCAATCATTCCGCCATTACTTATCCCCATAATAGTCACATTTTCTAATTTTAAAATATCTAAAACATTAGCTAAACTACGAGCAAAAATTTCATCAGAAACAATACTTTTATCTTGAAGTCTAATAGGATAATCATAGATAAAAATATAAGGTGTATGAACTTCATCATCATATTCAAAAAAATTTTGATATTGAAAACAACTATTTTTATGTAATCCCGTTTTACTTTCTATCCATTGAGTATGATGACTCATTTGACCACAGATAAAAATAAGAGGATCTAAATTTTCTTTTCCGACTTCCGCTACCCTTACTAATTTATAAAAAGCGTGATTATAAACGGTTTGCATATTATTTGAATCTAATTTTCTAAGCATTAAACTATCCCCCTAAAAACTAATTGCTATTATAACATAAGTTAGCCAAAAGTCAATTATCTTTCGTCACCTTGACAAATCTAATAGTTTTGATACTTTGAGTTGTAGTTGGCTTATCATTACTATCAGTTCTAACATTAGATATTTCTACCGCATTATCATAACCCGCAATTACTTGACCAAAAGCAGCATAATGGCCATCTAAATAACTAATATTATCATTATTATTAACACAAATAAAGAATTGACTACTAGCACTGTTTAAATCATCAGTGGTTTCTGGATTATTATCATCACTTCTGGCCATTGATAAAACGCCTTCATCATGTTTTAAAGAATTGGCAAAGCCATTCTCGGCAAATTCACCTTTAATTTTCTCATCACTACCACCATAACCGGTTCCGGTTGGGTCACCAGTTTGAATCATAAAGCCCGCAATTACGCGATGGAAAATAATACCATCATAAAATTTTTCTTGAACTAATTTTTGAAAATTAGCCACCGTTTCGGGAGCAACTTCGGGATATAACTCAGCAATAATAACTTTTTCTCTATTAGTTACTATTTTGACATAGCTAGTTACTTCTTCTGTCTCTTCATAAGAATAACCCTCTAAACTTCCTTTGGTTAAATCTTTGTTCCCACATCCAGTAATTAAAAATAAACAAATAAATAAACTTAAAATAATTTTTTTCATCTAATCATCCTTTTCATTTAAAAATTTTTTTAATAAAAATGTTAAGAAATAGAGAAAAGTATAAAACTTACCACTAAATCCAATATTATTATTACATATTAAGCATATATTTATATAAATCATCAATTTGCTTTTCACTATAACCTTTAGTCCATAAAAATTCTTCAAAATCTAAAGTTTCACCTTATATTTTAGCAAAGTTTTCAATAGCGTCTGTTTTGCCTATTTGTCTAACCCCTTTTATGATTAATGGCAATTTATCAGGACTGTTCTTTCAATTTACTAAAAATTCATCTATTTTCCTTTTTAATCTTGGCATTTTCTACGCCTCCAATTATATATTATCACAAAATTCCAAGCTTTTTAACCGTATTTTACACGAAATTCCGACATTTTTCCAAACAAAAAGATTAATTATTTAAAATAACTAATCTTTAGGATTATTTTTCTTTTTGATTTTAACTGCGGTTCCATAAGCAATTATCTCGGCAGCTCCACCCATTACCGCAGAAGAACCATACCGAATATTAATAATGGCATCGGCACCTAAATTTTCAGCTTCTTGAACCATTCTTTTAGTTGCCATCTTCCTAGCTAAACTAATCATATCCGTATAACTAGCTATTTCGCCACCAACAATCGTTTTAAGCCCAGCCATAAAATCACGACCAATATTTTTAGATTGCACAATTTGTCCTTTAACAAGTCCTAGAACTTCTATTTCTTCACCAGGCAGATAATCAATATTTACTAGCTTCATCTTCTTCACCTCCTAAAATTTCTTTTATTCTTAAAATTAAATTATACATAACGGCTAAAACTGGAAGAGCTAAAATAATAAGCAAAAAGATAAATAATAGCCAAGGACACTTTTCAACTTCCGTAATTTGAAAATAAACAATAAGACCGATTAGAAAGATAAAAATAGCACTAAAGATTAAACTAGAAAGAATGGCTCCTCCTATTCTTTTTCCTTTACTAGGTATTCCCTTATTCATTGTAAATCGCTCCCTTCTATTTAAGATATTAATTTCTTTTAAATACTTATCTACATCTAAATTATTATATGTATCATTCTTTTTAATTACGTCTTCACAAATACTAATGACTTTTTCATAATTGTTTTTTAAATTTTCTATTTTTTTTATCCGTTCTTTTAAACAATCTTGCAAGGTTAATTTATTTTCATTTAAAAGTTGTAACTCTCTAATCGGAACATTTAGTTCTCTTAAAAATTTGATAATTTTTAATTTTTTAATATCATCTTCATCATAATAACGATACTGATTATCTTTCCTTTTAGGATTTAATAAATGATTTTCTTCATAATAACGAATACTTTTTTTAGAAAGCCCCACAATATTTTCTACTTCATTTATAAGCATATCTTTCCCTCCTCAATACCACTATAAACTATTACCCAAGGTTAAAGTCAAGAAAAAATTTCTAACTAAAAAAGCAAAGTACATTTATACTCTGCTTAAACTTTAGTAGGCACTTTTATAGCGCCTTTATCGCATTTATTACCCCAAGCATCAATAAGAGTGCCATCTTTATAAACACAAATTCTTTCACAATTATTGGCACATCCCTTACACTCAATTCCTTTTGTTTCAAAAGTAACATCTTCAATATCAAAATTAAATTTTATTTCGGGAGCTTTTTTAGAAAGAATAGCCACCCCTAAAGCCCCCATTAAGTGAGAATTAGGATCAACAATTATTTTTTCACCAGTTGCTTCTTCAAAAGCCTTTATA
>CANRKS010000079.1 GCA_947631285.1 uncultured Bacilli bacterium | reverse complement strand
TAAGAGTACATAAGACTGAGAAAGAAAATTCACGAATGAAAGGTATTGCCACAGTTGTAATAGATAATTCTTTTGCTGTTCATGATATTAGAATTATTGAAAAAGATGACCATCTATTTATAGCTATGCCTAGTAGAAAAACTGCTACTGGTGAATATAAGGATATCGCTCATCCAATCAATCACGATGTACGCAAATTATTCGAAGATGCAATTCTTGAAGAATATGACAAAGCTGAAACTGAAGAAGAGTAAAAAGAAATGGAAACATTTCTTTTTTAAAAACACATTAAAAGTTAGGAAGTTTGAAGTTGCCAAAAGTAAGTTGTATATGCTAAACTATTAATGTGAATAATAATATATAGGAGTATATATGCTATGGAAAAGGAAAATAAAAGAAAAATAATAATAGTATTGATATTAATGGTAGTATTAGTAGGCATTGTAGCTGTTTCTTATGCTGTTTGGTCAAGTAAATATACTCAAACAGGTATAAATAAGAATGTATATGATTGTTTTAATATATCTTATTCAGAAACTACTACACAAGGTATAAATTTAGAAAATGCCTTTCCACAGTTAGATGAAGATGGAATACAAAATGCTCCGTACGAAGTTCAAATTTCTAATACTTGTGATACTCCAGTACAATATAACGTATTGTTACATAAATCAAGTTCATCAACTTTAGATGATAAATATTTAAAAGTAGCTGTTGATGGTAAAAGTAAACTTTTATCTAATGCCGAAAAACTTAGTCAGCCAAGACAATTAGAATTAAAATCTGGTGAAAGTTTTACTAACAGTGCTTCATATATAATTGGTTCAGATATATTAGGCTCTGATATGCAAAAAACAGTAAAAGTTCGTAATTGGATAGATGAAAATACTCCAGAAAATGGCGGCCAAGGAAAAACATTTACATTTAAAGTTACAATCGAAGCACAAGCGGGTGCTGCTAAAATTGCTCTATTTGGCCAGAAAATTAATGTAAGAGTTGACCAACCAGATTTTACTGATACTGCAACTAAATCTGAAGATGTCGATAGTGGTGTTTTCATAGCCCAAGATAATGATGGAACTAGTTATTATTTTAGAGGAAGCTCAAGTAATAACTATGTAAAATTTGCAGACTATACATGGAGAATACTACGAATAAATGGTGATGGCTCTATAAGATTAATACTAAAGGAAAAAGATTCTAATTTATCTAATACCGCATTTAATAGTACATATTCGGGTTATAAATATGTAGGTTATACATATGACAATTCTACGCCTTGTACGAAAGATAATCCTTGTAGAAGCGAGTATAATAATAGTGCAACATTTACTAATAAAAACCATCAGATAATTAATAGTGCTACGAACTCAACTATTAAGACAACTTTAGAAAAATGGTATCATGAGCACTTGGCTCAAAAACCAATAAAAGATAATAAAAAAGCAGATGAATATATAGCCTATAGTACGTATTGTAATGATACATCATATGGTAGTGGAACTGATGGCAATTCTTCAAGTAATTTATATTACGGCCCATATAAAAGAATATGGACGGATCATACCCCAACTTTAGAATGCCCCGACCCATATAAGCAAGGAAATACCGAATTAAGAGATTACGGGGGAGTATATAAATTAAAAATAGGTTTAATAAGTGCTGATGAATTAAGCATGATTAATCAATATTTTAATAATGGATATTTATGGCATGACTATTGGTGGTGGACTATGTCGCCTTATTGTGCTTATAGTTCTTACGCTTATGAGTTCTATGGCTACTATGGTAGCATCGGCTACTACTACGGCGTTAACTTCACTGGCGCCGTGCTCCCAGTTATCAATCTAAAAGCAGATGCTTTAAATTCTGGTAATGGAACAGTAAATAATCCATATACAGTGAAATAAAAGTCTAAAAAAGCATTTAGACTTTTTATATGCCATGAATAAAAGAAAATATAAAAGCATATATTTTTCTAGGAGGAAGAATATATGGATAAAGTTATAGAAAGTATTTCAACAGTATCACATCAATTACAAATTAGTGAACGAAAGCAAATAATGTTAACAGGGATTAAAAAAATTAATTCATTTGATAATGAAGAATTTTTAATGGAAAGTGTTATGGGTATGATATTACTTAAGGGTAGTGATTTAGAAATTGTTAAATTAGATACTCATGATGGTAATGTTTCTATAAAAGGAAAGATAGATAGTTTTACATATTTAGATGATAATAAAAAAGCAAGGGAAGATGGCTTTTTAGCTAAGTTGTTTAAATAATGGATTATAAATTACAACTTCTTTCTTTTTTATTTTCTTTTCTTTTTGGAATATTCTTTTTTATAACTAGTTATTTTAATAATAAATTAATAAAAAATAAGAAAGCTATTTTTAAGTATATTATTACTTTTTTATATATAGTTAATATTGTTTTAATTTATATTCTTTTGTTATATAAAATTAATTATGGTGTCTTTCATATTTATTTTTTGATGACAGTTTTAGTAGGTTTTATTTTTGGTTATTGGCAGACAAATATGTTAAAGAAATATATTAAAAGAAGAAAATCTAAATAAATAGACGACCATCGCGTAATTTAGTATAATGTTTTAGAGGGAAGTATAAGATGAAACAGATTGAGTTAACGATATTAATGCCATGTTTAAATGAAGAGAAAACTATTGAAGCTTGCATTAAAAAAGCTTTTAAATATTTAAGAAAAAATAAAATAGCTGGGGAAGTTTTAATAGCTGATAATGGTAGCACTGATAATTCAGTAAAGATTGCTAAGAAAAATAAAGCTAGAGTTATTCATGTTTCGGATAAAGGCTATGGTAATGCTTTAATAAGTGGGATAAATGCCTCTTATGGTAAATATATCATTATGGGTGATTGTGATGAGTCATATGATTTTGAACATTTAGATGACTTTGTCTTAAATCTTCGCAGTGGTTATGATTTAGTGATGGGTAACCGTTTTGCGGGTGGTATTGAAAAAGGAGCAATGCCATTTTTACATCAATATATTGGCAATCCTGTTTTATCTTTTTTAGGAAGACTTTTTTATCATAGTAAAATAAAAGATTTTCATTGTGGTCTAAGAGGATTTAACAAAGAAAGAATATTATCTTTGCATTTACAATGTCCTGGTATGGAATTTGCTAGTGAAATGATAGTAAAGGCTGAAAAAAGTAATTTTAAAATAATACAAGTGCCAACAACTTTAAAAAAAGATGGGAGAGACCGTAAGCCTCATTTAAATACATTTAAAGATGGATTTAGACATTTAAAATTTTTAATTATTAATGCTCCTAATTGGTTATTTTTAATACCAGGATTATTTTTAATTATATTAGGAATAGTAGGAATTTTAGCTCTTTCTAACGGCCAACTTAATATATTTAAAAATTATAATATAGGAGTTCATACTATGCTATATAGTAGTAGTTTTATTATAGTTGGTATTTTATTATGTATGTTTTTTGTTTTGGATAAACTATATTCTTATAATATGAAATTAATTTTAAAGTTAGATTG
>CANRKS010000078.1 GCA_947631285.1 uncultured Bacilli bacterium | reverse complement strand
TCAAATTAATCAACCACCTTTTCTATATTATACCAAATTGGTTGATTGCGAAAAATTTTCACTCCTTAGAGCTGATAAAGCCTCTTTTTTCTTGTATTTAATTCGGCAAAATGTTACAATATTTTTAGAATAGAGGGTATTAAAGATGGCTGAGTTTGAATTACAATTAGTATCATTAATATTTATTGTCTTATTAATGGTCATATATTTTCCGAAAGAGAAAGCTAAATTTCCAGAAAATAAATATTTTGATATTATGCTAGTGTGTGCTTTTATTTCCATATTGATAACAACATCACTGCATATATTTGCTTATTTTGAGGGATTTGAAAATTCTTTAAAAATTGCTTCTTTAGTTGGAATACTAAATAAATTTGTTTCCGTCTTATATATGATCTTTTTTGGTTCAATCCTAGGCTATACCTTAACTATAAATAAAAAAATAAAAATAAGCCAAGAAAATGTTGATGCTTTACTATTAGTAGTTTATATTTTTTATGCTTTTATTATATCTTTTACCAGTGTTAATATTGAATTTGTAAATGGTATTACTACGGTTTCTGGTAGTACAACGGATATTACGCAATCCGTTTTAGCGACAACAGAACTTTTAAATCTAATTGTCTTGTTATTAAATCATAATAACTTAGATAAAAGATATAATATTATCTATTTCGTTTTATTCTTTATTTTCTTATCTGGTATAAGTAGTATTATCTTTCCGGGCTTTAATTTAAGTGATGTTATATTAGTTTTAACTTGTTATACAATGTATACGACCATTGAAAACCCTGATGTAAAAATGATTGAGCAATTAAATATTGCTAAAGAGCAAGCTGAAAAAGCCAATAAAGCTAAGACTGATTTCTTATCTAATATGTCCCATGAAATAAGAACACCACTTAATGCGATTGATGGCTTTAGTCAACTTATTTTAGAAGAAGATAATATTGATGAAATTAAAGGGGAAGTACGAGACATCATGGCAGCCTCCCAAAACTTACTAGAAATCGTCAATGGTATTTTGGACATTTCTAAAATAGAGGCTAATAAATTAGAAATTATTAAAGTAGAATATGAACCAGCCAAAGTATTTGATGAGCTTGTTAAGCTAACTAAAGGAAGAATTGGGGATAAGCCTTTAGAATTTAAAGTTAATATTGCTAAAGATATGCCAGCTTATCTAAATGGTGATTATGTAAGACTTAAGCAAATTGTTTTAAATTTACTTACTAATGCCGTTAAATATACTAAAGAAGGTTTTGTAGCTTTTAATGTAGATGCTGTTAAGAAAAACAATGTTTGCCGGTTAATCATTAATGTTAAAGATAGTGGTATTGGTATTAAGAAAGAAAACTTAGATAAAATATTTACTAAATTTGAAAGACTTGATTTACAACAAAATATGACAATTGAAGGAACGGGATTAGGATTAGCTATAACTAAGAAATTAGTCGAGCTAATGCATGGTAAAATACTAGTAGAATCAAAATATGGAGAAGGTTCTAGTTTTACAGTAGTTATTGATCAAAAAATAGTTTCTAATCCTAAAATGGTTAAGAAAGAAGTAAAAGAAGAGAAAAAGATAAATGTTAAAGGGAAAAAAGTTTTAATTGTCGATGATAATCAAATTAATTTAAAAGTAGCGGCTAGATTATTATCAACTTATAAATTAGAAACTGATGAAGTAATAAGTGGGTTTGAATGTCTTAAAAAGATTGAAGAAGGAATTAAATATGATTTAATTTTAATGGATGATATGATGCCTAAAATGAGTGGTGTAGAAACATTCAAAAAATTAAAAAATATTGAAGGCTTTAACACCCCGGTTATTGCTTTAACTGCCAATGCCATTGCTGGTATGAAAGAAAATTACTTAAAAATTGGTTTTAATGATTATATATCTAAGCCAATTGATAAAAAAGAGTTAGAGAGAGTCTTAAATACTTATTTAAAATAAAATTGACAAAAAATAATAAAAAAGTGTTAAATTAGTAGATAAACTAATATTAACCCTTTTTTTTGTGATATAATTTTTATAGTAGAGGTGGTTTTTACGAAAGATGTAAGTATCTTAACAGATAATGGGGTTGATTTAGAATATGCCGTTGGGCTTTTAGGAGATTTAAGTTTTTATGATGAAACCTTAGAAATGTTTCTAGAAGAAAATAAAACGCGAATTCCTAATTTAGAAAAATATCGAAAAGAGCAAAATATGGCTGATTATGCTATATTAGTTCATGCTTTAAAGAGCGATTCTAAATATTTAGGCCTTATGAGTTTAGTTGATATTTCTTATCATCATGAACTAGCAAGTAAAGCCAATAATATAGATGAAGTTAATAAAACTTATGATAAATTAATGCAAGAAGTAGATAAATATACTAAGCTTGCTTATCAATATTTAGGAAAGAGTGAATAGAAATGAAAAAAATATTAGTAGCGGATGATTCTAAAATTATTAGTAATATTGTCGAAAGGGCTTTTAAAGATCAATACGAAATTGTTATTGCTTATAATGGTAAAGAAGCCATTGATATTGTAAAGAACAATGTTGATAATTCAATCGTAGGCTGTTTACTAGATTTAAATATGCCAGAGGTTGATGGTTTTGCAGTACTAGATTATTTTAAAGAAAACAATTTATTTAAAAGAATACCTGTCTGTATTATTACGGGTGATGTAGCAAAAGATCGAATTGATCGGGCTTTTAATTATGACATTGTGGATGTATTAGCTAAACCATTTACTTTTGAAGCTGTTCGCAATGGCGTCGAAAAAATAGTTAGCCTAAGTGAAATAAATTAGATATTTATGGATAAGAATATATTTAAAAAATTTTCTTACGGTTTATATATTGCTAGTTCTAAAGATAAGGATACTTTAGCGGGTTGTATCATCAATACAGCTTTTCAAGTTACTTCTTTAAATCCGATCATTTCAGTTAGTCTTAATAAAGATAATTATACTAATGAAATAGCAAAAAGAAGTAAGAAATTAGCTATTAATATTTTAAGTAATGATGTTAGTAAAGAAATAATTTCTAAGTTTGGTTTTTCTTCTTCGAAAGATACTAATAAATTTCAAGATATCCCATATGAATTAATTAAGGAAGTTCCCATTATTAAAAAGGGAAGTTTAGGTTACTTAATCGGGGATGTCATAAACATCGTAGACGTTGGTAGTCATGATATCTTTTTAATAAGAATAAATGAAGGAGAAGTAATAGAAGAAAAAGAACCTTTAACTTATAAGTATTATCAAGAAAATATGAAGGGAATATCTCCTAAAAAAGCTCCCACTTATGTGGAAGCAAGTAATGATTCACCATCATCTAAATATCAATGCCAAATTTGTGGATATATCTATGATGATGCGGAAGAAAGTGTTCCTTTTGAATCACTGCCTAGTGATTGGGTATGTCCTTTATGTGGGGCTCCTAAAGAACAATTTATAAAGATAAATTAAAAGAATTGGCTTAAACCAATTCTTTTAATTGTGTGTCGTGCATGACATTTAGCTAGAGGGTGAAAGTCCCTTATACACGTAGGTATCGACGAAGTATTA
>CANRKS010000077.1 GCA_947631285.1 uncultured Bacilli bacterium | reverse complement strand
AAATTAAAAAAATACAAATTTAATTTATATAACTTGTATTTTCTCTTATTTTTTCCAACTTTTACTTTACTTCACCTTACTTAATTTCCTGTATTCTGAATTAATTGCCTTTGATAACTTTCATATTTTTCATTTAAATCAAGAGCATCAGATGTTTCAATTTCTATTCGTTTTATTTCAGCTTTCTTTAACACTTTAGCTTTTATTAATTCATCTCTTTTTTTACGTAAGCAATCAAGATGAACGTTCATAATTTTAAGAGTGGTTTCATAAGGTTTTGTTAATAAAGACGTATAATCATCTTCCACTTTTTCTAATGACTCATATGCATAATCTGCAGATTGTTCACGTTCTATCTCATAATATTTTTTTTCGATACTACTAGCAATTTCCTGATTTAAAGAATTTATAGTTTTCGTTTTTTTGTGGTGATTATTAACATTTTTCACTCCAAATGTACTTGCCACTCCTGAAGCTACTCCTCCTAAAAACATACCACTAGCAGGTATCATTATATTAGCAGCATCATTTATATTAGAAAGGCCCAAGCCAAAAGCTGCTAATCCTCCTAAAGCACATGCTCCTAATACTACAGCATCAACCTTTATTACTCTTCTTTTTCTTACTTCCTTATCTCTGCTATTTATTAAACTTATTATTTTTTCTTCAATAGACATAATAACCCTCCTTTGGTGAAATGTACTATATCATATTAAAGTTTAAAAAGCAAATGATTATTTATTACATTTTAGAGTTTATACAAAATGTAGCATAAAGAGGAACTGACTTAATATTATTTTGAAATCCAAAATCTTTTAAACTAATTCTAATCATATATTTAGGATGATATAAATCATTATAAACCTTTAAACTTTTTGATTGCGTATTTTCTTCCGCTTTTACTTCAATTGGAATAATTCCGTCTTTCTCAGTTGTAATCAAGAAATCAATTTCAGCCTCTCTTTTTCCCTTCCAGTATAATAAATCAAATCCATTAGCTTTTAACTGATTTGCCACATAATTTTCCGTAATAATACCTTTGTACATTTTCATATCATCCAGTAAAATTGTTTTAACATCATTATTTACTAATCGATTAAATATACCAACATCTGAATAATAAACTTTAAAAACATCATTATTTACAAATCCTAGCAATGGTTTCTCTGGCAACTTAATACATTTACATATTTGTACCATGTTACTTTCAACAAGCCAATTTAATGGCAAAGAATACTCCCTTGCTTTAGCCCCTTTTTCAATTATAGAATACTGGAATTTCTTAGATACATTTTGTAATTGAGAAGATAAAGAATTATATATATTTCTAATCTTTAATGTTTCACTTGTATTTGTTACATGATTGTTCATATCATTTTTATAATCCTCTATAATATTATTTAATTTAGATAAGTCGTAATTATAATAATCATCTTCACAATCTAATAGGGCTTCTACACTTTCGGGCATACCTCCTGATAATAGATAACTCCTATAGTAATCTATAGCTTTAGCATGAAGCACACCCATTGGTTCATTATTAACAAAACAGCTTTTTATTTTATTTAATAGGGGTTGCTGTTCAAAAGCTAGTAAAAATTCTTCAAAATCCATAGGATACATATACATTCTGATTACTTGTCCTACAGGAAAAGGCTTATTTAGTCTGGCTAATTTAACTCCTAGCAAAGACCCTGCACAAATTATTCTTACATTAGGATGCTTTTCATTAAAAAATTTTAATTCCGAAATTAATTCTTCACTTTCTTGAATTTCATCAATAAATAAAATACTATCCTTTTCATCAAAATCAAAGTCTAATAATATTTTTAAATCATTATACTTTTTTTCTGATGAAGTGTTAGAAGCATATAAATTGAGAATTTCCGTGTCATAAAGCAAATTAACCTTTTTATAATGTTTAAATTCATTTTGACAAAATTGATTAATTATATATGTTTTACCACACTGCCTTGCCCCTAATATAATTAAAGGTTTAAAGTTCTTAGTATTTTTCCAATCAATTAAATTATTATATATTTTTCTTTTCATGTTTGCTCCTCATTCTACTAGATTATAACACTTTTACACCTTTTTGTAACCACTTTTAAAACTTTTTTACACCTTTTTGCACCCACTTTTAGAATGTTTTTACACTTTTTTGTAATCACTTTTATAAAAAGATTTTAAAAAAATGACTTTTCAGTCATCTTTTTAACCATTTAAATTGTTGTTATTCTGAGTTTCTTCATTACTAATATTTGGCTGTGAAGAAAATATATTAGGGTTATCATTAACAAGTGGTGTGGATGAACTAATATTTTCCCCATTTGAATTATCTACAGAAGGCTCTTGAGTCATTTGAGGTAATTCATTTTCATTACTTACTGGATTAATATTTTCTGTAGGAGTTATATTATTACTCATTGTTGGAGTATTTGCCACACTAGGAGTTTCACTTGGAGTAGTAGGAACATTAACTTCTGGTGTAGTATTATTAGTATTTTTCTTATTTAAAATACAAGCAATTATAAATATAATTAATAAAGCTCCAATACCACAACCAATATATATATTAGTCATATTATAAAGTTCAAATTCGAAATTTAATGTTTCTGCTTTACTAGTTGTTAAATTCCAAGTTAACTTTTTATTTTCATCACTTACATTAGTAGCATTATTACTTAAAGCTGCATATGGTAAAGTTACATTAAAGCTCATATCCATACTGCTCATCATACTAGTATAATCAATATCTGAGCCAAATGAGTCCAAATCTAATGAGTCATCATCAACACTTGTATCCCAATCATCAGTACTTTCATTATCATCAGTTAAATCTTCAGTATCAGATAGTTCTTCATTTAAATCGCTATCTCCAGCATCAAATTTTAATTTAGCTGTATATTTATTTTTTAATAATCCCTTGTCTACTTTAAATAAGTACTTACTTTCCGCATCCTTATCTAAAATACCAGATAAACTATACTCTGCATCACTTTCTGAACTTACAGCATCAATATTTTTAATATTACGGCTAATGGTAAAGCCTTTCATATTATCTTGGTTGTAATCACTAATTTTAAACCCTTGTTCCTCTAACTCTTTCTTATTTTCAGCAGATAATAATTCTTCATCCCCTAATAACGAAGTATTAACTGCATAAATAATTGAAAAGTCCATTGACTTATCTTTTTTTATGTCCATATTAGCATTAAACTTAACACACCCAGTAAATAAAATAGCTACAAGACACAAAACAACTACAAACTTACTTCTTTTCATTTTACTTCCCTTCTCTTATAGGCCTATCCTATATTAATTTTATTATAACATGTTATTATGATTTATGTTATCTTTTTTTCAGTTTAATTTTAAACTTAAAAACACCGGAATAAACCAGTGTTTCTAGTCAAAGAATAATAATAGGAATACATTTTTATTATATAACGAAGTGTAACAATAAAAAGTTTTCTTTGACTTTTATATATAAACGCATAAGCGTTTATACCTAATTTATTTTAAATGGTGAACCAGACGTTCCATCTCCACTAGTGGACAGTGTATCAGCA
>CANRKS010000076.1 GCA_947631285.1 uncultured Bacilli bacterium | reverse complement strand
TAGGGTATACTTTACTTGTTTTAAATTTAGCTAATACTTATTTTATATCTTCTTCTAATGCTAAATATAAAAATGATGGTTCTTTTGCTTATTTAAGTGAATTTATTAGATTAGATGGTGATGATTTAACCATTAATCCTGATAGTCCTAATGGATATTATAATTTAGATGGAACAACTAATCCGGATAATTTTATTACCAGAATAGAAGTTTTTAAAAATAAAGAAATAGCTAAATCAGATCCTTATACATCTGATACTTATTCTTTAGAAGTTTATAATGATAGTGATAATATTACTTCTAAATGTATTATTAAAGCTGGTAAGGGGGTAGGTAATAATTTAAGTGAAAAGAATAGTGTTAAATTTTCCAGTAGTGATAAAGAAGAAAAGATGACTTTTTTAGTATCTTGTCCTCTTTCTTTAGTTACGAGTGATAATAATTATTATCAAAAAGTTATAATTAAGGAAAGAATTGATTCTGAAAAAGAATTTATATATAAGAATGGTTCTTTAACTGTAAGGCAAGATGATTATTTACCTGAAAATTATATGGGTGATTTAAAAGATGCTTTAAAAAGATACTTAGAAAGACATTATCTTCCTTATGTATCAACGGATGGTAAAAATGCTATTAATAATTATATCCAAGATTATTTTAATGGCGTTATTCATGAATTAAAGGGAGTAAGTTATACAGGCGATGGAATTAATACCCCTTATAATTTTACCATTGAAGATAATTTCTATGGTTATGCTGAAACTTATGATTCAACTAAAGCTAATAAATTTGAAGATATGTATTTTTCAACAACTGATGTGGAAGAAATAAATGAAGCATTTGCTTATTATTTAAGAAATTTCTTTACTAAATATGAAAGTGATGATGGTAATCTTTATCCAGTTACTCCGGATATGGTAAATATGATATTAAATTATGTTAATACTAATTTTGAATTTGTAAATGGGGCAGCTTATTTCGTTATTCCGGATAGTGAAGGAAACTTCAATAGTGATTATTATATAGGTTATGGTATTGTTAAAACTCTAGAAAATGATAGTGTTATTGTTCTTACCTATACTAATATATCTATTTATATCGAATATTTATTGGAGGATTTAGGCTATTTTTCAGAAGAGGAAATACCAAATGATGAAGAAATAATTCCCCCAGTTAAGGAAGAAGAAAAAGAGCCATCTGAAGAACAAGATCCAGGTATGGAAGAAGAAAAGATGTTAGAAGAATATTTTAGCGCTTTAAATTGGAGTGAAGCAAATATTCCTTCTTCTTTAGAAGAAAGCTTTTTAAAACATAAGAATGCTGAAAGTGATGTAAGTGATGATTATTTTATCTTATATGAAGAAGCTAATGATGATTTATATATTGCGAAAATAGGAAGTATTAAAAATGAAAGAGTAAGTTTAACTAAATTAGAAATTACTTTACCACTGGAAGTTAATAAAAAAGATTTATTAATATTTACTAATAATGATTCTAAGTTAAAAATAACGATATCTTTACCTAATTTAGAAGATAAAGAAATTTTTAAAGAAGTACTTAATATTTTAAATAGTTATTTTAAAACTAATGAAAAATTTAAAGAAGAAGAGATAATGGGAGAAGAAATTTTAACATATAGTTATGAAATAGTAAAATAAGCGTTAACTAATAATGCTTATTTTTTTTCTTAAAATAAGATGTTTGCTATAATTAGAATACAAGGAGTTTTATTATAATGAGGGCAATTAAAAAAAAGAAAAAACATAAAATTAGTAAATTATTAACATTCCTTTTATTAACAGTTTTAATAATTCTTTTCGGGGCAATAATTTATTTAAATGTTATTCCTTTAGGATGGACAGTTATAGCTATCAGTATTACTGCTTTAATTACTTTAGGCGTAATTTGTCTTAATTTTAATCATGTCCGAATATGGCGCTTTTTGGGCTATTTAAGTAGTGTTACTTTAATTTCCCTAATTGTTTTTGGTGAAGTTTATTTATTTAATACGATGGGCTTTTTATTTGGTTTAGATAAAGATAATTATGATTTAAAAACTTATAATGTCTTAGTTTTAAGTAATACGCCTTATAAATGTTTAAATGATTTAGATGGTGAAGTTATTGGCATTAATGAAATAAGTATGGCTGAATCTTTAGGAATGGCGCAAAACAATATTAAGAAAAAAATAGATCCAGAATTTAAAGATTATGAAGATACGGATAGTTTAGTTAGTAATTTGTTAAATGAAAATGTGGCCGGCATTATTTTAGAAAATAGTGAACTTGATATTTTAAAAGAAAATGATGTTGATAATTATAATAATTTAAAAAGTATCTATCAAATTGAAATTAAAGATGATATCAATAATATTGAGGACGCGATTAATATAAATAAAGAACCTTTTAATGTTTATATAAGTGGTATAGATACATTTGGAAAAATAAATCAAACATCCAGAAGTGATGTTAACATAGTAGTTTCTGTTAATCCTAATACTGAAAAAGTTTTAATAACTTGGATACCTCGTGATTATTATGTCAGTATTAATAATAATAGTATGAAAGATAAATTAACCCATGCCGGTATTTATGGTATTAATTCTAGTATATATGCAATTGAAAAATTACTTGATTTAAAAATTAATTATTATGTTAAAGTTAACTTTACCTCTGTGATTAAAGCTATTGATGTTTTAGGAGGTATAACCGTTTATAATGATGAGACATTTGTATCTGAAGATAATATTAAATATCCAAAAGGGGAAATTACTTTAAATGGAGAAGAAGCTTTATCTTTTGTAAGAGAAAGACATCATGTAACTGGTGGTGATTTAGGAAGAGGTAAAAATCAGCTTAAAGTTTTAGAGGCTGTCATTAATAAAGCAAGAAGTAAAACTATTATTACTAAATATAATAGCCTTCTTAAATCTCTAGAGTCTTCTTTTACCACTAATGCTAATAAAAGTGTTATGTTAGGTTTTGTTAGAAGAGAAATTCAAAGTCCAAGAGATTGGCAAATTGAAAGTCAAATTTTAACGGGTATTGATGCTTATGAATATACTTATTCTTATAAAAATAGTAAGTTGTATGTGATGAAGCCAGATGAAGAAGTTCTTACTAATGCCATTAATAAAATAAAGGAAATAGAAGATAAGTAAATCTATTTCCTTATTTTTTCTTAATAATTATTTCTATGCCATATAAATTAGCAATTTTTAATAAGTCTTCAAAGTAATAACGAGTAATATTTTGCTCGTTCTTTTTTACCCAATAAAGAGATTTTCCCATTTTATTGGCTAATTCTTTTTGCGTTACTCCCGAACATTGTCTTATAAATTTAAAAGTTTCACTAGGTTTATATTTATTTGCTTTAAATTCCATATTTACATCACGATTACATTATAAATTATTTTATATTTCATTTTGTAAAAAGAACATTGACAAGGCCCCTTGATTCTTGATAAACTATATTATATAAAGAGTATTGATAATACCCCTTGATAAGGAAAATAGAGAAAATGAAACTAAAAGATCGGAAAAGTTTAATAATAATTAGCCTGTTTACTATTGTAAGTATTATGTCCCTCATTAAATTAA
>CANRKS010000075.1 GCA_947631285.1 uncultured Bacilli bacterium | reverse complement strand
ATCTTCAACATATATATCATACCACATCTTTTTATTTTTTTGTATTGTTTTATCACCTCATATCTAATACACAGCATAATTATTTATAAATTCTTAATATTTTCTTAAATTTGACAGTTCTTCTTTATCTTAAATAGACTTTAAATTTTTTGTTTGCTATAATTTAGGTGGTGATAGTATGGAATGCTTATTTTGTAAAATTGTAAATGGCGAAGTTGCTAGTTATAAATTATATGAAGATGATAAAGTTATCGTTATTTTAGATGCTTATCCGAATGTTGATGGTCATACTTTAATTATTCCTAAAAAGCATTATGATACTTTAATGGATATACCTGATGATTTAGTAGTTCATATCAATAAGGTGGCGAAAAAATATATTAATCATATTATGGAAAGATTAAATGCTAAAGAATTATCGGTGGCAATTAATTATGGAAACTCCCAAAAGATAAAACATTACCATATGCATTTAATGCCTAATCATGGTTTAAGAGCGATAAAAGATGTTAAAGATATTTATGAGGTTTTAAAATAATGGCAAGGATTAAAAGAAAAGTTAAAAGAAAAATTATTTTTTTAACCTTTATCATTGCTATTATTCTTTTAGGATTTTTTTCTTTTAAATTAGTCTTTAGAGAAAAAGATAATAAAGATACCCCTTTTAATAATCTTTTTACGCCAGAAGATCCCATTAAGACATATAAAGCTAAACTAATTGCAACGGGTGATGGACTTATTCACTCCCCTTTATATAATGCTGCTTATAATAGTAGTACGGGAACTTATGATTTTAGTAATATGTTAACTTTTACTAAAGAAAAATTAAAAGGTTATGATATTAAGTATTATAATCAAGAAACAGTTTTTGATGATACGCAAAGTTATACTAGTTATCCTGTTTTTAATACCCCAAGTGCTTTTGGACAAAATATGATCGATGCTGGTTTTAACTTAGTATCTCTTGCCACTAATCACTCCATGGATAAAGGTGCAAGTGGAGCAAAAGTTAGTGCCGATTGGTGGCAAAGGCAAAATAACGTTTTAGCTACAGGCATGGCTTCAAATGAAGAAAATAGTCATAATTATGTAATTAAAGAGGCCAATGGTATCACTTATACAATGCTTTCTTATACTTATGGGACTAATGGACTTGGAGGTCAAGCCTTAGCTAATGAACCTTATTTAGTTAATTTATTTGATGAAGAAAAAGTTTTAGAAGATATAAATGCTGTCCGTGATAAAGTTGATGTTTTAATCGTTGCCATGCACTGGGGAGAAGAATATCGCCAAACGGCAACAGAAAAGCAAAGAAGCCAAGCTAAGTTTTTAGCGTCTTCTGGTGTTGATATCGTTTTAGGTACTCATTCTCACTGCATTGAACCTTGGGAATGGATTGATGATACCGTTGTCTTCTACTCATTTGGTAATTTTATTTCTAATCAAATGGGAGCTGAACAAGCCTTAGTAAGAAAAGTAGGAACAGTAGGAATGTTTGCAACCCTTGATATTACGAAAACAGTTGATACAGAAAATAATACCACAACCATTAAAATAGATAATATTGGGGCTGATTTAAACTATACTTACCGTTATTATAATCAAGAAAAAAGAAAGAATGATTATTTAGTTATTCCATTTAGTAAAATGGAAAGACAATATTTAAACAATTATGAAGAGGTTTATAATGAATTTAGTGAAGTCTTAAAACAATATGATAGTAGTATCAATATTGAACCTCTTCCTAGCACTTAAAAAAGCCATTAAAGGCTTTTTTTATAATCTAATTTCTAAAATTACTTGAGGTATATTCTTATCTTTTTGAAATAATTCTTTTAATTGATGCCATCTTTCCCTTAGATATTTTTTATCTTCTCCTTCTAAATTATCATCACTAGTTAAAAAGTCATCTAGTATTTCGATCATATCATCTTCAAAAGAAAACAAAACACAAGCTCTTAATATTATTTCACTAATAAAATAATTTAAGGGGCTTTTTAAAAACTTAAAAGGTAAATCTTCTAAAAGATATGCTAAAGACTTAAAAGGTACTTCTCCCATTAAAGCCATCTTTAAAAGAAATATCACTTCTTTTTCTACTTTATAAAAAGAAGACATAGCTAAAGATTCAAAATATAAAATAGGATTAATATTCATTTCATGTTCTAAAGCATCACTTTCAATTAAAAAATTGACAAAAAAACAATTATAGATGATTTTAAATAAACCTTCTTTAGCATCATAATTAGAACTTTTAGCTAAATAAAGATTAATAATGGCTAAAAGAGTATTAAGAAAATCAGTTGTAATAGTTTGCCTTATATTTAAATATGATTTTACCGTTTGCTTTTCCATTCCTTCAATTCTTAAAATATCCATTGTTGTTTCTCGAGGATTAATACATAAAGCAAATTTTTCAGATAATTTTTGATAAATTCTTCTTTTAATTAAATCTTCTTCACTTCCTAAAATAAGATCTTTAAGAAGTAATTCAATATTATAATTTAATTCTCCTTTTTCTTTAAACATATAAAGAATTAACGCATCTAAAGTTTTAGAATCATCAGGAATTCTATTATATAAATCTTTTTCTAAAGCTAAAGAAGACGTTAAAGCATTTTGAGTTTGATTAAATAAAGGATCATTTTTTTTACCATTTATATCTAAATCTCTAAGCTTATTATAAGATTCTTTAATGGATTCTGTAATAATCCATAAAGTATGGAAATTTTCAATTACATTTGAATCTAACATTTAATACTCCTAATTATTTACTGTGAAATCTTACTCTTACAGGCAGTTTTTTATCTTCTCTAGCATAGCTAAAACTTTCTTCAATTATTTTTCCTACCTCAGATTGAGGAGCAATTCTTTTCATTTCTCTATGTAAAAGAGGATAAAAATGTTCAAATAAATATTCACTAGTAAAAAGTAAAATAGCCCGAAGCATGACTTGAAAGACAATAGCTTCACTATAAATTTGTTCATCTACTTCTTCTCTTCCTAAAAAAGCAATTGGCTCAATTAAAGAGAATAAAGCATCTCCCACTATTTTATCTTTAATCGTATTATAATCATCTTCATCACCATTTAGAAAATCAGTAAAAAGACGAGCTTCTAAATATAATTCAGAATCAATATTAAAATTATTATTTATATAGTCTTCTTCAACATTAGGAAAAGCATAACCCATATTATTTTTAAATCTAATTAAAGAAGTTTTAATCAAGGCCATTTCTTCACTTTCTAAATATTCATCTAAGATTTTTAAAATAGCATTTACTAAATCTTTAATAACTGAGAATGGTAAATTATTTTGTAAAAAGATTTCTCTTTCAGAAATAATGCTATCATCCATCTCTAAGCTGCCATTTTCTAATTCTAAATCAATTTCTTCTTCATTTGGATCACTTTCTAATTCTAAAGATTCCATAACATCTTCTTGTAAACTTTCTAATAAATTTTCTTTACTATTAATAAGAAGAGTTAATTTATAAATTACCCGATTTTTAATCATTTCATCTTCAATCTCATCTTTAATAGCTAAAAGATGATCACTTAAACTATAGAAAGAGTCTCCAATCATATAATATAACATATCATTTATTTTGGCATAATCATGACCAATAAGGTTATATATCTTTTCTTCTTTTAATTTAAGTTTCT
>CANRKS010000074.1 GCA_947631285.1 uncultured Bacilli bacterium | reverse complement strand
CACCAGAAATTCTTGCTTTTCTTTTTTTCGCATATCATTTTTGATATTTTTACTTCACACTAGAAATCCTAGAGCCAAAAATTTATCCCAAAAGTAATATTAATCCAAATAAAAAGTAGAGATTTTTCTCTACCTATTATTCAATATTTTCAAATTGACTATTATAAAGTTCAGCATATTTACCGTTTAATTTTAACAATTCTTCATGAGTTCCTTGCTCAACAATATTACCATTATCCATCATTAATATTAAATCAGCATTTTTAATTGTCGAAAGACGATGAGCAATTATAAAGGAAGTTCTTCCTACAGTTAATTTATCCATAGCTTTTTGCACTAATTCTTCTGTTCTCGTATCTACGCTTGAAGTAGCTTCATCTAAAATTAAGAAAGGAGCATCTTCAATCATACCACGAGCAATAGTTAAAAGTTGGCGTTGTCCACTTGATAGAGAATCGTTATCACCAATAACGGTATCATAACCTTTAGGTAATGTTTTAATAAAATGATCTAAGCCAACAATTTTACAAACCTCAACAATTCTTTCTGAAGAAACATTAGGTTTATTATATTTAATATTCTCTTTAATGGTGCCTTCAAATACCCAAGTATCTTGTAAAACCATAATAAACAATTTATGAATATTATCTCTAGTAAGTTCTTTAGTACTTATACCATCTATTAAAATATCACCTGAATTAATATTATAAAATTTCATTAAAAGGTTAACCATTGTTGTTTTACCAGCTCCCGTTGGCCCAACGATAGCAATTTTTTCACCTGGATTAACTTTAACATTAAAATCTTTAATAATAGTTTTGTCTTCATCATAGCCAAACTTCACATGATTAAATATAATTTCTCCCTTAATATCTTTTGGAGATAATTTTTTAGTTAAACTAGATTCATCTTCCATTTCTTCTTCATCTAAGAATTCAAAAACTCTTTCGGAAGCAGCTGCGGTTGATTGCAAGTTAGATAAAGCTTGCGCTATTTGGGTCATTGGTTGAGTAAATAGACGAACATATAACATAAAAGCAACAATTACCCCAAAATCAATAATATTATTGATGGACAGAAGAGCTCCCACGATACATACGCATACATAACCAAAATTACCAATAAAGCCCATAAATGGATGCATTAGGCCAGATAAGAATTGACCTTTTTTAACATTTTCATAAATACGATCATTTATCTCATTAAACTTTTGATTAGCTTCTTTTTTACCATTATAACTTCTCATAACATTATGACCAGAATACATCTCTTCAATATGCCCATTAAGATTTCCAATTTCATTTTGTAATCTTTCAAAATATTTTTGACTATTTCTAATAACTAAAAACATAAAAGCAAAACCAATTAAACTTGATACAATTGCTGTTAAAGCCATAAGACCATTAGTAATAACCATCATAATTACAGAACCAAATAATAAAGTAATCGCGGTAACTAATGTTCCTAAGCTTTGGTTAAGAGTCATACTTAAAGTATCAACATCATTAGTTACTCTTGATAAAACATCACCATAACTGTGGTTATCAAAATATTTTAAAGGCATTCTATTGATTTTCTCTGTTATTTGTTTCCTTAATTCTTTAGAAAATTTATTAGTAACAACAGCCATTATATATTGTTCTATATAACCAAATATAGCACTTATAACATAGATAATTAATAAAGTAAGAGATATACTTTTGACTTTATCCATATCAATACCCATTCTTAAACCAGCCATAATAGTATTGGTAATATCTCTTAACTTATCTGGCCCTATTATGGATAAGATAGAACTAATAACCGCTAGGACAATGGCAATTAAAATAGGGATTAAATAAGGGCGACAAAATTTTAATAATTCTTTCATTGATTTTTTAAAATCTTTTGGTTTTTCATTAGATTGAGGACGTCTACCATTATGCATTATTTAGCCCCCTTTCCACTACTAGCAAGTTCTTTTTCATTTAATTGGGATAAAGCAATTTCTCTATATATTTTACAGTTATTTAATAACTCTTGATGGGTTCCCATTCCTACTACTTTACCCTCATCTAAAACTACTATTTTATCGGCATCTTTAATGGTACCAATTCTTTGAGCTACAATTAAATTTGTAGCATCTTTAGTATATTTCTTTAAAGCTTTTCTTAAAGCAAAATCAGTTTTATAATCTAAAGCTGAAAAAGAATCATCAAAAATATATATTTCTGGATCTTTACAAATAGCTCTCGAAATGGCAAGTCTTTGCTTTTGACCACCAGAAATATTAGTTCCTCCTCTAGATACTAAAGCATTATAAGTATCTTTCATTTTTAAAACAAATTCAGAAGCTTGACCTACTTTAATAGCTTCCGCTATTTTTTCATTACTAGCTTTTCCTTTACCATTATCACCATACGTAACATTAGAGGCAATAGTACCGCTAAAAATGACAGCCCTCTGAGGAATATAACCAATTAAATTATTTAAGCTTTCTATTTTATAATTTTTAACATTTATACCATCAACTAAAACTTCTCCTTCAGTTGCGTCATAAAATCTTGGCACTAAATTAATTAAAGTAGATTTACCACTTCCAGTTGAACCAATAAAGGCAATTGTTTCTCCTTTACATACTTTAAAAGAAACATTTTTTAACATATATTCTTCAGCATCAGGATATTTAAAAGAAACATTCCGAAATTCTACTGTTCCTACTTCTATCCCCTCAGTTTTTTCTCCATCTTTAATTTTTTCTTCTGTTTCTAAAACTTCTAAAATTCTTTTAGCTGAAACAGACGCTCTTGGATACATAACAAAAATCATAATTAAAAGCATAAAAGATATTAATACTTGCATTGCATAACTAGAAAAGACTACCATATCACCAAATAGATTTATTTTACTAAGAATATCAGCTTTTTCAATTAAAATGGCACCGATAAAATAAATAGATAGAGAAAGACCTGAAGATATTAAAGACATGGCGGGTGATAATAACCCCATTGTTTTTTGGTTAAATAATTGGACATTTTTTAATTCTTCATTAGCATTCTCAAATTTCTTTTGTTGATAATCTTCGGCATTAAAAGCTCTAATTACTCTAATACCCATTAAATTTTCTCGCGTAATACGATTTAAATTATCTGTTAACTTTTGAACAATTTTGAATTTAGGAAAAACAAGCATCATTAAAACTATAATAATAATTAAAAGAATAACAACGCCAATTATGGTAGCTAAAGTCCAATTCCAATTTTTCCCCGCAATTTTTAAAACAGCCCAAACAGCCATAATCGGAGCTTTTATCATAGCTTGTAAGCCCATTGCAATTAACATTTGCACTTGCGTAACATCATTAGTTGTTCTCGTAATTAAACTACTGGTCGAAAAATTTTTAATTTCTTCCGTTCCAAAATCATTAACTTTTTCAAAAACTTTTTTTCGCGTTATTTTACCAAAATAAGCCGCTACTTGAGCTGCAAAATATCCCACAATAAAACTAGCTACCAAACTACCAAAGGCACATAGCATCATGTAGCCGCCTTCTTTTAATATGGCAGCCATTGTACTACCTTTAGTTTGAACGAGTACTGTTATTTGTGACATATAATCTGGTATTTTTAATTCTAAATAAACATTAACAGAAATAAATACCACACAAATTAAAGCATATATTAATTCTCTTTTTCCTAATTTTTTAAATAA
>CANRKS010000073.1 GCA_947631285.1 uncultured Bacilli bacterium | reverse complement strand
GTATTATCTTTAGTTACTAAATGATAATTTCTTAAAACATTAATAATACGATTAGCTAAATCTAAAACGATATCCCCATCTAAATGAGAAGTAGCTAAATGATCTTCATCTAAATCCAAGATATTTTCTAAATAAGAAGAAGCTTTTTTAATAAGTGATTCTTCTTCTAAGTCATTTTCGCTAGTTAACTTTTTTAAAAAAGCAATTTGATCTTCTTTACTCATTTGGCTAATTAAAGGCATAATTTCTTTTGTAAATGTCTCTTTAACTTCTTCTAAAATCTTTTGATCATTAAGACCAAAAGAGCCATTATATTTGGCCATATTATAGCGAAGAGATAAATCTTTAAGTCTCTTATAAATTTCTTCTTTCGTATCTAATTCTTCAATAGAAGGATTTGACATTTCCCTTGCTAGAGGACGAGCTTCTTTTAATATCTTTTTTATTTTTTCTAAACTAAAATTAGTGCAATAAATACCAACCCCATAAATTGGCGGATTAGCAGGTCCTATTTCTAATTTAGCTCCCGCATCTTTTAAAATACTTATTGTTTCATAGGTATCAAAATCTAATTTAGAAATATCAGTTACTCTAGGACTAGTATTTTCAATCCAAACTCGGTTATTAATTACATCCATTAAAGCCATCTCCTTTAAATAGTCTTTCTAATATTATTATATATTAAAATATAATTGTAATCTAAAATATCTTCCTTTTAGATTACATATCTTTTACAAAAGACTAACCCTTATTTATTTTCAACAAAATAAGCATAATATTCTTCTAAAGTTATATCGTGTTCATAAATATAAGTAGCTGCTTCAACACCAACATAACGATAATGCCATGGTTCATATTTATAACCTGTAATCTTTTCTTTATCTTTAGGAAATCTTAAAATAAAACCATATTTATAAGCATTTTTTTGGAGCCAAGCATACTCTTTAGTATTTTCAAAATGAGCACTAGAGGAAGAGGTATTTATATCAGAAGCCAGACCAGTTTGATGTTCTGAATATCCTGCTCTGGCTGAATAAGTATCCGCTGCTTCCTTTCCATCACGACTAGCATAATTATTATATAATATCTCTTGGGTAGCATAACTACGATAAGCCGAAACATTAAATAAAGTTATTCCATCTTCTCTTGCAGCAGCAGCCATTTCTTTAAAATGTTCATAAGCTGTTCTGTTCATCATTTTATAACCCTTATTATGGTTATATTGATCATCCATTTGTACTAAATCAGGAACATAATCACTTGATAACTTATAAAACTTATTAACTAGCATTAAATATCCCACATTAATATCAGTATCTATAGAATGCGTATAGTAATCATAATCTATATTAGCATTTACACTGCTTACGACCTCTGTCATACTTTTATCCGGATATTTTTGGATATAATTTAAATAACGGTCTAAATTTTTTTCGATAAAATATTCCTCTTTTTTTAAGGATGTAACTAAAGGAGAAGTATTATCTTTAGAATCATCTACTACATTATCTATAGCAGGCTCTTTTGGCGAATCACTAGGATTTTTAATAACCATTTTATAAACAAATAATAAAGATACAATAATAAGAATTAAAATAAATATTACTAAACATATTTTCTTCATTTTTCTTTTACTTCTTCTATTCATAAATACCTCACACTATCTTTAATACTATTATAAATCTCTCTTTTAATTATTTCTATAAGTTTCTAAAAAACTACTTCTTTTTAGTTAAAAAATAGTAAATAAAAAACTTCAACTAAGAAGTTTTCTATAAATTAATTATGAGATTTTTTCATATACAGCACGGTAACTTCTCATTGTAATACCACTAATTGTATATGATCCTTCTTCCCATTTTAAGAATCTATATCCTGATTTAGCTTTAGGAGCATACATTGTTATACTTGGAACATCTCCTCTTCGACCATAAATAACAGATCCAGATAAACGATTATTAGAACCAGGTTCAACAAATCCTTCACAAGCATTCATATCACACGCAAATTGAACAAACCAAATAATGCCATAATCTTTATCTGTAAGGCCTTCATCTCTGTTAACCACAATTGGATGTTCATTATTAGTTGATTCGACATTAGAATTAATTTGCTTTTTAGCTTCAGTTATAGCTTTAGGTAAGCTTTCTTCTTTTTTATCTTCTTCAGCTTTTAATCTTTCTTCTAAAGACGCCGTTGATTCTCTTTTGGCTCTTTCCTCAGCTTCTTTTTCTAAAGCTTCTCTTTCTGCTTGTTCTTTGGCTTCTCTTTCCGCTCTTTTCTTTTCTATTTCTTCATTTTTAGCTTTTAAAGCCGCTTCATAATTTTGTCTATCAATTTCTTCACCTTTTTTAGCTAATTCTTGCATTCTTTTAAATTTAGCATCTTCTAAAGCTTGCACTTCAGCCGCCTTACGAGCAGCCTCTTCGGCTTCTTTAGCTTTTTTGGCATCTTCTAAAGCTTGTTTGGCTTTAGCTTCGGCCGCTTTCTTCTCTTCTTCTGCCTTTTTTGCCGCTTCCTCTAAAGCTTTTTTGGCTTCAGCCGCTTTTTTAGCAGCTTCTTCCGCCTCTTTAGCTTTGGCTTCAGCTGCCTTTTGAGCTTCTATAGCTTTCTTTTCTTCTTTTTCTAAAGCTTTTACTTTAGCTTCAGCTTCTTTCTTTTCTTCTTCAGTTTTAGCTTGTTTTAACTTAGTTTCAGCCGCTTTTTTAGCCTCTGTCGCTTTTTTAACAACTGCATTAGCTTCCGTTACTTCTTTTAAAGCTTCCTTTTTAGTTGATTCAGCTTCCTTTACTTCAATACTAGCTTTAGTAACTTCAGCTTCAGCTTTTTCTACTTCTTTATTAGCTTTTTCTACTTCTTCAGAAGTTTCATTTACCATATTTAAAGCTTCAGAAACTTCATCTATTTCTTCAACAACTGGAGTTACTACTTCTTCAACAATAGACTTTTCAGCAAACTCTTCATTATTTACTTCATTAGAATAAGTGTTATCTACTTTATTAGCATTAGCTATTACTGCATAAGTTCCCGCAGCGGTAAGACCGGTCACTAATAATACACCAGCTGCTGTTTTCATTGATATTTTTTTCATATATTTTATCTCCTTCTTTAAATTAATTATATAAGTAAATTATAAAATAATATATGTTAAATGTAAAGAAAAGATAACCCTCAAATGTAAACAGTTTTTACCAATTTTAAACCTCTTGATATGCTCTATTTAATTTTCTAATCAAGCTTTAGATTAATAATACCTTTCCATGAACCCTTTAAGAAAAGAACACAACTTTATAATTCAAATAAGTATATATTTTCTACATATTTTTCCCTAAATAAGTGATTTCCTATCCACTTTCCCCCCAAGATGCTTATAAAAATTATTAGAAGGGTTACCTTCTAAACAGCCAATTATTAATTTATTTATTCCTTTTTTCCTAATATTTTTAACAGCATAATTATATAACAAGTTGCCATAACCATTTCCCTGATATTCTTTTAGAATATATAAAGAATGTATTTCGGCAGCCTTTTTGTATTTATCACTATCTAAAGTATAATAAATCCAGCCAATTATTTTGCCTTGTAAAGTTAAAACATAATAATATGGTTGATCATTTATATTATTTTTTAATCTTTCAGCACTTTCCTTTTCGCAATCTAATAATTCCTTTAAAAAATCATCATCAACAATTCCTTTATATGTTGTATTCCAAACAAGCGCAATTGAGTGAGCTAATTCAGTTGAATCTTCTATTTTTCTTTTTCTAATTATGGGCTTCATAACTATTACAAAATATCAAACTTTTATTGGTTCATCAATGTACCAGGAAGTTTTTTCAACAAAATTTAATAGTTGGGTGCTACCTCTATCTTTATAGACTGGAGGTGATGCTTGATGAATAAGAAAGATTTTTTAATCGTTGTCATCCTTTTACTTATAGCATTACTTTTCGTAATTCTAAATTAAAAGTGCACCTAACTCAAACAGT
>CANRKS010000072.1 GCA_947631285.1 uncultured Bacilli bacterium | reverse complement strand
TGCCTACAATCAATTTATATTACAAAACTAAATTCTCCATTTTCTCCATTTCGAGAATTTAACTTTTTATTCTACTCTTTTTTATTAAGACTAGCTTACCATCACTTTATACTTGACATTTTGCTTACATTATAGTATTATAGACGGCATATTCACAAAGGGGGATTTGATATGAAAGGTGAATTAAGGGAAAATATTCAAAAAGTTATTCACGATATTAAAGAAGAAATAGAAATTTTAAAACAAAAAAGAGAAAGTATTAAAAGCATTTTACCTGATGCAGAAATTACTAATGAACAATTAAGAGAATATGTTGATGCTGGTCAAAAAATAGAAAAGTTAAAAAACATTTTAGAACCTTTTAAAGAAGTTGATTCTTTAGAAGATTTAAGAAAAGAATTACCTAATTTAGGAAAATCTAAAACAACTAAGACCAAAAAGAAAGCCATTATAATTGCTGGAAACTTAAAAGTAGATGAATTTAATCATGCAATTTTAAAAGACGCATCTCTTGATTTAGGAAAAAGCATTACTGAAATTAAAGACTTAGAAGAAAGTATTAATGAATTTAATGAAGAAATTAATCGTTTTGAAAGTAGACAAAAGGTTTTAGAAAGATATGGTTCTATTCAAAATATTGAAAAATTAATTAGTGAAAAAGAACATGATTTAGAAGTTCTTAAAAAGTATAAAAGAGGAACAAAAACTATAACCGATCAAATAAATGAATTAAATGATGCCTTAGAAACCATTAAGTTAGCTTCTTTAGAAAAAGAAGTTAATAATTATGAAAGAAATAAGGCAAATCTTCAAAAAGCAAAATATTATTATGAAATGTTAGTAGATGCCGAAAGATTTAATACTTTTCTTACAGGCCTTGCTAGTAGTGAAACATCTAAAGAAGAAAAGAAATACATTTTAGAAAAATTAAATGAAGAATTAAATAAAATGGAAGATTATCATATTAATTTATTAAAGGATATAGATATGGAATCTTTAGGAATTAAACCAATTACTTTAGAAGAAAGTGAAAAAGAAGAAGAAAAAGAAATAGAATTTATAGAAGAAGAAAGTTACGATACTACCCGCAGCGATGAAATAAGCAATAAGGGAGGAAATGAAAATATGGAAAATGATGGTAGATTTAATTTTAACGAAGATGGAAGTTATAATATAGGAAGAGGTCAAATAGATTTATATCGTCAAATAGATGCTATTAAAGAAGATGATTATATTCCTGTAGAAGATACTACTCCAGTTAAAGGAACTAAAAATGAATATGTGGCAAGAGCTATTGCTTGGGCCTTAACAGGTGCTATAGCAGCAACAACAGTTATTGGTGCTTATCTTGTTGGTCTTAACAGTAGTAAAAAAGCTAATAATGGAAATGTTTCTGGTGGATATAGCGATACTAATTTAGAAAATACTCCAGAACCTGTTCCAACTGAAGTTCCTGAAGTGCTTATCGCTTTACAAAATAGTGATCCAGAAATAGTTAGAGCCTTAGAAGAAAAAGGTTATTCTGAAGCATTTGCTCCATTTATGGCTCTTAACTTTAGTGCTGATCAAATTGATTTATTAAAACAAATACCTTATGATGCTAGAGTTGAAAGTTATGCTCGAGCTCAAGAATTCAATTATAATTATATTGAAGATTATGAAAATGCTAGAGCTACCCAAAACTTAACTACTGATGAAGCTGTATCATTTGTTAATAATGCTCATAAATTACAAGATTATAATTTATTCGAAGGCGCTAATATTAATGATTATACTCGTTTTGTGGCTGGTATTGCTAATAAAGACATTATGACTCATGAAAATGATGAAATGTCTATTGCCTTAAATAAGACAATGAATGATATTGCTGCTCATGTTATTGATACTAAATTAACTGGTATTAATGCCATTACTAATGAAGATTTCAATCGGATTGAAGCTTTAAAATATATTGCTCCAGCAGGATCTGATTTAGCTGAATTCTTACAAGGTTTTGTCGAAATTGTTGAAGCTTGTTTAGCTGAACCAAATAATATTGATTTAAGTAATAGAGCTTATATGTATTTAGAAATATTTGTAAAATCACTTAATTCATTTGATAATCCATTAAATCATTTAGAAGCTATCCCAGATAGTCTTGAAGAAAATGTTTTAACAGTTGATGAACAATTTAATAATAGAGCTAAAGTTGAAGATGCAACTGATGCCGTTATTGCTTGGGATGATGTTGTTGGACCATTATGGTTTACCTTCTGTCAATTAGGTGATGGTGATGATCCTGAATATCAAAGATGGGATGAATTATTCCAAACAGCAACAAGCATGAGAAATATTGTTTATGGCGAAGTTTGTAATGAAAATTTAGAAGAAGAGACAACATTGTCTTTAACTAAAGGTGGTGAATAATATGTATGTAGAAGAACCTAAAAAAAGCATTGACTGGGGTAACGTACTAAAAAAAGGTGTTTTAATTATTATTATTGCTTTAGTTATCTTCCTTGTTATTTGGCTATTTGCGCGAAATAATACTAATGGAACTAATGTTAATTATGATAACGGTAATAATAGTAATGTTAATAACCTTTTAAATAACACTGACTTTTATACTAAAGACTTTATTGACAATTTCCGTTACTTCCATGATACATCTAAAGAATATTTCTTAATTAGTGAATTACCTGAAACTGGTATGACATTAAAATATACCTTACAACAATTAATTGATAAAAATTTAATCTTATCATTTGGTTATAATGGTAGAACTTGTGATACCGAAGCAAGTTATGTTACAGTTACAAACACTAATGGAAAATATCATATGACTACTACCCTAGTTTGTGGTACCGAAGTAGCTAAAACAACGGAAGAATTAGGATGTAATCAATTATGTGTTAGTGGTAATTGTAAAGTAAATATCTTAGAACCAGAAAATTTAGTAAATGAATATAGATATAAACAATCATATTTAGCTAATGAAAACGTTTATGCTTGTCTTAGTGGATATACTAAAATTGGTAGTGGAAAAAATACAATCTGTGTAAAAGGTGACGAAACTACCGTAGCAGCTACTAAAGTTGTAAGTTACAATTGTCCTAATGGATATTATAATTTAGATGGAGATAAAACAACTTGTACAAAAGATTCAACAACAACTATAGATCCTACTGAAATAGTTGAATATAGTTGTAAAGCTGGTTATACTAAAACTGGGGAAGGCGAAAATACTAAATGTTATAAAAAAGGTACCGCTATCGATGCTACAGTAAAATGTAGTCAAGGTACTTATAATAAAAATACTGGTAAATGTGAAGCAGCAACTACTTCCAGAGTAGAAGTTAAAAGTGTTGCTAACTATGGATGTCCTAATGGATATACTAAATATAGTGGCAGCGGATCCTCTCTAAAATGTTACAAAAAGAATGCTGCTTACTATAACTACTATGACTATCCACATAATTATACTTATAAAGGATGTACTTATAGTGGTTCAGTAAAACAATCTTGTGGTTCAAATTGTACAAAAACAGTTTATGCTTACTATTGTGGAGCTACTTACTCTTATAAAGATGGTATTGTAACAAGTTACAGTTGTCCTAATGGATCAACACCATCTGGTAGTGGTTCATCACTTAAATGTTATCAATACACACCTAGTACAATTTCTGTAAATCCTACCTACTCATGTGCCGCTGGTTATCAAATAAATAATACAGATCATAAATGTTATCCAACTAGTGATGAAGAAATTGCTCCAACTAAAAGTGTAAAAACAAATTGTCCAGATGGATTTAAAGAAAGTAATGGTAAGTGTGTTTCAACCGGAACCGATACTCAAAATGCTATTAAAAACACTCAATATAATTGTCCAGCTGGTTATAATAAAATTGGTTTAGGCCCTGAATCTATCTGTACAAAAGGAAATACTACTCAAGTAAATCCAACTGTATCAAGTAAACAAGTAACAAAATATCGTTATCAATGGAGTCAACTTGAACAATTAGATGGTTGGGAAAGAACTGGAGAAACAAGACAAGTAAAAGCTAGTGCTACGCCTG
>CANRKS010000071.1 GCA_947631285.1 uncultured Bacilli bacterium | reverse complement strand
TAGCAAACACAATCTACATAAGTATCAGATAAACATCTAATACTGCATAAACAACTACAATCCATTGTAAAGAATGAGTTTGTTGATACATATGGATATAATGAAGTTGGATCAGTATTTTCAGCTAAAACTCTAAAAGTACAGCAATTTCCTTCAATCTTTTCAACTCTAAATACTGTTGAACAAGTACCTCCTAAAGGTTGTTCACTACAATTAGTTGTAACATCTTTGCTAATAGGCATACTCCATGGAGTTCCATTTCCTGAGCACGTATAAAGCATTACTGGTCTTGTGTTACATACAAGACAATTACTTCCGCCACCAAGCATAGGTCTATCGCAAGTATCTAAGCAATTATCTGGACAAGCATTTTCTTGTAATACTAAAATGATGCTTAAAATTTCATTAATACAATTTCCAGAATTTGAATTTCCTGAATTATTATTCATCTTTTCACCCTTTCATGTATTCTCATTATTAATTTATGTTTAATTTCTAAAATAGTGAGTATCATCTTATCTTAATTATCTTAAAATAATAACCCTCTTTTAAAAATCCTCTTCTTGTAGTATAATTATATTGGGTGATTTAATTTTGAGTACAACTATTCAATATATTATCATTGCGATAGTAATACTTATTATATTAGCTGTAGCCTTTAAATTAACAAGAAAAGATTTTGCTATTAAGGAAAACAAATTAATCGGTTATTTAGGTGGCGAAGATAATATTATTAATGCTGAATGCAATATGAGTCGTTTTAAAGTTATATTAAGAGATGTTACTTTAGCTGATAAAGATGCCATTCAGAGACTTGGTGCTAAAGGAATTGTAGAAATTGATAATCAATTAAAAATAATATTTGATAATAGTGCTAAACAATTAAAAAAATATATTGACGAAATTGTCTAATATATTTTTTTTATGATATTTTTTTAATATCTAAAATATCAATAATTTTAATAAGTTCCCCATCTATAGTTATTAAATCAGTACTAGTTTTACCAACAATCGTTTTTTCTACAACTTTATCTTTTAAAGTTATATCTACTCTACTTTTATATACATGATGACTTGAAGAAAAGATTTCATTAATTTTTTTAATAATACTTAAACTATCTTGCTGTATAGCATTTCTTTCATTTCCATAAAACAGATCTTGTGCATTATGTAAATTATCGCTTATTTTTCCTGGTGTTACTCTTGGCAAATCTTTCATTATATACCCTCCACACTAATATTTTATGATAAATAACTATTTTTGAACCATAATAAAAATATGAGTAAAAGTAAAAAGGCTAATTATTTATTATTTATTCCTTTACTTATTTTAAATCTAATAAGTCTTTTTAATATGCATAATGCCAAACTTATTAGTAGTTCTTATGATAATGCTTTAATAAAACAACTAATTTGGTTTATATTAGGCTATTTAATTATTTTTATTTTGCAAAAAATAAAAATTAAAAATATCTTTAAATATTCTTTTTACTTTTATATCTTTACCAATGTTCTTTTAATATTAGTACTATTTTTAGGTACATCTACGAATGGCGCTAAATGTTGGTTCTCTCTTTTTGGCTTTTCTTTTCAACCTAGTGAACTAGCTAAATTATCTTTAGCTATGCTACTTGTAAATATTACTAGTAAAGGAAAAATTAAAAACTTTAAAGATGAATTAAAAATTATTTTAAAATTATTTACTATTACTTTAATTCCTAGTATTTTGGTTTTCTTAGAACCCGATACAGGAGCAATTATTAATTTCTTAATTATATTACTCGTTGCTATTCTTTTTTTGAAAATTAATAAATGGTGGTATATAACTTTTATCTCTTTATTTGTTTTGGGACTTACTACTTTCTTTATTATGTATTTTAACTATCAAGATATTTTAATTAAAATTTTAGGAACTAGCTTCTTTTATCGAATGGACCGTCTTATTAATTTTGCCAGTGGCAACAGTTATCAATTAGAAAATGCTTTAACCACCATTGGAGCCTCCTCATTTTGGGGAGTAGGTCTTAATAAAATTTTATTATATATCCCGGAAGCCCCGACTGATTTCTTCTTTGCCTTTTCTATTGGTAATTATGGTATTTTTTCTGCTCTTGTAATTATTTTATCATTTTTAGCTTTTGATCTTTATTTTATTTATCTTATAAATAAAAATAAAAATACTAAAGTTAAAATTTTTGCCTATTCCTACTTTAGTATTTTCCTCTTTCATCAAATTTATAATATTAGTATGAATTTAGGATTACTTCCTATTATGGGTATTCCTCTTCCTTTTTTATCCTATGGAGGAACTAATACTTTAATTAATTTTTTATTCTTAGGAATAATCTTAAATTTATTAAAAGAAAAATATGTTTAAAAATTAATTTTAATGAATCAAAAAAAGAAGAGTTTTTTCTCTTCTTTAATTTTTAAATATAAAACATCACGGTGAATAAAACAAGTAAGATTACTAAAATACCTAGAACAAACATCCAAATATATTTTAGCCATGTCTTATAGTCAATATCTAAATATGAAAGTCCGATTAAAAGAATACCACTCGTCGGAGCAACTAATCCTACAAAACCATATAGAGTTATAAAGATTGTATGAATTATTTCAATATTAGCAGCATAAGCACTAACTAAATAACTACCAACTAAGTAACCAGTTAATCCTAAATCTGGGTGGAATGTATTAACTATTAAAGCATCTAAAGCTGTAACAAATGGGTTAAATTCGCTTGATAATTTCATAATTAAATTAGTAATTGTTGGCATAGTACCAGCCATATAAACAGCTGCCATTACCATATAAGTTCCAACAAACATACCAACTGGGAAAAGCATTTTCTTAACACCTTCACCTACCGCAGTAATGAAATCATTGAATTTAACACGATTAATTAAAGCAATAATTACTCCTAAAACTATTAAAATAGTAGAGATATGGAATAAATTCCAATTTCCAAATGCTCCATAATCACTAGTTTTTCCAAATGTTCCAAATAAAGCTCCAAATACTGAGAAATCTTTAATTTTAAGATTCATTAACCATTCGTGGAATTTAGTAAATATGCTAATTCCAAAATAGTTTTCCCATTTCATATATCCTAAAATAATTAGGACAAACATAAGAGCAAATAAAACAACAATTGGCCAACTCTTAGCTTTTTCTTTAACTTTACTAACTTTAAAAGGATCAGCTTCTACTTCATTAACATTTTCTTTAAGAACTTTTTTAGCATGAAGAATGGTAAAAAAGTTAAATAAGACAAATGCAACAACTAATATAATTAACCGGTATAAAATTCCCGTAGTTAAACTAATATTAGTATAATAGTTAAAGTAATATAAGCTTTCACTACCATAAGTAGCTCCTAGTAAACCAATAAGAATTGCCCCAAATGTAGTGGAAAAAGCTGTAATTTTATCCAACTTCATTTCTAGTAAAACAGAAATAACAAATGGGACAAATACTAAGCCAACAAAACTTTGACTTAAAACTGATGTCATTGCCGTAAATACTAAAGATGCGACAATAATAGTTATAGTTTCCTTTCCTTTTAATTTTTCGGCCATAAAAGAAACTAATTTTTTATAGCCATTACAAGTACTAAGAACGGCATAAAAACCACCTAATACTAGTAAGAAGACAATTTTATCTAGTGAGAACTTTAAAGCTTGATATACTAAATATGGAAGATCTGTTAAACCTTGACGATACATCCAACCAGCATCCGAAAATTCAGTGCCATTATAGTATCCATAGCCAAAAACCCAGGTTAAGCAAATACCTAAGAATAAGAATAAGCCAACCCATTTAACTAAATTATGCTTCTTCGATTTTTTAACTATAAGTACTCCACCAAGTACTGTTAAAATTAATACTACTACAAGACCAATAATTTGCATTCTTGACATATTATTCATTTTTCTCCTACCTCCTATAAAAATTATAACACTGGAAAATATAAAAAAAAAGCCTTTTTTGGCTTTTCTAACTCAATAATTAATCCCTACTTTGACAGTTTAGAAAAATAAAAATGAATTAGCCTAGATAAAATCTAGTTTTTTAATCATTTATATATTGC
>CANRKS010000070.1 GCA_947631285.1 uncultured Bacilli bacterium | reverse complement strand
TATACATATATTATACCAAATTAAAAGACTACTGTCGTTTTTTACAGTAATCTTTGTCTACTTTTTCAGCAGTCTCGTAAACTACTTCATATTTTTAATTTTTGCATTTAAACGTTGTTTTTCGCGGTCAACTTTATTTTCTTTAATTAAACCTTTTTGACAAGCCTTGTCAATTGTTTTTTGGAAATCACGGAATACTTTTGTAGCTTCTTCTTTATTCCCTTCAGCAATTGTTTTTTCGCAAGATTTAATTAAATTTTTAACTCTCATCTTTAGTTCATGATTTTCATCTGTTTTTTTAGCAATAACTTTAACAGCTTTTTTAGAACTTTTGATATTTGGCAATTAAATCCCTCCTTAAAAATTCATATTAATTTTATCAAAAAATATGTCAATGTGCAAGAAAATTAAAAATGTTAGGAAAAAGACATAAATAGACATAATAATTTTAGATCATTATTTATAATATAATTGGTGGTTATAATGAAGCATTTTAAAAGTAAAAGAAGAAAATCTAATGGGATTATTTATATAGGTGTTTTTTTAATTAGTGTTGCTTTTTCTTGTAAATATTTATATGATCATCATCTTATTAATAATGATACTTTAATTAGTTTTTTAATTAGTGATAATTTAGGAAATTATCAAAATGATTTAGATGATGTCGATTTTCTTTTAAAGTATGCTTTTAATATTGAAAGAGAAAAAGTTACACCGGTTATGAAAGAAGAAAATAAAGAAGAAGTATTAGAAGATGTGAATTCTTTAGAACCTATCTTATATATCTATAATACGCATCAAGAAGAGAAGTATCAGAGTAATTTATTTGAGCCTTATAATATTTCATCTGGTGTTTGGGTTGCAAGTAAAATGTTAAAAGAATATTTAGAAGAAGAAGGCATAAGAACTATAGTGGAGGAAGAGAATATTGCTGATGCCCTTCATGCTCTTAATTTAAAATATGGTAGTAGTTATAAAATATCACGTTCTTTTATGGAGAAGGCGAAAGAAGATAATCCTTCTTTAAAATATTATATCGACTTGCATCGCGATTCATCTATTTATGAAAAGACGACGACCACGATTGATAATGAAAAGTATGCTCGTCTTTTGTTTGTCGTTGGTCTTGATCATGATAATTATGAGCCCAATTTAGCTTTAGCTAAAAATTTAAGAGCGAAAATAGATGCCTACAATGAGACATTGTGTCGGGGTATTATGCAAAAAAGTGGGAAAGGGGTCAATGGCATTTATAATCAAGATTTTAGTGAGTACGCTATGTTAATTGAGGTAGGAGGGCAGTATAACAATATAAGTGAAGTTAATAATAGCTTAAAAGTCTTAGCTAAAATATTAGCGGATTATATTAGGGAGGAAGAAAATATTGAAAAAGAAAAAAGTTAATCCTATTTTAAAAATATTAGGATGTCTGTTTATCGTTTTTATGGCCTTGTATATTGCGGGGGCCAGCGGATATTATGAAAGTAAGATTAGAGATAAAGTAGTTATTACGGAAGAAGGAATTAAAGAATTTGAAGAAAAAGTGCAAAAAGGTGAAGAGATTGATATAACGTCATTTTTAAATACGGAAAGTAAAGATTATAGTAGCCCGATGTCTAACCTTGGTGATAATCTTACATCTGGGGTGGAAAATGTCGTTTTTGAAGGGATGAAATTTATCAGCGATATTTTGAAGTCCCTCTTTTAAAAATAGAAATTCTATTGTATAATGATAAAAGAAGGTAAGGGTCGATTAAATGAAAGTGTTGTGTATTGGCAGTTCATTACTTGAAACGACATGTTCAATTAATGAAGCATTTAAAGAAAATCAAACAATTAAAATAACAGAAAAAAATGAATGTGGGGGCGGTCATGCTGGAAATATTGCTTATTTATTAGGTAAATGGGGAGTAGAAGCCTATATTGCCAGTGTATTAGGGCCTGATGATGCAGCGAATAAAATTAAAAAAGAATACGAAAATGTTGGCGTTAAAACAGAATATATTGAAACTAGTTATGATAAAGGAACTGGTCAATCGATTGTTATATTAAATACGACAAGTAAAAATAGAACGACTTTTGAAATTCTTAGTAATGCTTATTTAAAGAAATACGCTTTTGGTATGGCTCCCGATATTATTTTAGTTGATGGTAATGATTTTAATGCCTCAGTAACAGCTTTTGATAAATACCCTAATGTTCCTAGTTATTTAGTCGTAAATAGTGTTAATAATGAAGTTATAGAACTTTGTAAATATGTTAATTTTATTATTTGTAATAAAAGTACGGCCGAAGCTTTAAGTAATATTTTAATCGACTTTAATAATAGTACAACTTTAGTTAATGTTTATAATAAATTAAGGCAAAAGTTTAGTAAAGCGGAAGTTATTGTTACTTTAGGTGAAAGAGGATCAATGTATGCCATAAATGGTCAAGTTAAAATTATGCCCGTAGTTAAAACTAATATTGTTGATACTAATGGCGCTGGTGATGTATATGCTGGAGCTTTCATTTATGCCATGGGACGTAATTTTGGTTTAGAAAAGGCTATTGCGTATGCAACCATCGCGGCTTCTTTAAGTACGACGAAGCTAACTTCTCGTATGTCTATTCCTAGTATTTCGGAAGTATCTACTTATTATGATAATAAATTTGGGGCTAGTAATAATCCTATTAATAATATGAGTGAACAAGGAAAAGAGCAAAATGTTTCAAGCCAAACTCCTGATCCTTCTTTAAATTCTAATTCTAATATGAATGCAAGTCCCAAAGAAGGAACTAATGTTAACCAGTAAAACGCCCCATTTAGATTTGCATGGGGAAGAAGTCGCAGTCGTCTATGCTTTAGTAAATGAATTTTTGCAAGATAACTATAAAATGGGAGAAGAGGAAGTAGTAATTATTCACGGTAAAAGTACCAATATTTTAACGAATGAAGTGCATAAAATTTTAAAGGAACATAAATTAGTTCTAAGCTATCGTTTAAATAATTGGAATGTAGGTGAAACGATTGTTAAATTAAAGCAAAAATAATGTCAAAAAAATGAGCGTATAATTATATCAAATTAAAATGCAAATTGCCAATTATTTGTTAAAATATTATTAAATTATACAAATGGTTGACATTTGTTTTTATTTGTGCTATACTTATAGCGTAATTAAGGGGGTAGACATTATGAAAGGATACGTTTTAGATTACGTTAATGAAAATGAATTTAAAAAATTAGAAAGAGCTTTAAAAAAATATAATATGTTAGCTTTTAAAAAATTAAACTTTGAATTTTATCCAGCTTTAAGAAATGGTAATTTTTTAGGAGAAAAAATTGAATCTTCTAAAAATACTGAAAAATATGAATTAAGATTACCAAGTGATAAAATGTTTACACAAATTCATGGAGAAGTAAAATTAATATATACTGTTCATCATAAAGAACAAGTTGTAATTCTTGAAGAAATTACACCAGCAGACATTTTACTAGAAGGTCATATGTCTGAGCTTACAACTTATAAAGGAATTATGATTAGTAAGAAAAATGCTTCTAAAGATATGTTTAAAGTTGATTTACTTAACATGTTACAAGATAAACATTAATAGAATTTAAATAAAGGAGATAAAAAAATGACACAAGATAGTCAAAATATTAAAGAGAGTGCAAAAACCTCTTTAGAAACAGTACATGATTATAAATTAATATTACAAGAATTAAAAGAATGCTATGATAAATCATTTAAATCTCGTCGTGATTTTATGGCTCCAACTACCGAACCAAAATGGTCAGAAATAGAAAAGGCTCGAGAGGAACAAGCCATGATGGAAATGCAAGGAATAAATCTTTATCCAACTAGTCCTGATTATTATGAAGCTCACGATAATGAATTTAACGGGTTATCTAGATAAAGAAACCATTTTGAATAGATAAAAAGGGAAGAGGAAGAAACTTGAGTTAATTTGCAAGTTTCTTCTTTTTTGCATATAAAAAATACCTAGCTAGGCTAGGTTTAGTAAAGATTAAGCAATAAGTTGAAAATGAAAACTAAGGCTTTTATTTTAAAAATTTTCCAATGCATTACTAACATTTATTACTCCTTACCTTATTGGTAATAGCAATAAAAATATGACACTCAATCATTGATAGAGTGTCAAGTCTAAATTCTTAGAGGTGACATTCACT
>CANRKS010000069.1 GCA_947631285.1 uncultured Bacilli bacterium | reverse complement strand
ACTAGAGGATTAATGATGGCTTCAGCCTCAGGAGTTAAAATGGCTCGAATATTAGCTGAAAAAGATAAATAATTTAGTTATATTTCTTGTAATAAGTTTTTAAAAATGATATATTTAATTTAGGAGGTTAAAGTGAAGAAATATTTAATAGGATTATTAGCAGTACTTTTAATACCAATGATGGTATTTGCTAAAGATGAAAAAGTAAAAGTATATATTTTTGAAGCCGGAGGATGCCCTTACTGCGAAATGGAATTAGAGTATTTAGAAGGATTAGATTCTTATAACGAAAAATTTGTAGTGGTAAAAAAAGAATTATATGTTGATCATAATGACTGGGCTCCTGGAGAAGATTTTATTGTTGGCGCTAAGACAGCCTTAGCTTTCAATGATGCTGGTTTTTCTAATGCCGGATACAATGGTACGCCATTTGTTGTCATTTCTGATTTATATGCTTCAGCTAGTTATAGTACTAGCCTTGAAAGTGTTATAAATGAAGCTTATGAAAAAGGGGATAAAGATGTTGTTGGTTGTATTTCTGCTGGCAAAAATAAGTGTTTAGAAGATTATGTTGATGCTGATTATGAAAAAGAAGCCCAAGAAGCTTTAGAACAAACTATTACTGGTCAAATTTCTGCTTGTCTAAAAAGCGGTGGCGATAGTAGTTGTACTGATATTTATAAAGATACACGTCATGCTAAAAAAGCAGAAGAATTATATGATCTTTCTAAAGACATATATACTTGCGTTCAAGATGGTGGAGATACCGAATGTGCCAGTGAATATGCTGATAGTGACAATGAAGATTTAGCTTATATTGCTTATCAAACCATAATTAGCGCTGGTAATACACAAACGAGTACTCCAATTGATGCAAGTAAAAAGATTAGTCCAGTTGCTATTGTAGTGGTTGTGCTAAGTTCTTTAGTTGTCTTAGGCTTGTTAATTGCGGGAGCAATACATTTAAATAAAGAAGAAAAGAACTAGTAAAATTTTTACTGGTTTTTTTAATAATTAATTTACAAAAATAGGTGACTTTGCTATACTATAGTTAAGAAATGTGAGGTAATTATTTTGAGTAAGTTTTGTGTAAAATGTGGAAAAGAAATGGATGACTCAGCTAAAGCTTGTCCTAATTGTGGTGCTCCAACTAATGATACAGGCATTTATAAAAGAGATATTGCAATGGCGGTAATCTTATCCATAATAACTTGTGGAATTTATGGCTTATATTGGTTTATATGTTTAACCAATGAAAGTAATCACATAAGTGATGATCGGGAAACTGCTAATGGTGGTCTTGCTCTTCTTTATACCATAATAACTTGTGGAATATACAGTTATTATTGGAATTATAAAATGGGTAAGAAAATGTATGAAGCTGGAAAATTACATAATAAAGATATCAGTGATAATTCCGTTTTATATTTAGTATTAGCAATATTTGGTTTATCAATTGTTAGTTATTGTATTATTCAAAGCGATTTAAATAAATTTGCCGATTAATAAAAAGATTTATAAAGTAATATCTAAGGTAGTTATATTAATTATAGTTATTTTAGCATATTACTTTTTAAGTCAAAAATATCATATTGGTATACCATGCCCTATTCATTACTTTACTGGCCTATATTGTCCTGGTTGTGGAATTACAAGAATGATTTTTTCTCTCATAAATTTCGATTTTTATCAAGCATTTCGTTTTAATCCTTTAGTATTTATCCTATTAATTGGTTTTTTTATCTGGAAATTATTAGAAATACTCTTTCAAAAAAAAATAGTATTAAATAATAAAATAACATATACATTATTAATAATAGTTATTACTTTTGGTATTATGAGAAATATACCTTTATTTTCTTATTTATTACCAACCGTAATTAGTTAGAAAGGAAAAGAAAATGAAAAAGACAATCTTTAATATTATGATAACTTTAGTAGTGGGACTAATTTTATTCTATTTATTTTTGCCTCCCCTTAATTTAAGTAGTTTTGCTTTTTGGTTTTATTTGTTTTTCTTAGTGATGGTTTTTACTTCTTTAACATTTATGACAAGTGTTAAAGAATTTATGAATTTTAGAATCACTTCCTTAAATAAAACTTTTCTATTTGTTGGCCTTGGAATTATAAGTGTATTCATCCTTATAAATGCCATCAATTTTTTCTTATCCCCTTTATTTAATGCGAAGAGTTATAGTAATAGAATTAGTGTTTCTTTAAATCATGAATTTGTTAAAGATATCCCCTTAGTTGATTTTAGTAAAACACCTTTAATTGATAAAGAAAGTAGTCAAAAATTAGGAGATCGAAAAATGGGTGAATTTACTAGTTGGGTTAGTCAATTTTATGTAAGTGATATTTATAGTCAAATAAACTATAATAATGAAATAGTTAGAGTTACTCCTTTAGAATATGCTGATTTTATTAAATATTTAACTAATCGAAAAGAAGGAATTAAAGGATATATTAAAGTGGATTCAGTTACGGGAGAATCTTCTTTAGAAGAGCTTAAAGATGGTATGCGTTTTATGCCAAGTGCTTTCTTTTTGGAAAATTTAGATCGTAAACTACGTTTTACTTATCCAACAACTATTTTTGATGATGCTTCTTTTGAAATTGATAATGAAGGAAATCCTTATTGGATTATTCCAACAATTAAATATATAGGAGTAGGTTTAAAAAAAGAGATAAGTGGGGCCGTTATTTTAAATCCTATTACGGGAGAAAGTCAAAAATATAAAGTAGAAGATATTCCTACCTGGGTTGATCATGTTTATAGTGCGGATTTAATTATTGAACAAATAGATAACTGGGGAGAATATCGTAATGGTTATTTAAATTCTATTTTTGGTCAAAAAGATGTTATTAATACTACAGATGGTTATAATTATTTAGTTATGGATGATGACGTTTATTTATATACGGGCATTACTTCTGTTTCTAGTGATGAATCAAATTTAGGATTTGTTTTAGTTAATTTAAGAACAAAAGAAGCTAATTATTATTTAGCTCCTGGGGCCGAAGAATTTAGCGCTATGGCCTCAGCCGAAGGTTTAGTTCAAGAAAAAGACTATGATGCTTCTTTCCCTCTTTTAATTAATTTAAATAATAAGCCAACTTATTTATTAAGTTTAAAAGATGATGCAGGGTTAGTAAAAATGTATGCTTTTATTGATGTTGCTGATTATCAAAAAGTTGTTGTTAGTGATGCATCTTTAGGTATTGAAGCCGCGGCGAAAAAATATTTAGGGGAAAACGCAACAATTGATACTAATAATTTAAAAGAAGCAACTATTACTATTAAAAATATCACTAGTGCTGTTATTGATGGTAATACTAATTATTATATAACTGATACAGATGATAACTTATATTATTGTAAGATAAGTATTGAGAAAAATATTCTTCCTTTCTTAAAGAAAGATGATGTTATTAAGATTTCTTATAGTGAAGGGGAAGTATCACAAATAGTTACGGTGGAGAAATAAAATGGAATTAAGTGAATTAAAAGAAACCTTATTAAGTATTGGGAGGTCACTTTGACATTCCTTTATTACAAGGAAAAGTTAAAGAGTTAGAATTAGAAATTAATAGAGAAGATTTTTGGAATGATTTTGATCAAGCTAATAAAATTAATAAAGAATATGCAAGGATAAAAAAAATAGTAGGTAATTATCTTAGTCTATTTGAGAGTATAGAAGCTTTAGAAATGCTAAAGGATGATTTAAAGGAAGAAGAATATACTTTAGAATATCATAAATTAAAGGATAGTATTTTAGAACTAGAAAAAGAAGTCCATTTAAATGGACCTTACGATAATCTTCCATGTTATTTAGAAATTCATCCTGGAGCCGGAGGAACAGAATCATGTGATTGGGCTTCGATGCTTTTAAGAATGTATGAAAGATTTTGCGAAAAATATAATTATCAATACGATATTATTTATAAAACTATGGGCGAAGAAGCGGGGATTAAAGCTGTTTTAATCTTAATTAAAGGCGAGTCTCCTTATGGATATTTAAAACACGAAAATGGGGTTCACCGTTTAGTGCGTATTTCTCCTTTTGATGCTGGTAAAAGGAGACATACTTCTTTTGCATCAGTTAGTGTAACGCCTGAATTTTCTGAAACTCCCGAAATAGAGCTAAAAGAAAGTGATTTAAAAATTGATGTCTATCATTCTAGTGGGGCTGGTGGTCAATCAGTTAATACATCTAATTCAGCAGTGCGTATTACTCATTTGCCTAGTAAAATTGTAGTAACTTGTC
>CANRKS010000068.1 GCA_947631285.1 uncultured Bacilli bacterium | reverse complement strand
ATGGAGTCAACTTGAACAATTAGATGGTTGGGAAAGAACTGGAGAAACAAGACAAGTAAAAGCTAGTGCTACGCCTGCTAAGTAGCCAGCTTTTTTTATGGTATAAAAAAAACTCATTTAAGAGTTTTAATAATCTATTAATTTTTTAAAGATTCGAGGATCTTCAATTTTTAATTTAATTATTTCCTTTGTTATAGGATGTTTAAATTCTAAATAATTGGCATGTAAGCATAATCTTTTAACAGTTTTATTCTTCTTTTCGCCATAAATTTTATCACCCACAATAGGATGATTAATGCCTTTTAATTGAACTCTGATTTGATTCCTTTTTCCGGTTTCAATATTAATTTTTAAAACACTATATAGCTTATTACTTTTTATCTTTTCATAATTAGTTATTGCTAATACCCCGTCTTTACCCCGCGCTATATATACATAATGAGTTTTTGTCACTTTTAAATAATTCTTTAACGTATCTTTTTCTTTCGCTACGACTCCTTGAACAATCGCCGTATATTCTCTTTTTACATTAGCCCATTCATCTTGAAGGGCCTTTTTTATTTCTAAATTTTTCGCAAATATAATTAATCCCGAAGTATCTTTATCTAAACGATGAACAATAAAAATCTTATTATTCTTGTTTTGCTTTTTAACATATAAAGAAACTTGACGATATAAAGTGGCATCTTTAACTTTATCATTGCTAATAGTTAAAATGCCACTCTTTTTATTTATCACAATTAAATATTTATCTTCATAAACTATTTGTAATTTTTCTTTTGTCATTATAATTCCTAAAGAAAAAAAGTATTGCTACTTTTTCTTATTGGCCTTTTCAATTGCTTCTAAAATTTCTATTGGTAAACAAAATAAGACAGTATTTGATTTATCGGCACTAATATCACTTAAAGTAGATAAAGTTCTTAAATGAAGTGCTCCAGGAGTTTTACTCATTATTTCCGCTGCTTTAGCTAAATTATTGGAAGCCTCTACTTCTCCTTCAGCTTTTGTAATTACTGCTAATTTTTCTCTTTCAGCTTCAGCCGCAATAGCTAAAACTCTTTTCATATCCTCCGGTAAAGAAATATCTTTTAATTCGACATTTTCTACTTTAATACCCCAAGGGTCAGATGCTTCATCAATAATTTTACAAATTTCGGTACTAATTTTATCTCTTTCCGCAAGTAGTTCATCTAAAGAAACAGATCCCACAACATTTCGCATTGTTGTTTGAGCAAGTTGACCGATGGCATAATGAAAGTTTTCCACCGCCAAAATGGCTTTAGATGCATCAAATATCTTATAATATATAACCGCATTGATTTGAACAGATACATTATCTTTTGTAATAGCTTCTTGACTAGGTACATCAAAAGCTTTAGTTCTAATATCTACCTTTTTATATGACTCAATAATAGGAAAAACTAATTTCCAACCTGGTTCTAATATTTTTGCAAATTTACCAAACCGAAATTTAATTCCTCTTTCATATTCGTTAATTTGCTTTATTGAACCTAAAACAAGAATAATAAATGCAATAAATAATATACTTAATAACTCCATCATAAGACTCCTTTATCTTTATTTTTTCTTTTCTTCTTTAGCATCCATTTTCGGTAAAGCTTCTTTTCTTGATAAATTTAATCTGCCTTTACTATCAAATCCTAAAGATTTAACCATTATTTCATCACCTATTTTAACAACATCGCTTGGTTTATTAACTCTTTTATAATCAAGTTGAGAAACATGGACCATTCCTTCACAACCTGGCCATAATTCAACAAAACAACCAAAATCTTCAACTTTAACAACCCGACCCGTATAGATTTTACCTGTTTCAACTTCTTTAACTACATCTTCAATCATTTGTCTAGTCTTAGCAATTATTTCTTTATCAGTATGATAAATAATAACCCGACCATCATCTTCTAAATCAACTTTAACGGCATTTTTATCATTAACTGATTTAACATTACTAGCTTCTAAAATAATTTTAGTAATCATTTCGCCACCTCGACCAATAACGTCTTTAATCTTTTCAGGATCAATGGTAAAGGTTTCAATTTTTGGCGCATATTTACTTAATTCTTTGCGTGGCTCTTTAATAACTGTTTCATATAAATCTAATATTTCTAAGCGAGCTTTCTTCGCTTGTTCTAAAGCTTCTTTTAAAATACTCTTATTTACCCCATCAATTTTAATATCCATTTGTAAAGCACAAATACCTTTTCTTGTACCCGCTACTTTAAAATCCATATCACCTAAATGGTCTTCCATACCTTCTATATCCGTTAAGATAACATATTTCTTTTCATTAGTAATAAGTCCCATGGCAATGCCCGCAACGGGAGCTTTTATTGGAACTCCAGCTGCCATTAAACTTAAGCAACCAGCACAAATACTAGCTTGACTTGAAGAACCATTACTACCAAGTATTTCACTAACAACTCTTATGGTATAAGGGAATTCTTCTTCTGAAGGAATAACTTGAAGTAAAGCTCTTTCTCCTAAAGCTCCATGACCAATTTCTCTTCTTCCTGGACTTCCATAACGGCCTGTTTCTCCAACACTAAATTGAGGAAAATTGTAATGAAGCATAAATCTTTTTTCTTCTTCTAGAGAAAGACCATCTAACATTTGACTTTCTCCTAAGGCTCCTAATGTTGTAATTGATAAACTTTGCGTTTCTCCTCTTGTAAATAAAGCTGAACCATGAGTTCTTGGTAAAAGATCAATACTAGCACTTAATGGTCTAATTTCATCTAATTTTCGACCTCCCGCTCTTAATTTTTCTTTTACAATAATTTTTCTAAATACTTTATAGCGAACTTCTTCAAATATTAAAGTTACTTTAGTAATTAGCTCTTTTAATTCAGCATCTTTTAAACTATCCTTAAATTCTTCTTCATAAGAATTTAATAACTCTTCTTTTATTTCGGAAATCGCATCATACATTTCCTTTTGTTCTTTAATATGCATAGCTTCATTAAGTCTATCTTCTATTTTTTTCGTAACTTCTTTCTTTAATTCTTCACTAATTTCTAATTTAGGGTATTCCATTTTCTCTTCCCCAATTTCATCAATGATTTCTTGTTCAAAAGCTACTAATTTTTTTACAGCTTCATGGCCAAAAAGAAGGGCCTCCAACATATCCTTTTCTGATACTTCTTTAGCTCCTGCTTCCACCATATTAATAGCGTCCATTGTTCCCGCTACGGTTAAGTCAATATCACTTTTTTCGGCTTCTTCAACCGTTGGATTAATAACAAATTTACCATCTACACGTCCAACTTTAACGGCTGCAACAGGACCATTAAATGGTATTTTACTAATACATGTTGCTAGAGATGATCCAAATAAAGCTGCTAATTCAGGAATATTATCTTGATCAACACTTAAAACAGTATTTACAATTTGAACTTCATTACGAAAATCATCAGGGAATAAAGGCCGCATAGGTCGGTCAATCATTCTAGCTGCTAATGTCGCATTATCAGTTGGTCTTCCTTCCCTTTTAATAAAGCCTCCAGGTATTTTTCCTACTGAATATAATTTTTCGTTATATAAGACCATTAATGGAAAGAAATCAGATAAAATATTTACATTGTCAGAAACAACCGCTGTGCTTAATACAACAGTATCACCTACTCTAACTAAAACGCTGCCATGAGCTCTTCTTGCTAATTCTCCATGTTCAACAACTATCTTTCTTCCGTAAAAGTCTAATTCAAATACTTTTTTCATTTCCTACCTCTTTTCTAAATATAAAAAGACACTAAAAATTGACAGTGCCTTTATTATTTTCTTAAGTTTAATTTTTTAATTACTTCTCGATAACTTACTACATCATTTTCTTTTAGGTAGTTAAGTAATTTTTTCCTTCTACCTACTTTCATTAGTAAGCCTCTTTTAGAATGATAATCATGTTTGTGTTCTTGCATATGTTCAGTTAAATTATTAATTTCATGAGTTAAAATAGCAATTTGAACTTCAGCAGAACCACAGTCATTTGCACTTTTGGCAAAATCTTTAATAATTTTGGCTTTTTCTTCTTTTTTTAAGGCCATTTTTTTCCTTCCTTTCTTTTAAATTGGTTTAAACTGAGATAAAAATCGGAAACTTTTTTATCTAAGTAAAAACTTCAATATTAATTATATTATAAAAGGCTCTAAAAGTAAACCTCTTTTTGCTTATTCACTAAATAAAATCGAAAAAGCCCGATAATTTTATCCCGGTCAATAAGTCTTTTAAAAAGTTCTTTCCACTTTCT
>CANRKS010000067.1 GCA_947631285.1 uncultured Bacilli bacterium | reverse complement strand
GTTGTTCTTGTAGCTCAGTTGGATAGAGCGTACGCCTCCGACGCGTAAGGCCGAGGGTTCGATTCCCTCCAAGAACACCAGATAGATGTAAAACTCGGAAAAAACGAGTACAAATAGATGCTTGATAAAATGGCGCTTTTATGTTATTATGAATATGTCAAGGAAACTTGCATAAAATAAAAAAAGGATACATTTGATTGTGTGAATCAGATGTAATCCCTTATGGACCATCTGAAATCAACGATTGTTGAAATCAGATGTTTTTATTATCTAAATAGTAAGATGATTACTATAAAGAATAATAGGAGAATTATAATAAACTAAAAAACTTCTCTTTTTGTCATATCTTTTGATAATCGAAAGGGAAAACACCTGATATATTTCAAATGTATCCATAAAAAATGCATCAAACATTTGTTTTGCATGCAATACTTTTATATTAAACTCGGGGAGTTTGAGTAAAAGCAACTTGTAAAATTTTTTTAGCATAAATAGTAAAGAAAAAATAGAGTGATAGTAATGAACTTTCTCTACTTTTAAAATAAAAGGTTCAGTTTTTACGGAAATGAGAAAGGCTTTAAGTGATAAAATTAAAGACTTTTTACGAGAAATTTGATACAATATTTATAGAGGTAGAGACTATGGAATATTTAGACAATTTAAATAAAGAGCAAAAAGAAGCTGTCATGCATGTTGATGGTCCATGTCTTGTTGTAGCGGGAGCTGGCTCTGGCAAAACAAAAGTCTTAACAACAAGAATTGCTTACCTTATTGATAAGGGTATTTATAGTAGTCATATTTTAGCTATTACTTTTACTAATAAAGCCGCGAAAGAAATGAAAGAAAGAGTAGGAAAATTAGTAGATGATTCTTATGCTTTTGTCGGAACATTTCACTCTTTTGGCTTAAGAATTATTAAGGAAAATTATGAAAAGTTAGGTTTAAGTAAAAATTTTACAATTATGGATTCTGATGATGTATTAACCATTATTAAAAAAACAATGAAAGAATTAGAAATAGATCCTAAAGAAATATCTCCTTCTTATGTTCGTAACCGAATTAGTTTTATTAAAAATGAGATGCTAAGTGAAAATGAAATAACTAAATATTTTTTAAGTGATGTAGAAAAGAAAGCAGCTTCTATTTATTTTGCTTATGAAAAAACTTTAAAGAAAAACAATGTTATTGATTTTGATGATTTATTAAAATTACCGGTAGAATTATTTATTAAAAATAAAGATATATTAGATTTATATCAAGAGAAATATCGTTATATTTTAGTAGATGAATATCAAGATACTAATGAAGTTCAATATAAATTAATTAAATTATTGGCGGGAAAGTATCGAAATATTTTTGTAGTTGGTGATCAAAATCAAGCTATCTATGGTTTTAGACAAGCTAATTATAAAAATATTTTAAATTTTGAAAAAGATTATCAAGATGCTAAAGTAATTGTTTTAAATCAAAATTATCGAAGCACAACGACTATTTTAAATGTTGCTAATTCGGTTATTAAAAATAACATAGAAAGAAAAGAAGTTAATCTTTATAGTGAATTGGGTGAAGGAGTTAAAGTTAAATATTTAAGAAGTAATGATGGGTTGCAAGAAGCTAATATTGTTATTAATGAAATAAAGAATTTACTAGAAAGTGGTTATCAAAAAAAAGATATTGCTATTTTTTATCGAACCAATGCGCAATCGCGGATTTATGAAGAAGCATTACTTAAAAATAATTTAGCATATAAAGTAGTAGGTAGTTTTTATTTTTATAAAAGAAAAGAGATTAAAGATTTAATTAGTTATCTAAAGTTAATTGCTAATCATGATGATGATATATCATTAGAAAGAGTTATTAATGAGCCTAAAAGAGGAATAGGGCTTAAAACTATTTTGAATTTATATGAAGTTAGTAGAAAAGAAAATATTTCTCTTTTTGAAGCGATTAAAAGTGGGAAAGAGTTAGAATTTAAGAATATGATTTTAGAATTAACCGAAAGTTCTCTAAATTTATCTTTGACAGAATTAATTGATTTAGTATTAGAGAAAAGTGGTATGAAAGATGCTATCTCAAAAGAACATACTTTAGAAGCTGATATTAGATTAGAAAACTTAATGGAATTTAGAAGTATTACCGAAAATTATCAAAATATTACGGGTAGTGTTAATTTACAAGATTTTTTAGATGAAGTTAGTTTAATCGCCGATGTAACGGAACATAGGGAAGAAGATGATGAGATAACTTTAATGACTTTTCATTCCGCTAAAGGACTTGAATTTAAAGTAGTATTTATGGTTGGAATGGAAGAAGGCATTATGCCTCATATTAATTCTTTTGATGAAAAAAATGGAATAGAAGAAGAGAGAAGACTTTGCTATGTAGGAATTACCAGAGCGAAAGAAAGACTTTATATTACCAATGCAAAATTGAGAATGCTTTATGGTAAAGATATGCTTAATCCTCCTTCTCGTTTTATTGGCGAAATTGATCCTAAATATTTAGAATCAAATGTTGTAGAAGAAAAGAAAATTGCGAAAAACGAATTTTATAATGAAAAAGATGAAGAATATAAAAGTGGTGACATAGTTACTCACTTAACTTATGGTCGAGGAGTAGTTATTGCTTCTGAAGATCGTTTTGTTAGTGTTGCTTTTAATAAGAGATTTGGAATTAAGAAATTTTTAAAGAATTATAAAGGACTTAAGAAAGGAAAATGATTATGAGAGATAAAACATTAGTTGTTTTAGCCGCGGGGATGGGAAGTCGTTTTGGTGGACTAAAACAAATTGAACCAGTGGGGCCAAATGGCGAATTTATTATTGATTATTCCATAAAAGATGCCTTGATCGCCGGCTTTAATAAAGTTGTTTTCATTATTAAAGAAGAAAATTATGAAATATTTAAAAGTACAATAGGAAAGCATATTGAAGATAAAGTAAAAGTAGAATATGTTTTTCAAAAAAATAGTAATGTTCCGAAAGGAATAGAGATACCTTTAGAAAGAGTAAAACCATTAGGAACAGCCCATGCTCTTTATTGTGCTAAAGATGTCATTAAGGAAAATTTTGCTATCATTAATGCTGATGATTTTTATGGCCGAGAAGGTTATTTAGAAGCAGCTCAATTTTTAAATAATTGTCAACCTCGGGAATATGGTTTAGTAAGTTATCAAGTAGGAAAGACAATGAGTGAAAATGGGGCCGTTAAAAGAGGAGTTATTTTTACTTTAAATAATTATTTAACAAATCTGGTGGAAAGTTCTATAGTAAGAGAAGGAGATAAAATAATTGCTAGTCCTTTAAATGGGGATGATCCTTTTGAAATAAAAGAAGATAATCCGGTATCGATGAATTTATTCTGTTTAACTCCTCAAATATTTACTTATTTAGAGGAACATATTGAAGAGTTTTTTCAAAATAATAATCTTTTAGAAGCAGAATGGCTTTTACCTGATGCTGTTTTTGAAAGCGCCCGCCTTAATGGCGAAAAGATAAAAGTATTAACTACGGAAAGTAAACATTACGGTATTACTTATAAAGAAGATTTAGAAACTTTAAAATTAGGAATAAAAGAAGAAATTGCTAAAGGAAAGTATCAAGAAGATTTATGGGGGTAAAAATGAAACCGGAAGAAAGAATAAAAGAATTAGTAAAAATTTTAAATGACGCTAATTATGATTACTTTGTCATGGATAATCCTAAGATTACGGATCAAGAATATGATAAATATTTAAGAGAATTAGTTAACTTAGAGAAAGAGTATCCTGAATATACTTTAGTTGACAGCCCTACGAAAAGAGTTGGGGGCGAGGTAGTCGATAAGTTTGCTAAAATAACCCATAAAATTCCTGCTTTAAGTTTAGATAATGTTTTTAATGAAGATGAAGTAAGAGAATTTGATGCCAGAATTAAAAAAGCGGGGATTAATCCTGAATATGTTTGCGAACTTAAAATAGATGGTTTAAATGTGTCATTAATTTATGAAAAAGGAATTTTAAAAAGTGGTGCCACTAGAGGGGATGGTATAGTTGGGGAGGATATAACCCATAATGTTAAAACTATTAAAGTTATTCCCTTAAAATTAAATCAAGATATCGATATTGAGGTTCGAGGAGAAGTTTATATGGAAAAAGAAACTTTAGAACGCCTTAATAGAGAAAGAGAACAAGAAGGATTACCTATTTTACAAAATGTTCGAAATGCCGCTGCGGGTAGTGTAAGGCAATTAGATTCTAAAATTGCAGCCAAAAGAAATTTAAATAATTTTATATATCATTTACCTAATCCTTTAGATTATGGAATTA
>CANRKS010000066.1 GCA_947631285.1 uncultured Bacilli bacterium | reverse complement strand
TAATTCCACATAATAATTTTTAGGAATAATTGGTAATTTATAACTTCTAACTCTTTCTTTAGCTTGTAATAAAATATCTTTAATTTGATCTAGTTCATCTCGAGCCCTTAATTCATCTTCTTTAAGACTGCCTAAAGTTCTTAAAGCCACATTTAACTTCTCTTCTTCATGAGAGAGCTTATTATTTAAAATCTCCATCTCTTTAGAAAGGCGAGAATAAGCCAAGGTTTTACTTCTCTCCATCTCGACAACTCGATCATAAGATTCTCTAATATTACTAAATTCATCTTTAATTTCTTTAATAACTGATACATCATCATCAGATAAGTCATAACTATATTTAATATCATCAATTTTACGATATAATTCATTATTAACTTTTTCTAACTTACTTACCTTTATTAATATACTTCTCTTATAATCTTCATATAATGATTTAGTTAATCTTTCTTTATCAAAATCATTATATAAAGAATCAAAATAATCAAGCATTGTTTTAAGTTCAAAAACAGAATCAACAACATTTAAGACATTTAAACGACTAAAAATATCTTGAATTTTTTTATTAACTTCTTCAATATTGTATTCTATATTTAAATACTCTAAATTATAGCCTTCTAAAACCATTTTATGATATATATCATTTATATCATTAATTCTTTTTGGTATTAATACATTTCCTAAATTAACAATACTTTTAGTTTCTTTAATAACTACTTTTAAATTACCAATGACATCATCAATTGCTTTAACAATTCTTCCTACTTCTAAATATTCATTTTTTTCCATCGCTGATTCAAAAGCTTTGAATAATTTATCAACATTTTCAAATTGTAATTCAATTGGTTTTTTAATAATTTTATAATCATTAATATTATTGTTATATAAATTTCTGATTTCCCGGTAGTCCGCCTTTAATTTAATAATTGTTTCTCTATTTTTCTCTTCTGATAAAGTAAGTTCTCTTATTTCTTCTAGTAAAAAATCGGCCTTAGTCTTTAAATAACTAATATCGAGTTCAACATCAACGAGACCTTTTTTTAACTTAAGATAATCTTTTTCATTAAAATCATTTTGAAGTTCAATTATTTCATCTGTTATTTTAGGAATTTCTTGATCTCTAATACTTTCAAATCTTTTTTGCCAATTTTTATATTTTTTCTTTAATTCTTGATTATTAACTAAAGCTTCAACTTTATTAAGTTCTGATAAAATACTACTAGAAATAATTAAATTTTTATCTCTTTCTAAAGAATTTATTTCATTAGTTAAAGATTTTTTATATCTTTTATCCATGAACAATAAAACAATTACAACGATAATAATTGTAAATAAATAATAAGCAATAGCTATTAGTAAAAAAGTTTCTCTTGTCATAAAAAGCCACCTTTACTATAACCATTTTATCATAATATTGAAACTTTTAGAATACAAGAAAAGACATTTTTTGCGTTTTGTTAAAATTTGTCATTTTTGGCGTTTTAAAAAACAACTTTATCAGTTGTTCTTGGAAAAATATTTTTTTAATTCTCTAATTTTTTCATCAAATACTGGATGCATACAGACATATGAGCCACTCACTAAATTAGCTATTTTTAATCCTTCTAAGTATTTTAAAACTTCTCCATTAACACCTCCATCAAGTCCCAATAAGATGTTTTTATCTTGAAGATATTTAAGATTATTAATAGCATTCATTTTAAATGGTTGACCACCCATTCCCGGATTTACTCCCATAACTAAGACATAATCTATCTTATCTAAATAAGGATCTAATAAATGGACATCTTCTGATGGATTAATGGCAAGGCCCATTAAAACATTACTCTTTTTAACAAGTGATATAATCTTTCCTAAATTATCTTTTATATTAAGATGAACAGTTATTATTTTAACATTTAATTTAAGAAGATAAGGAAGATATTTTAAAGGATTATCAACCATTAAATGAACATCTAAAGGTTTTTTACTATCTTTTAAATCTAGAAGAAGTTCATTAAGAGTAAAATTAGTATAAGGAACATATGTATTATCCATAAGATCAACATGCAAAAAATCAGCTTCACTAGCCATTATTTTGGCTAGTGTTTCTTCTTTAGAATACATACTTTTTAAATAACTTACTGAAATCATTTAAACTCCTCTATAAATCGGGCGTAATTTTCATATCGACTTTTTAAAATTTCACCTTTTTGATATTTAGTAAAGACTTCACACCCATTACTATTAAGATGGTTACAATCTTTAAACTTACAATTAACATTAGCAAATTCTTTAAAACTGCTTTTTATTTCTTCTTTTGAATAATTATTAATCGTGATGGAAGAAAAGCCTGGGGTATCAACAATATAAAAGTTAGCTAAAGAGAATAACTCAACAATTCTCGTTGTATGTTTTCCTCGATTTAAGCTTAAAGATATCTCATCTGTTTTTAAATGCAAATTTTTATCAAATAAATTGATTAAAGTACTTTTACCCGCGCCCGTTTGACCACAGACCGTTACTATTTTATTCTTTAAATATTTTTTTAACTTTCGCCATTCATAATTATAAAAAACCGGGATACCAATTTTTTGATAATAGTTAAATATTTTCTTATCCTCTTTCTTTTCTTTTTTTAAAGTAAGATCACTTTTAGTTAAAACAATAACCGGCGTAATTTTATTAATCGTAATAATACTAATTAATTTATCTAATAAAGTTAAATTTAAATCTGGCTTTTTTAAACTTGTCACAATTAAAGCAACATCAATATTAGAAACCGGAGGACGATCTAAATAATTTCGGCGCTCCTCAATGCTTTCAATTACTTTTTTGGAAAGATCAACCTTGACATGATCCCCCACTAAAGGTTTAATTTGATCATTTCTAAACTTTCCTCTACTTTTACAATCATAGTATTGATCATTAACTTTAACGGTAAAAGTATCACTATTTATTTTTACAATTAATCCTTCATTTAACATAAATCATCGGTACAGCCACCAAGGTCGCTATTGTTTTCTCCTTCAAAAGATTTTGACACATAAACGGAAATGGTAAATTCAGCCCCACTTTTAACTGGTACTCCAGCACTTCTACTTTGACTATAGATTGTACCATCTAAATTAGTAGAACTTTCCGTTTCAATAATTTTTAATTTAATATCATTTTCTTCACAGAAATCTTCAACATCAGATACCGTATAAGTTCCATCGGTAAAATCTGGATAAGTTATTCCGACTTTGGCTACATATAAAGTTATACTAGCGCCCTTAGTTAGACTTTCTCCTTCGGCGACTGATTGTCTTATAATTTCCCCATTTTGAAATTCTTCATCATTATCAAGAGTTTCAAATTCTAAATTAACAACTAATCCTCTAGCTACTAAAGCTCCTTTTATTTCTAAGTGATTTTTATGGGTATAATCTTCAATATGAATTGTTTCATCTCCCGTGGAAACAAACAATTTAATTTCTGAACCTTTTTTTCTTTTAACACCAGCGATGGGAGAGGTTTTAACAATTTTACCTACTTCTACTTCTTTAGAAGAAACCCCTTCTTGATCATCAGAAATCGTAAATCCTTTCTTTTGTAAAACGGAAACAGCCTCTGAAACATCCATATTAGCGACATCAGGGACTAAAATGGTTCTCGTATTACTCATGGTCATAATAAAGACAAATACCAATGTTACAACAATAATTAAGCCTGTAAATATAGAGGCTAGTCTGATTAAGGTTTTATTTTGCTTTTTCAAATCATCACCCGTTATTTTCTTTACAACTACTTCTTCTTTTTCTCTTTCTTTAACTTTCTCTTTCTTAGTATTTCCCCCTTTACTTTCGCTATTCTTTTTTGCTTCTTCTTTTACTTGTTTAATTACTTTCGTATCATCAGATATTTCTTGATATTTAAGTTTTATTTTTGGTTCATTAATTCTTTCTGGCTCTAGACAAGTTTTTAAATCTTCATGCATTTCTCTCGCATCACTATAGCGATTTTTGGGATTTTTAGCGGTCGCTTTTATAATAATATTTTCTACGCTTTGCGGAATATCTGGATCATCATCTCTGACACTAGGAAGTGGTTCTTTTAAATGCTTTAAAGCAATTTCTACCGCATTTTCTCCCTTAAAAGGAAGTTTACCTGTAAGTAACTCATAAAAGAGAATTCCAATTGAATAGATATCACTTTGTAAAGTAGCCCCTTTACCACTAGCTTGTTCAGGAGGTAAGTAATGAACACTACCCATGACCGAATTAGTTTGAGTAAGTTGAGTGGAGTTCATAGCCATAGCAATACCAAAATCCGTTATTTTAACTAAGCCATTTTCTAAAATCATAATATTTTGCGGTTTAATATCCCGATGAATGATATAAGAATCATGGGCCACCGA
>CANRKS010000065.1 GCA_947631285.1 uncultured Bacilli bacterium | reverse complement strand
GTCAAATAATTGATATGCCCAGCATGTTTCATTAATTCAATTTCTCTTTCACTTTTTATACTAATCATTTAAAATTTCCTTAATTCTTTCTGTAATCTTTTCATCATCTTGCATTGTATCAATGCTATGAAGTTTATTTTTCTTTTCATAATATTCTTTAATGGGTTTTGTACTATTCATAAATGTCTCAAATCTTACTTTAAATGATTCTTCATTATCATCACTTCTTTTAATTAAAGCTTTTCCACATTTATCACATATGCCATCTTTTTTAGGTTTAAAATTTTCATTATAGATGTTATATGTTTCCCCACAAGAACAACTTAGACGACCTAGTGCTCTTTTCATTGCTTCTTCAAGAGAAATTTCTAAATAAATTACTTCATAATCTTGAATGTTTAATTCTTGAAATAAATTATTTAAATTTTCCGCTTGCTTAATAGTTCGAGGATAGCCATCAAGAATAAATGGTTTATCAATATGCATAAGGCGTTTTTTAATTAAGCTATGAACTAAATCATCACTAACTAATTCACCTTTATTAATAATCTCACTTATTTCTTTTCCTAAATCTGTTCCTAAACTAATTTCTTCCCTCAACATATCACCAGTTGAAATATGCTCATAACCAAGTGTTTGTAATCTTTTACTATGAGTACCTTTACCTGCTGCCGGAGGAGCAATAAAAATTACACTTTTCATTTTATCTTAACCTTCTTCTTTTTTCTTTATAACTTCTAGCCATTAAGCTGCTTTCCATTTGTTTATAAGTTTCAATTGCAACCCCAACAACAATTAATAAACCTGTACCACCAATGGTAACAGTACTTGGTAAATTTGTAAATTTACTAATTAAAACTGGTAAAACAGCAATAACTGTTAAGAAAATGCTTCCTACAATAGTAAGTTTACCAATTGATGAAGATATATATTTTGAAGTATCTTCGCCCGGCCTAATTCCTGGGATATATCCTCCTCTTTCGTTTAAATTCTTACTCATTTCATCAGGATTCATAATCATAAAAGTGTAAAAATAGCCGAAGAACATAATTAAAATTATATATAGTAATAAACCTGTATTAGATGTATAAACAATATAATTATTAATAAAATTAATTACAGCTTGATTTTTAAATAAAGCTGCGATGGTGGAAGGAATTGTTAGTAATATTTGAGCAAATATTACAGGAATAACTCCAGCCGCATTTAATTTAATTGGTAAATAGCTTTGTTGAGCACCATATGCACTAGTAGTTCGATTAGAATATTGGATTGGAATTCTTCTTTCAGCTAGTTGAGTATAAATTATTCCTACTAAAACTAGAAGATAAACTAAAATAAAGATAATAAAGAGGATAATTCCTAAAACCAATTCATATGAACCATTTATAAAGGCATTGTATGCTCCCACAAAAACTCTAGGCATACTTTGGATAATACCAGCCATAATGATCATTGATGTACCATTACCAACACCCTTTTTAGTAATTTCATCTCCTAACCATAAGCAGAAAGCTGTACCAGCAGTCATAACTAAAGCTGATTTAATCATATCCATTGTACTCATACCATTCATGTAGAATATACATAAAGCATAAGCTTGAATAAAGGCAAATATGATTGCTAAATATCTGGTTATTTTATTAATTTTTTGTCTACCAGTATATCCCTCATCTTTTAACTCACTAAAATAAGGTATAATATCCATTTGTAATAATTGTGTAATGATGGATGCTGTGATATATGGAGAAACTCCTAAAGCAAAAATTGAAAAATTTTGAAGTCCACCACCACTCATCAAGTTAAAGATTTCCAAAAAACCTAAATCTTGATATATTTTTGATGCCCAAGGGATTGTAACTGTTGTACCTAAGCAGAATAAGCCTAAACAAGCAAGGGTGAAATAGATCCTTTTTCTAACATCTTTATTTGATTTACTAAAAAGTCCAGTAAACCCACTAAACATCTAGATCACCTCAGCTTTGCCACCGGCATCTTCTATTTTAGTTACAGCCTTACTTGAAAATCTATGTGCTTTAATTGTTAATTTCTTTTCTAAGTTACCTGTAGCTAATACTTTAATACCTGCTAAAGGTTTTTTAATAATTCCTCTTTCTTTTAAAACTTCAGGAGTTACAGTATCACCATCTTTAAAGAATTTATTTAAATCACTAAGATTAATTGTGGCATAAACTGTTTCAAATCTTTTGTTATTAAATCCTCTTTTAGGAATTCTTCTATATAATGGAGATTGACCTCCTTGGAACCATGCCGGAATACTTGCACCACTTCTAGCTTTTTGGCCCTTTTCTCCACGAGTTGAAGTTTTACCCATTCCTGAACCAGGTCCTCTACCGACTCTTTTTATTCCTTTAGTTTCTTTAGATTTTGGTAAACTCTCTAATCTCATAATTATAATTCCTCCACTTTTTTGCCACGTAATTCTGCAATGTGTTCAGGACTTCTTTGCGCTTGTAAGCCTTTTAAAGTTGCTTTAGCAACATTAATTTGGGTATTTGCCCCAAGACTTTTAGCCACAATATCTTTGACACCAGCTAATTCCAAAACGGCTCTAGCTGCACCACCAGCAATAATTCCGCGACCTTCCTTAGCAGGTTTAATTAATACTACACTACGACCTACTTTACCTGTTTCTTCATGTGGAATAGTTCTATTATCAATTAATGATATTTTTACCACATTTTTATTGGCAGCTTGTATGGCTTTTTTAATAGCTTCAGAAACTTCATTAGCTTTACCAGTTCCAATACCTACAAGACCTTTTCTATTTCCAACCGCTACATCAGCTTTAAAACGGAAATGTCTACCACCTTTAGTAACTTTTGTTACTTTAGATATTGAGATTACTTTTTCTTCTAATAAATTTTTCTTGGCATCGCTATTTTTTCTTGTTACATTTTTCTTATCCATAAAAGCCTCCTATATCTCTAAGCCAGCTTCTCTTGCCGCTTCGGCTAGAGCACTGACACGACCATGATATAAATATCCACCACGATCAAATACTACTTTATTTATTTTTGCTTTTTTACATTTTTGGGCAATATCTTTACCTACTTCTTTAGCAGCCTCAACATTGCCACCATTTTTTAACTTTAATTCACGACTTGAAGATGAAACTAAAGTTGTTCCAGTTACATCATCAATTACTTGAGCATAAATTTCACAATTAGAACGAAAAACATTTAATCTTGGCATTTCTTTTGTACCACTTAAATTTTTTCTAATTCTTTTATGTCTTATTTTTCTTGATGCATTTCTAGATTCTTTTTTTATCATAATTTACCTCCTTAAGCCGCTTTCTTTCCTTCTTTACGACGAACAAATTCATCTTTATAACGAATACCTTTACCTTTATATGGTTCTGGTTCTCTTACTTTACGAATGTTGGCCGCAAATTCTGAAACTTTTTGTTTATCAATACCTTTTATTGTTAGTTCAGTTGCACTAACTAATTCAGCACTAAGTCCTGTTGGAACTAAAATTTCTACAGGATGAGAATATCCGGCATTAATTACAATTTTATTACCTTGAACATTAAAACGATATCCTACTCCAACAGCTTCTAAAGATTTTTCAAATCCTTTAGATACACCAACTAACATATTGTTAATTAATGAATTACTAGTTCCTTGAAGCATATTTGCTTCTTTTGAAGGCTTTCTTTGAATAGTTTTAACGCTTCCTTCTTCAACTTGTACTTCAATTTCTGGACTAACATTTATTGTAAGTTCTCCTTTTGCGCCTTTAACAGTTACTAGGTTATCTAAAACGGTAACTGTTACGCCTTCTGGAATAACTAATTTTCTTTCACCTATTCTACTCATAATTTACTTACCAAATATAGGCAAGGACTTCGCCTCCTAACTTAGCTTTTCGTGCTTCTTTATCAGTCATAAGACCTTTAGAAGTTGAAATAATAGCTATACCTAAGCCGTTAAGAACATGAGGAATTTCATCTGCTTTGGCATAAACACGTAAACCTGATTTACTAATTCTTTTAAGTCCTGTGATAACTCTTTCTTTCTTTTCTCCATATTTAAGAGTTAAAGTTAATTTATCACCTTGAGTACTTTTTTCATATTTGAAATCTTCAATGTAACCCTCGCGTTTTAATATTTCTGCGATACCTAAAGTCATTTTTGTACCAATTACTTCAACTTCCTTGTATCTCATGATATTTGCATTGCGAATACGAGTTAACATATCAGCTATTTTATCTTGTACAAACATAATATTCCTCCTTCTTACCAACTAGATTTCTTTACGCCAGGTATTTGACCTTTATTAGCAAGTTCTCTAAAACAAATACGACATAATTTGAACTTAGAAAGAACAGCATGAGGACGTCCACAACGTTCACATCTCGTATATGCTCGAGAGCTAAATTTTGGGTTTCTATTATTTTTAATAATCATACTTTTTTTAGCCATATTAACACCTAACCTTTGAATGGCATTCCAAATGCCTTTAGTAATGCATATGCTTCTTCATTACTTTTTGCTGTTGTAACGAAGATGATATCCATACCTCTAATTTTATAAACATTATCATATTCAATTTCTGGGAAAATTAATTGTTCTTTAATTCCTAGAGTATAATTTCCTTTGCCATC
>CANRKS010000064.1 GCA_947631285.1 uncultured Bacilli bacterium | reverse complement strand
CACCAGAAATTCTTGCTTTTCTTTTTTTCGCATATCATTTTTGATATTTTTACTTCACACTAGAAATCCTAGAGCCATTCTTTTTAATTATTGTTATTCAGTTCTAAGAGCAATTACCGGATCTTTTTTACTTGCTACTTTAGCAGGAATTAAACCACTTATAACTGTCAGAACAACACTTATAATTACTAAGATAATACTACCACCAAGTGGTAACTTACAAATATTAGAAATATCCACTAAGGATTTTAAAATAGCATTAATAGGAATACTTAGTAAGAATGTTACTAATATACCTAATAAACCAGAAAATAAACCAATAATAAAAGTTTCAGCATTAAATACTCTGGCAATATCTTTTTTACTAGCACCAATACTTCTTAAAATACCTATTTCTTTAGTTCTTTCTAGAACACTTATATAAGTAATTATTCCAATCATTATAGATGATACAATAAGAGAAATACTAACAAAAGCAATTAAAACATAACTAATAATATTAACAATAGTTGTAACACTATTCATAAGTAAGCCAACATAATCAGTATATTGAATTTTATCTTCTTCATCTTTATCTTTATTATAATCACTAATTATTTTTTCAATGTCTTCTTTAGCATTAAAATCTTTAGGATAAATAAGAATTCGACTTGGTTTTTCTAAATCAACAACTCCCATTAATTCTAAATTGCTATCATAACTTTCGACTTCTTTAAAAGCTTCTCCGGTTAAAACATTGATTTCTTTATTTTTTAATTGTTCTAAAGCAATTTTAGAATTATTATTATTTTCAATTATATGTTTTGTAAGATCACTAGTATAACCAATTCCACCAGTGCTTTCCATAATTGCCGCTTCTTCATTAGGTCTAATAATTCCTACTACTTTTAATGTTTCTGACTTACTAAGAACATCTTTCATAAAAGTAGGATCATTTTCTTTATTTACCCATATACCATTTTCTTTTTCAAAAAGAGATGAATTATAAACTAATTTATATTCTAAATTTAATATTTCATCAAAAGAGAAATCTTTATCTTCTGTTTCATATTTTTCTCCCTTTAAAGTACTTTGAAATAAATTATATAATTCTTCTTTATCTTTTAAACCTAAAGAATATAGGGCATAATCATTAACCGCATTATTTTCATCAACAATTAAAATAATTTCATTATATTTTTCAGGTAATCTTCCAGCAATAATATCGTATTGGCTCTTTAATAATTCCTTATTATCAGTAAGTTCAGTCCATATCTCATAATTACCCATCATCATATTTCCCATTCCCATATCATTTAAGATATTAGATGGGTTAATTTTATTTACACCTTTTTTTGTATCAGGATCATAAATAGTTAAATTAAAATTATAACTATACTTAAGATCATTAACTTTTTCTTTTAACTCTTGATTTTGATCAAGATACTTTTTAAAATCTTCTAAATTATTCGTTGTAACTTGTTCTGTAACCATACTCATCATATCAGTCATAACATTATTGGCATAAACTCTATTTTGATCATCATGATGCGTACTATTATTTTCAGCCATACTACTCATCATTGAAGAAAAATCAACTGTTTGATGTTCAATAGATAAAGGATAACTAGTTAAAGTATCTTCTTGAACTTTAGCAATATATCTTTCAAATCCATTTGATAAAGACATAATAAGGGAGATACCAATAATACCAATTGAGCCCGCAAAAGCAGTTAAAATCGTTCTTCCTTTTTTAGTCATCAAATTATTTAAACTTAAAGAAATAGCGGTTTTAAAAGACATACTAGCTTTCTTTTTATCCCCTTCTTTTGAAGTATTTTCATCAGTTTCATGATAAGGATTACTATCGGATTCGATAATACCATCTTTAATATTTATAATTCTTGTTGAATAATCTTTAGCTAAATCAGGATTATGAGTAACCATAATAACTAATTTATCTTTTGCTATCTCTTTTAAAAGCTCCATTATTTGTAAGCTGGTTTTGGTATCTAATGCCCCACTTGGTTCATCCGCTAAGACAATAGAAGGATTATTAACAAGGGCTCTGGCAATAGCTACTCTTTGCATTTGTCCCCCGGAAAGTTGATTAGGCTTTTTATAAATATGATTTTTTAGTCCTACATCTTCAAGGGCTTTAATAGCTCTTTCTCTTCTTTCTTTTCTAGAAACACCACTTAAAGTTAAGGCAAGCTCAACATTAGATAAAACACTTTGATGACTGATAAGATTATAACTTTGAAAAACAAATCCTACTTTATGATTTCTATAAATATCCCAGTCATGATCTTTATATTTTTTCGTCGAAGTACCATTAATTATTAAATCACCACTTGTATATTTATCTAAACCTCCGATAATATTTAAAAGAGTAGTTTTACCAGATCCAGAAGGACCTAAGATGGAAACAAACTCACTTTCCCGAAATTTAATACTAACATTATCTAAGGCTTTTTGTTCAAAAGTATCTAACTTATATATTTTTGTTATTTTTTTAATTTCTAGCATAATTTAGCCTCCTTATTAAATATATTGTCCTCTTAAAAGACTATTCCTATTATATTATCTCTATGTGAAAATTACAAGAAAAAAGCTATTTATCCAATTTTAATAGCTTTTGCGTTTTATTGCTTTCTATATAATCCCTAACTTTTTGATATTCTAAAGGATGAGTTTCTTTTAAAAGAGGTATCATACCTTCAATATCCATTTTTTCTTCTATAGCGACATCTTCATTATTATTAGTTAAATAATCATAAAAGAGATTTTCTATATCACTACTTAATTGACTTTGTAAATCCTTACCTGTAAATCTTTCTACTAAAGTTCTTAAGACATTTTGATAATTACGCCATTTAAGAACTTCTTTTAAAGGATCTACATCTGGATAACAATAAAAATGTCCTTTGGCACTTGGAACTAAGTGTTTTCCTCCACTTGGACGATTATCATAGTCAAAACGACATCCATCTGTATCTAAAGATGCACATGTCTTTTTATATGATACTAAATCTACCGGACCTCTTCCTTTATTTCTAGCTCTTAAATATAAAAATGGTCGAACTGTCTTTTGACCATGATCATCACTAAATTTTAATAATGCCACGATGGAGATAAAACCTTTTTTTATTTCTTCTTCTAAATAATCGGCCTTATAGCTTACAAAATCTAAAGGATAATAATCACAACCTGATTTTTTACAACAATAACCGCCACACTTTTGACATACTATTTTATTTTCAATTTTTTCCATACTCCACCCTATCTATATTCCTAATTCAGCATTGTTTTTTAATATTTTTTCATAATTTTCATGACTTATATGCACAACAATATGAACATCTTCTTTATAATAATAAAGTTTTTTATCGTGTACTGAATCAAGAAACATATTTATTAAACTTTTAATACTTAATCCATTATAAGAAATTCCATAATCATAAACAATATAATTTAAACCATTAGCAAAAAAGCCAATAGTATTATATGACGCAGGATAAATATTAACTAAATCATTATCATAAACATAAAAATTGCTTAATATATCACTCCGATCCTCAAAAATAATATCAGCTTTTCTTAAATAATGAATAGCTAAATTATCCTTCATTGGTAATGTTATTTCATTTTCTAAATCATTGAAAGTATTCACATTTTCGATGGTATATTGAGATATTTCTCCTAAAAATAAACCACTACTAATACCACACAATAATATAGAAGATATAAATATAATTAAATATTTTTGACTATTAATTTTCATCTTAAAGACAATTTTAAAAATTAATTCAATTACCAAGTAAGAAAATAATAAAGCACTTATAATACCTAATACAATATATAAAATGATAAGACCATTACCTATATAATATAAAGAAAAAATTAAAGCTGCCACTAAAAAGATAAATAATAGACATATAGGTATAGCCATAAAGCTTAAAAATATTTTACCTAACCCAATTAATATTTTTTTAACCCATAGGAAGGGATTAAAACATTCATTAGCGTCTCTAATAATAATTTTTTCTTCCTTAATATTTACTTTAGACTTTTCTTCTAATTTTTCTTCTTTATTAACCGTTATTTTGGAATCTATTTCTTCATAATAATCTAAATATCTTATTTTATATATTTTAGCAATAGTATAAATAGCTAATGCTAAATAGATTAATGAATAGCATCCACCAAAAAAGCCAAGAAAATAATTGGTTATTTCCCGGGGAATAAAAGAAAGTAATTGAACAAAAATAATTCTTAAAATCCCACTTAAAACAAAAAATAAAACAATTAAACAACAACTATAAAAGAATAATTCTAGTAAGCACTTAATTTTTTGTTTAAAAGTCATTAAAGAAAACATTTTTATTCCTTTAATAAAATAATCAAAATATTTATTAAAAATACTCTCTTTTCTTTCCTTTTTTTCTCTTCCTTCTTTTAATCCAATAAATTCGTCCATACTATAATTAAATATTTTACAAATAGCAATTATTTTATCAGTTTCTGGATAAGCATTATTGCTTTCCCATTTAGAAACAGCTTGTCTTGATACATTTAATTCATTTGCTAGTTCTTCTTGACTAATTCCCTTTTCTTTTCTTAAACTTGCCAGTTTTTCACCAAAACTCATAATCTCACCTCGTCATTCATTTTAAAAGAAATTGGCATTAGCAACCACCAACTTTCAGTATCTTTTTGTTAAATTTCAGTTGCTTTTATATTTAAAGTATCTGTTAGATTACTATCTATAATCTTAAGAAGGAAGTTTAACAAAATGAAAAAGTGCCAATAATAATCTGCACTTTATATTGTAACATGGTTAGATAAAAAATACATCTTTAACAATCGATATACAGCATTAAGGAGTGAAATTTTTTCGCAATCACCAATTTGGTATAATATAGAAAAGGTGGTTGATTAATTTGATGACAAGAAAAGAAAAAAGAGAATTAAAGAAAGATAAGTCGTTGGTATGTACTTTGTATAACATTATTGATAAGTATTTACCACGACTTTTTATTATGTTTGATAATCTTACTGATGCAAGAGTTAAAGGTAAAATAAC
>CANRKS010000063.1 GCA_947631285.1 uncultured Bacilli bacterium | reverse complement strand
CTGTACAATTACTAGCATTTGTTATATTTCCTGTTACTTCAAATGTTGCTATATTAAAGTTATGAGGTTCTTCTTCTGTTAAATAATCTTTATCTGTATTAGTTGCATAATAACTAGTATTTATTTTATCTTCTCCCATATCACTAGCTTTAACATTTATATGCAAACTACTTGTTCCTCCAGTTAAAGATATTATATTGGCATTACCTGTCTCAATATCAACATTAGTGTTCGTTGTATCTCCACTTACATTTAAAGAAAAGAATGCATAGGTTGCCCCCACGACAGCAATTACTAATGTTATGACTGCTACTAAAGTGCCAATTAATAATTTACTTTTATTTTCTTCCTGCATTTTGCTACTCCCTTTTATAGTTATTATGTTTAATTTATGAAATAATTATTACATGCCTAAATGTGATATCGATATGATATCTAATTTGATTATAATATAAGATCTTTAGTTATTCAATTATAATGATATCAATTTGACATCTATAAAAACATTAAAATTAATAATATCATATAGATATCAGAAAGAGATAGAATATGAGAAAAGAATATATTTTAAGAATTGATGAAGATTTATTTGAAGAAATTAAAAAATTAGCAGACAAAAATGAACGAAGCATTAATGCGCAAATTGTTTATATTCTTAAAAAAGAAGTTGAAAAAGATAAAGATAAAGAAAAAGAAGATAATTTAGCTAAAAATTAAATTATCTTCTTTTTAACTTAAATATGTAAAGGATCAATATCAATTTCTAAATTAACTTTATGATCATTTATATATATACTATCTAAATATTTTAGTATTTTAAATAAATTATTATCAAAACGATATTTAATAACGATTTGAAAACGATACATATTATTAAATTTAAATAAAGCTGCCGTTGTTGGCCCCAAAACAATAGTTTCTTTTGAAACATTCTTTTTTAAATAATTAGTTACTTTAGTAGCGTTTTCTAAAGCTTTATTATAATCAAGAGAAATTATTTTTAAAGATACTAAATAATAATATGGAGGATATTTTAAAATATGTCTGATATTCATTTCATAATTAAAGAAATTATTGAAATTGTTTTCTTTAACACAATTTAAAACATAATTATCAGGATTATAAGTTTGTAAAATAACTTCACCTTTTTTACTTGCTCTTCCTGCCCTTCCACTAGCTTGATATAAAAGAGCAAAAGTTTTTTCATTACTTCTAAAATCAGGAATATTTAAAGAACTATCAGCATTAATAACTCCCACTAAAGTTACATTAGGGAAATCAAGACCTTTACTAATCATTTGCGTTCCTAATAAAATGTCATATTCACCTTTTTTAAAACTTTCAATTATTTTTTCATGAGCGCCTTTTTTAGTGGTAGTATCTTGATCCATCCGAATAATCCTGGCCTCAGGAATAATCTTCTCTAATTCTTCCATTACTTTTTCTGTTCCTAGTCCTAAATAATTAAGACCATCTTCATGACAATTAGGACATTTATCATTTTTAGAAATAGTATAACCACAATAATGGCATCTTAAATTATTAGTTACTTTATGATATGTTAAAGTAATATCACAATTAGGACATTTATAAGTAAAACCACAATGAGAACAATTAATAATAGTTGAATATCCTCTTCTGTTTAAAAGAAGCATGGCTTGTTCTTTTCGATCTAAACATTCTTTTAATTTTTGTTTTAAAATATCACTAAAAATAAAATTCTTTTTCTTAGCTTCAATTACCATATCGATGATTGTAACGTTAGGAATTGTGCCAAGACCTGCTCTTTTAGTTAAACGTAAATATTTATATACTCCCTTTATGGCTCTTGATCTGGTTTCTAAAGTTGGGGTGGCACTTCCTAAAACTAAAGGACAATTATGATACTCTCCTCTTTTAGAAGCAATATCTTTTGCATTATAACGGGGCATATTTTCTTGCTTAAATGTATCACTATGTTCTTCATCAATAATAATGATGCCTATATTTTTTAAAGGAGCAAAAATAGCGGAACGAGTTCCCACAACGACACTTACATCCCCTCTAATAATTTTTAAATATTCATCATATTTTTCTCCACTAGAAAGAGCACTGTGAAAAATAGCTACTTTTGAACCAAACCATTCATAAAAACGATTAACTAAAGCCACGGTTAAGCTAATTTCAGGCACTAACATAATGGCACTTTTTCCTTTTTTTAAAGCATCATCTATTAAGTTTAAATAAACTTCTGTTTTACCACTTCCCGTAATTCCCTCTAATAGAAAAGTGGTAAAATTATTACATTTTTTAATAGTATCAAAAGCATATTGTTGTTCTTCATTTAATTTATGCTTTAAGACATTTATATTTTCTTTTTTATTAATTCGGTATTCTTGTTCTTTTACTTCTTTAATTAAGTCTTTTTCTTTTAAAGTTTTTATGGTATAAGAAGAATAGTCTTTTTTTAAAACTTTTTCTTCTTTTAATAAAGTTTTTAAAAGATAAGTTTGATTATTTTCTTTTAAACAATTATTTAAATACGTCTCTATTTCTTTCTTTTCTTTATTTAAAACAAGATAAGTTTTATAATAGTTATAATTAGTATCATTATCTTTTATTTTTAAAGAAGAAGGTAACATTGTTTGATAAGCTACTATTTTAGGACATAAAGTTTTTTCTTCTAAATAAAGGCCTAATTTTAAAAGTTCATCACTTAATATTAACTCTGGATCAATAATACTATCTATTTCTTTAAGTTCATAAGAAACATTACAATCAGTTGTTTTTTGCATGACAAAACCATTGATAATTTTATTACCAAAAGGTACTTTTACTTTCATTCCTGGTTTTAAATCATTTTGTAAATTAGCAGGAATTTTATAAGTAAAGTATTTATCTATCTTTTTCGTTGGATATTCAATTAGAACTTCTGCGTACATAACTTCTCCTAAAAACATTATAAAATATTTAAATAAAAAAAGAAAGAATATCTTTCCTTTAATAACTAGCAGCGGGATGTTCTCCATAAGATGCCATACCAACTTGACCATCAGCAAAACCAATTTGACCATCCATCTTTAGGATAACCCATTGATGAGTCCATTCATTTTCATTGGCATGAGTCCAACTATAACCCATTAATTCTAAAACTAAACCTAAAGCTCTTGTTGCTCCAGCACAAGATGATTCACCTTTTACAAAAACTCCATAAGGCGTTCGGTAATCAAGACCGCTTTCAGCATGAACTCCTTTATAATAATAGCTTGAGACAATAGATGCCGCTTCTTCTACTTTGGCTAAATCAGTTGTATAACCTTTAGCTAGAATATCACTAGCAATCTTTTGAGCAATTTTCGTAGCTTCTTCATCTTTTTGACAAGCATTTTGATCAGTACTCTTATATCCTCTTTTAGTTAGAGTAGCCTTGCTCGTTTTACAAGTTTGACTAGGTTTTGAATTAGAAGGAGTACTTGGCGTAGTGGGATTAGAAGGCCCTTTTTCTTTTTCTTTAACTGTTATTGTAAATTCTTGTTCACTTCTATTACCATTATGATCAATTGCTACGGCTTTAACTTTATAAGTACCTTTTTTATTTAAATCATATTCCCCTTCAATATTAACTTCTATATTGCCTTCTTTTTCATCAGTTGCTTTAATATTCTCTTTTAAATTAAGATTATCACCCTCTGTTATAGTAAGATCTTTAACTCCTTTTATAACGGGAAATAAAGTATCTTGAACTTCTAAATGATATTCTTTCTCTGTTTTAATTTCTTTAGTCATTTCTTTTTTATTTTGATATTTAAAATTAGTTATCGTTACAACTTTAAAAGTTACATTTTTAACTTCGGCAAAAATTACATCTTCATTTTCTTTTAACTCTTCTTCATTATAATAAATAATTATTTGGGGATTATGTGTTAAACTATCTTTATTAATAAAATTATTTAAGATATCTTCATATGTCCATTGGGTTAAATATTCAATTTTTTCATCATAATTTTTATAAGCATTTTGATTAGTTTTTTTAATATTTTCGATTTCTTTATTAAAAGTACCTAAAACTTTTTTATGATAACCATTTAAAATTATTAGAAAAGTAATAAGTAAGGCAATAACAATAACTATTATAATTAACCATTTAAAATTCTTTTTATCTTTCATATCTACTCACTATCTATTATTAATTATAGGAGCAATTTTATGTAAATTAAATCAAAAAAATTGTCACTAAGTAAATTTGTGACAATTAATTTTCTGAAACTTCAAAATCTTTTAACTCGCCATCACTAGCTAATATTTTATTAACTTTAGCGGTGGCGTTATTTAATTTTTCACTACAATCTTTAGCTAGTTCCATAGCTTCCGTATATTTGATAATTGCATCTTCTAAAGGAACATTACCACTTTCTAATTCTTTAACTAAGTCTTCTAAATCTTTCAAATTACTTTCAAATGTTTTTTCTTTTACTTTACTTTCTTCTTTCATTATTCTCTTTCCTTTCTTTTACATATCTATTTTTTTTACAATACTCGTAACTTCTCCTTCATGAAATTTAATTTTAATTTGATCATTTTCATGTAAGTCTTTACTACTTTTAATTACTTTATCACCCTTTTTAACTAAAGAATAACCATTACTTAAAATATTTAAGGGATTAATTAATTTTAACGTATTGATTAAATAATCTAAATTATTATGTTTTTTAATTAAATATTTATCCATTAAGTTATTTAAATTATCTTTAAGAGCTTTTAAAATATTAGTATTTAAATTAATTAATGAAGAAGGACTTACTAATTTAACCCGATTAATATACATTTCTAAATTATGCTTTTTATAATCTAGGTAAGTATCCATATTCTTTTTTAAATCATCAATTAATTTATCTAATTTTTGTTCTTTAAGTTCATATAAACTCATCGGATTTTTTAAGATAAAAGAATTTCTTAAATTATATAGTTCAATAAATTTATTATTCACTAAATTTTTAATATTTTTATTTAATCTTATTTTATATTGATTAAGAAGTTCATTTATATCTTTAACCGTCGGTACAGCCATTTCTGCCGCCCCGGTTGGTGTGGGAGCTCTTAAGTCCGCGACAAAATCGGCGATGGTAAAATCAGGTTCATGACCCACGGCACTAATAATTGGTGTCTTAGCTTTATAAATAGCGCGCGCTACTATTTCTTCATTAAAAGCCCATAAGTCCTCAATGGATCCTCCTCCTCGCCCAACAATTAAAATATCACAATCATAGGTATCAGCCACTTCAATTTGTTTGACAATATTAGCTGCTGCATATTCACCTTGAACTAAAGTAGGAAATAAAATAGCTTCACATAAAGGATATCTTCTTTTAATTGTACTCATAATATCTCTAACGGCTGCTCCAGTATCTGCCGTAACAATACCAATTCTTTCGGGAAATTTGGGAATAGG
>CANRKS010000062.1 GCA_947631285.1 uncultured Bacilli bacterium | reverse complement strand
AAAATCTCATTTTTCCCTTTATTTATAAGGGATTGTGAGATTTTTTGCTTTCAACAACTGTCAAACTCAAGATTATATAACAGGATGAGAAAACATGGCAATTATTTTTACTTCATAGACATTTCATTAGAAATTTAGTACAATTGAGAAAGGTAGTTGATATGATGAAAAAAATAATTTTAGGATTTTTAATTTTTTTAATTCCCCTTATTACTTGGGCCGAAAATATTACTGATAAGGTAACTATTACTATTGATAATTATAAAGATGAAAAAATTACTGATGATAATGAACTTACTTATATAACAGTATCTAAAGATAAAGTAATTAAAATAGAAAGTATGGAAGAAGTAGATGGCATTTATATAGTATATGAATTATCTAGTCAAAAAGGTCTTCTTAAATATAATGATGAAACGGAGAATCTAGGTGAAAATAATTTTTTACATGAATATCAAAAGTTAAAATCTAAAACTAAAACTTTAGAAATAACTTATAATGAAGATGTTAAAATTGCTGAAATATATCTTTTAAGTGAAGGAGCATTACCTTCATTTGTGGAAACTTGGCTTCCTCCTTATGAAAAAGCTGATTTACTTCTTTTTTCAACACATAGTGATGATGAACAATTATTTTTTCTAGGGCTTATTCCTACCTATATTGCAAGAGGCGCTAATGTTCAAGTTGTTTATTTTACTAATCATAATGATAATCCCAAAAGACTGCATGAGCAATTGCATGGATTATATACTGTTGGGGTTAGAAATTATCCCATTATTGGTTTTATTCCCGATGCCTGGTCTACAACTTTAGATGGGGCAATTAAAAACATGAATAAAAGCAATATCACGGTCGATGATGCTTTAAAATTTGAAGTTGAAAATATAAGAAGGTTTAAGCCTTTAGTAATTGTTGGTCATGATGAAAAAGGCGAATATAGTCATGGTCAACATATATTAAATACCTATATTTTAAAAGATGCTATTTTAAAAGCTAATGATAAAGATTATGATTTAGAATCATTTAATAAAGATGGATTATGGGATACTCCCAAACTATATCTTCACTTATATAAAGAAAATCCCATTATTATGGATTATGATACACCTTTAGAATACTTTGATGGCAAAACTGCTTATGAAGTTAGTAAGGAAGGATACAGTAAGCATAATTCTCAACAATGGACATGGTTTACCGCATGGATTAATGGAAAAAATAATGAATTTACTAAAGCAACTGACATTAAAACTTATTCTCCTTTAGAATTTGGCTTATATCGCTCTTTAGTTGGGGTAGATATAAATAAAAATGATATGTTTGAAAATTTAACCTTGCGAAAAGATGAAGTTAAAGAAGATGAAAAGGCAAAAGATACCGATGAAAGAAATGAAAAATTAGATCAAAAAAAAATTAGCAATGAATCTATGATGGCTATTTGTCTAATTGCTGCTTCTTTCCTAATTTTAATAATTGTTCTAATATGCTATAAAAAGAAAAATTAGTTATTATTATTTTTTACTATTATTGTATATTTACTTATTCCTCGATAATTTCCCTCTTCATCAAAATCATCACTATCATAAGTAAAAGCGGTAAGAGTAATATCTGAAATAATCTTTTCTACTTCTAATCCTGCCGTTAATTTAATTGAAGTGAGTAAAGTGTTCTCATTAAATTCTTCTTCCGTAACATGACTATACCAACCACCATTTTGATGATAATCATCATATAAGTATATTTCTAAATAATTAAAAAAATCTTTAGTATCAACAGGCTTTAAAACTGTTTTATTAATCACTCCTAAAGTTGTTTCAAAACTAAGAAAATAACCTATACGGTATTTTAAATCTTGATCATACATATCTTTATAAGAAGAAAATAATGCTATTTGGTTTTTACTACTTATTGCTTCTTCATTAGTATAATAAACTTCAAAAGAAGAAATATCATTATGATAAGACCATGATGCTAGATATTCTCTAATTAATTTTCTTTCCCTTCCATCATGATAATTTTTATATAAACCTAAAATTATTTTATTATCATCAGTATAAATGTTTTCCTTATCATCTTTTCTTTCTTCCTCATGAGAAACTTCATCTATTTTATTATTTACCATACTAGTATTCTTTTTACCTTCAAAATAAAAAACACTTATAAAGATAATAATTAAACTACAAATTAAAAGACTTATTCCTATTTTTTTCATAAACATCTATTTCATTATAAAATATCTTTAGCTATTTCACAACTGTTATATATCCTTTATTCTAAATGAGCAAAAAAGAAAAATCTTTTTCCTTTATTTCTTAGATTTTTCTTCTTCTTTTGTTTTAATATAGTTTAAAATTTTATTTTGATTTTTATTAATCTTATCTAAGCGATCACAAATTTCTTCTAAAATTAATTCACTTTTTAAATCAGTTCGATAATCATTCTTATTACGAATGGTATCTTTTTTGGCTTGTCTATTTTGACTCATCATAATAATCGGAGCTTGTAAAGCCGCAAGGCAAGATAACAATAGATTAAGTAAGATAAAAGGATAAGGGTCAATGGCTCCATCAAGCAATATATAAGCATTTAGAATAATCCAAAATAATAAAAATAAACAAAACAAAATAATGAATGTCCAACTACCCGCCACCGCAGATAATTTATCGGCAACTTTATCACCAAACGACATTTTTGAATCATTTTCTTTATCAACATCAATCGTTATAGGATTATTTATTAATAAATCAATCATTTCTTCTTCATCTTTTTCTTCTAAATTTTGATTAAGAAGCATTTTTACTAATTCTCTTTTTCTCTTTTCCATTATTTCACCTTCAAAATATTCATTTTTATTATACTACAATTATCTTTAATTAATTTATTTTAAGATACATTATTGACATTTTTTGCTATAATTAAAGAAAGGAAGGATATTATGATTAAACAAAAAGAAAGAGGGGCTTTAATTGTTATTTCCGGTCCTAGTGGAGCTGGGAAAGGTACTATTATCCAAAAATTACTTGAAAAAGATGACCAAAATAGATGGTTATCTATATCTACTACTTCTAGAGAAAAAAGAAGCAATGATATTCCCGGCGTAACTTATAATTTTGTTGGTGAAGAAGAATTTAAATCATTAATTGAAAAAGATTACTTCTTAGAATATACTAATTATTCCGGTAATTATTATGGTACTCCTAAAGGAGATATAAAAGACAAATTAAATAATGGCATAGATGTTATTTTAGAAATTGAAATTGAAGGAGCTCGCCATGTCCAAAAAATATTTCCCGAAGCCATTTGTATTTTTATTATGCCTCCTTCTTTAAAAGAATTACTAAAAAGATTAAAAAATCGCCATACAGATTCTAAAGAAAAAATTGTGGAAAGATTTAAAAAAGCTTATCAAGAAATAAATGAAGTTACTAAATACAACTATGTCGTAGTAAATGATATAGTTTTAGAAGCTACATCAAAAGTAGAAGCCATTATTAAAGCCGAAAAATGTCGAGTAGATCGAATTGAAGAAGTTTTTCTTGATACTAAAGAAGAAGAGATCCATGAATTATTAATGGATGAAGATTTTATTAATAAAGATGTTGAAATTTAAATTTACTCACAATAATTAATTAGTTCCTCTATGGAACGTTTTTTGTTTTCTTCAATCACCCAATATTCATTTTCTTTGTCAAAATGACAGCGAAAGACATCATAAAATAAAGCATCATAATAAAGGACATCACCAACTGCCGTTGTTCTTATTCTAAACATTGGGGCTTCTTGGTTAAATAAAACATTTAAATAATCAGCACATAACAAAACTGATATCATTACCATAAAAGATAAGCCAATTAAAATTATTTTTTTAAATAAAGCAATTGTATTCATCATTCTAAAGATACCAATCATGATAATAATGATTCCTAAAATGGAATAAATAGAACCCCAACTGCTTTCACTTGGGAAAATCATAATAGCGGTAAAAGAAACAAATAAACCAAAAACGATTAAAATTAATGAAATAATTTGGCTATATTTTGTTATTTTTTTATTAGAATAAACAAGCGTATTTGTAACATTTTCTTCAAACTTTTCTTGATAATCTTTTTCTTGAATTATTTCTCCACTCATTAAATCATTTAAAGAAATATTTAACTCTTGGCATAAAGGCTTAAATAATGACAAATCAGGCATATTGCGACCATTTTCCCAATTACCAACAGTTCGATCGGTTACTCCTAATTTTTCCGCAAGTTCCTGTTGCGTAATATTTTTTGCTTTTCGTAATTCGGCAATAAATTTTCCAATTTTTTCTAAATCCATATTTTCACTCCTTTCATGTTAACATTTTAGAATTTAAATGATTATTTTAACAGGAAATATTTCAAGGGTATTATTGTTGCTTAACAATTATAGCTATTGGTTTCTTCATACAATAAAAACCTAGAAACATTCTCCTAGCTTTTACGTTCTTATATCAATTATATTAATTTAAAACTTATTTACATCTTAAAGTATACTTGTAATTTGTATTATATATATAGTCTTAAACTATATACTATTACTAATATAACTGCTAATAATAAACTATAAACACTATTTTTGGGTTTTGTATATAAAACTGCCATTGTTCCTAAAAATAATAATGTATCTATAGTACTTTTAAAATAAAAATACCATATTCCAACACTAAAAGATTCTTTTAACATTACTGCTAATATTACCCCAGAAATTATAATTGAAATTTTATTATTTCCTTTTGCATACCAACAAATAAATGCAAGTATTGGAGTTATGGCGGTTATTCCATACCAAATCATCATATAACTTTTAGGATTAAAACCACTAAACATAATTGTATATAAGTGGTAACTTACAGTCATGCCCACAAAAAATAAAAATACATTTAAACTTGCTCTTAATGGTGTTCTACTAAATACAGAAATAACAATTGCTAAAAATATCCATATTCCAACATAAGAAAAAACATTTCTTAAATCTACAATTCCTAATATGTGTTGCCACCATATTGCATCATTGATAGGAAGATTATCTAACCATTTAGAAAAAACACCTAAAATTATACCTAATAATAGTATCAATAAACTATATATAATCTTTTTAGACATTTTTATATCTTTATTAGGCTTTCTAATGTTATCAAGCCACTTTTTCATTGTGAACCTCCTTTAAAATAGAATCATCCTTACAAATTACTATTTGGCTAATTATTTATTAGTTAATTTATAAATAATTGTTCCCATTACTAAACCAATCAAAGAATCTACAAAATACCAAACTATATGAATTAAAGCTGTTTCATTATAATAAATAAAGATTGAGGGTATAAATAATATTGAAACAACTAAAGGATAATAATATTTTACTTTTTCTTTAGATACACTAGATATTATTATAGAAAGAATAAATGTTCCAACTATAAGTAATAATACTAAACCCATTTCTGCCACTCCTTTAAATAAAGGAACAATATAAAACAAAAATAATTGTATTATTAATATTAATATTTCTTTCCAAAATTTTTTCATAAATCTAAACATTCCTTTCCGCT
>CANRKS010000061.1 GCA_947631285.1 uncultured Bacilli bacterium | reverse complement strand
AAATAAAAATCATCATAAAGCCATATAAACACTAGGCTAAACGATGATTTTTTGCTTTATTAACTGTCAAACTCGGGCTTTAATAACATTAATAATATTACCGATTGCTAAATGACTATAATTATCATTTAATTTTATATACTTCTTTTTCATATCTCTATTATATCATCAATGTGAGTGAAATATGAATACTTTTTTTAACAAGTGCATAATTGTGCTTATAAATATTAAGATTATTTATAATATAATTTTAATGAAGGAGGAAAAATGAAAAAATTTTGGCAAAATTATAGGGGTACTTTAATTTTATTAGGTTCAATTATTATAGGAGGGTTAGTAGGCCTTTATTTTGGTAGTGACGCTAAGGTGTTAAGTCCTTTAGGAGATATTTTTATCAATTTATTATTTGTAACTATTGTTCCTTTAATATTCTTAACGATTACGACATCAATTGGCAAAATGGATAGTCCTAAAAGATTAGGTAAAATAATGAGTAGGATCATTCTTTCTTTTGTCATAATGTCTTTTATTGCGGCTTTAATTGGCATTGGGGTAACTAAATCATTTACTTTAGTAACAGGTAATGATAAAAATGTGATGGAACTTTTACAAGATGATGTGAAGATAGATTCAGATTTATCTTTATTAGAAAGAACAGCAAGTTTACTTACTGTTAGTGATTTTAACTTACTGTTAAGTAAAGATAGTATTATTCCTCTTTTAGTTATTTCCATTATTTTTGGTTTAGCTTTAAGAAAGAGTGGCAAAAAAGGTGAAGCAGTTAAAAATGTTTTAATAAGTTTAAATGATGTCGTTTTAAATGTTGTTAATATCATTATGTATTATGCTCCGATTGGCCTTGGCTGTTATTTTGCCGCTTTAATTGGTACTTATGGAAAGAGTATTGCGATTGGCTTTTTAAAGACATTTTTAATTTATACTATTACTTGTGTTTTTGTTTATTTTGTTCTTTATTCATTGTATATTTTAATGGCGGGTGGTTTTAAAACTTTAAAAAGATATTGGCAAAACATTTTAGCTCCAACAGTGACAGCTTTAGCTACTTGTTCATCAGCAGCTTCAATTCCTGTTAATGTTAAAGCTACAAGAAAAATGGGTATTAGTTCTGACATTGCCGAAGCAACAATTCCTATGGGAACAAGTTTCCATAAGGATGGATCTGTAATTGGTAGTGTTTTTAAGATTATGTTTTTAGTGTATTTATTTAATGCTCATCCTAGTATTTGGACTATTTTAGGTATTTCTATTTTAGCAACGCTTCTTATTACAGCCGTTCCGGTTGGAGGAGGAACTATTTCCGAAGCCTTTATCTTAGGAGCCTTAGGAATGCCTCCGGCTGCCTTACCTATTTTAACTATTATTGCTACCGTTATTGATGCTCCGGCCACCGTTTTAAATGTTGTTGGTGATAGTGCATCATCTATTATGGTAGGAAGAATGGTCGATGGCCCTAATTTTTTAAAAGATCCTATAACAAACGAAGAATAAAAAAATATGATTTGGCTTTTCAAATCATATTTTTTATCTACTTTTAAATTGATGATCAGCTTTTACTAAAGAACGTTTAATGGCATCATTTTCCTCTTGATAAGCGGTAGCTTGCTCTATTAAATATTCGTTAAAATCACCATTTCCAATTTCATGCCAACGTTCATAATCACTATATATTTGTTTAGTTAATTTAAAATGACGATTATTATAATCTATAGCTATATTATAAGCATCGATAATCCATTTATTATTTTCATCAAACATTATTTTATAAGGCATAAATATAGGGAAACATAAATTGGCATATACTTGATTTTCTCTTTTTAATATAATATCCGGATTATTTAAAGATGGTACAGGGAATTGTTTTTTAAAATCCATTAATTCTTCTGCTTGCGCATCTTTCCAAGAATAATACTTGTTAAAAAATTCTTTAATTTTTTCTAAAAGAGCAATATCAATATCTTTAGCTAAATAAGAAAAAAGGTCATCATAAGGAATCTTAGTTTCAATTTTTCTAGTTGGGCCATAACAACCAGTTCCAATATATTTATTAACTAAATAATCGGGTAAATCAACTTCCCAAATTACAAAGTTCATATCTAAATTTTGATAACCATATCTATTTTTACTATTATAAGCCCACATTATACTATCAAGTAAACTAAGATAAAAATATTTAGCTAAACCATTAGAAGCAAAACTATTTATATTTTGTCTAGGATTTTTTTTATAACCTAAATATTCCCATGATGGAGAACAGAAACCTTTTTTTAATAGATTACTTGCTTCGTAATTTATTCCTAATTCTTTAGGTTGTTTGGCTAATATAGTATTGGAATCAATATAAGGTAAGCATCGATACACTTTCATTATTATAACCCCCATAACTATTTATAATTATACCACAAGTGTCAACTTTTGTCAAAAACACTCGGCATTCAGAAATTTTTGACGCTATTTTGACGTTAGTTCCAACAAATTTTGAACGAAAATTGACACTGGGGGGGTGTTATATAATAACCATATAAAATAAGAAAGGTATTGTTAATAATAAAAATTATTAACAAAAATATATGGTTATGAACGAAGAAAATAAAAATAAATTATTTATTGGAAGTATAGTTGCGGTCATCACATTAATAATTGTTGTCGTCGGGGCAACCTATGCATTCTTTTCCTTAAATGTAAGTGGAAATACCACTAATACAAATGCAATCGTAGAAACTGATGATTTAAATTTAATATCCATTTCTGGTGGTACAAGTAATTTACATATAAGAATAAAATCTGATGATATGAGTGAAGATAAAATAGACACTAGTTATTATGCCACTGATACTGATAAAGATTATTTAACAGAAGATGAACCCCATAACTTTAATATAGCAACATTTGAGTTGACGAGAGACATAACAGAGATAAATAATTGTACTGCAGAGTTAGAGGTATCAATAGATGGTGAATTAAAAAGTGTAATAGAAAAGGAAGACACCTTATTGCATGTAGAAGGAATAGATGAAGTATTAGATGTAGACTTAGCAGAGTTAAAAGAAGAAGGATCAAAAGTTTATCCTATAAGCATAACTATAAGTGATAATAATCCAAGCCCTATAGAAGGATATATAAGTTTAACAAATAGAGAGGTTGACCAAAGTAATTTAGCCGATAAAGAATTAAACATAACAATCACAGTTAAAAACTTAGTGTGTGGAGGTACTAAAGGTAAACCGGCAATAGAGCAAATATTAGCTAATTCTACAAGTGGGACATTAGATGGGACAGCTGAATTAGAAGAAAGAAATGAAGAATTAACTGCTGAAGGAGTTTCTGCTGAAAATTTAGATACATTAAGAAGATTTGTTGGCGAGTGGAAAGATGTAACAGATAACTTTATATGTTTTGGAACAAGTGATCTAGATACATGCCTTAATAATTTAGACCAATACATGTATAGGATTATTGGTATAGATGAAGCTAATAATCAAGTAAAAGTAATTCAAGCTACAGCATTAATAAAAGAAACACAGTATAATTTTCCATGGCATCTTAATTATAGAACAAACAGCCCGTGGGAAGAATCTAGTGTATATGTATTTTTAAATAGTGCAGATTCGAATTACAGTTATTTTGTGGGTAATTCATATTATAATTATATGCAAAATGAGATGTGGACAAATTTAATGGTAGCTCATCCAATATGGTATTATGGTGATAATAATACTAGTGTAATAAATGCCAAAACCACATATAGATCTGAAAGAAGAGAAAAATTAGAAAATGGCGACCCGATTGGACTAATGTATGCCAGCGATTATTTATATGCTGGATCCCAAGATGAAAATAATTGGTTATATATTAGAAATAGTTTAAATGGAATAGAAAATACAGGAAGCTTAAGTAGAGAGGTATTGAAAGAGAAACAATCCTCTTATGAAACTACTATGACTCGATATGGTGATATTGACGATCATTATTATGTTCGCTATATAACTCCTAGAGGAATAGAAAATACAGATGTTAGTTTTAATAATCCTATTCGGGCGGTCTTCTATCTAGATGGTACAAAAGTAATACTAAATGGCAAAGGAACAATTTATAAACCTTATTATATAACTAATGTAGGTTAGAATTGAAAGAGTGATATTATGCAAGAAGGAAATAGTAATAAAAAGAAAATATTAACTGGTACATTGGTAGCGGTTATCTTTCTAATTGTGGTAGTTATAAGTGCCACCTATGCCTATTTTTCTCTTTCGATGGGAAGTGATACAACTGAAACTAATGCCAATGCCAAAACAGGTTCTTTAAATAATATAACATTGGTAGATTTAAATAAAAAATTACATATTAAAGTAGATGCTAGTGATATGAGTGAAGATAATAAAGGGACAAATTATTATGCAACAGATGATGAAGAGAAAAACTATTTAACAAAAAATGATGATTATACAATAAATATAGCTAATATAACCATAGAAGGAGATATAACAAGTGAGAATAGTTGTACAGCAGAACTAGTAGTAAATGTTCCAGAAGAAACAACAACTGTACTTCATGAAAGTGATACCTTATTACATGTAGATATAAAGGGAGAGAATCCCTTAGAAGAAGATTTAGTAAAAATAGTAAAAGAACCATATATCTTAGAATTTACAATAAATAATAATGAAACAATACCAATAAATGCCTGGTTAAGATTAAGTAATCGAGATGATGATCAAACTTATTTAGCAGGAAATAAATTAGATATCAGCTTAGCGGTTCAAAACTTAAAGTGTGGGGGAAGTAAAGAAGCCTTAGCTTATATAGCCAAGACTTCAGTCAGCGGTACATTAGAGACCAAAAAAGAATTAGCAAAAAGAAATGAAGAAATAGAAAATTATTTTGCAAGCGAAAAAAGGGCTGATGTCGTTGGTGCAGAAATACAAATAGAACCAGATACTTTAAGAAGATTTATAGGAACAACAGCGGAAGTAACAGATAATTTTATCTGTTTTGGTACAAGCGATACTAATACATGTAAAAATAATTTAGATCAATATATGTACAGAATTATTGGGATAGATACAACTAGTAAGCAAGTAAAAGTTATAAAAGCTACTAAAGTAGTAAAAGGTTTAACGTATATGTTTTACTGGAATTATTCTAGATCAAGTGATATTAAATGGGGAGAATCTCATATATATTTAGGAATTAACAAACAACCTGTTGATAATTATACTGAAAAATTATGTACAGAATGCTTTATAGGAAATAAATATTATAGTTATATGGAAGATGAAAGCTGGAAAAATTTAATTATTGCAAATCCAACATGGTACGATAGTGATAGTCCACTTAGTACGTATGATACTGGAGCAACGACATTTACAAAAGAAAGGTTAAGCAAATTAGAAAATGGATATTCGATAGGCCTCATGTATGTAAGTGACTATTTATATGCTGGAGCACAAGATACAACCAATTGGCTCTTTATTCAAAATGGCTTAAATGAAGCAATTAACTCTGGAACACCTTTAGAAGGAGAATTACAACAACCAAATGCTGAAAGTGAATGGACAATGACGCGCCATGGTAAAAATAGCTCTTACGCCGCAAGAACCATACACTACAATGGAATGGTGGATGATGTCACTTTTGACACCAGCCTTGCTGTTCGGCCAGTCTTCTACTTAGATGGAAATAAAGTAATGTTAGATGGAAAAGGAACAATTGGCGAACCTTATTATATAACTAATGTCAATTAAAGAAGTAGTGTGAACTACTTTTTTTAAATAATAAATGATATAATTAGATATATATGATAAGGAGGTCAATATGTTAGATTATATAATTATAGGTATTTTAGTATTAATTACTATTTTACTTATTATTTTAATATTAAAAAATAATGGTAGTAAAGATCTTATTGAAAGAATGGGAAAATTAGAAACATCTTTTACTAAAGAAATTGGGGATTTTAAATTAAACTTTAGTAAAGATTTACGAAGTGATTTTGAAGTATTAGATAATAAAATAGAATATAAACTTAATTTAATTAATGATCGAGT
>CANRKS010000060.1 GCA_947631285.1 uncultured Bacilli bacterium | reverse complement strand
AACTCTAAATATATATCCCCATTAGGTCCTCCGTTAACGCCAGCTCCTCCTTTGCCACTTAATCTAAGTTGGCTTCCATTATCTACTCCTGCTGGAACCGTAACGGTTAAAGTCTTATTTTTTGATACTCTGCCTTCTCCATGACATTCACTACATACTTCTCGATAGACTTTACCACTACCCGCACATTCAGGACAAGTCTTTTGAGTTTCGATAATTCCAAATAAGCTTCTTTGTTCTTCTCTTACAACACCTAATCCGCCACATGTAGGACATTTAGATTCCCCATAACCACCAGCTCCATGGCATTTATCACAAGTTTCTGTCACATTTACTTTAATATCTTTTTTACAACCATTAATAGCTTCTTCAAAAGTCAAGCGAACACGCATTAATAAATCATCACCACGACGGGCTCTTTTAGAAGAACTACCTCTTCTTCCAAATCCGCCAAAATCAGAGAAAGAAGAAAAACGGCCGCCAAAACCTTCACCAAAAATACTTGATAAAATATCATCTAAGTTAATATCACCCATATCGAAATTAGAAGCTCCTCCATTTTCAAAAGCCGCATGGCCATATTGATCATATTGAGCTCTTTTCGTTTTATCAGATAATACTTGATAAGCTTCTCCAATTTCTTTAAACTTTTCCGCCGCCCCGGGTTCTTTATTAACATCAGGGTGATATTTTTTAGCTAAGACGCGAAAGGCTCTTTTAATCTCTTCATCTGTAGCATTTTTTGATACCCCTAATACTTCATAATAATCTTTCTTATTCACTTAATTCACTTCCTTGTAGTTCTTCATACATTTTTAAAAGTTCATTCATAAATGCAATTGCGTCATCTAAAACTTTACTATCGGCAATATCAATTCCCGCCACTTTTAAAGAATCAATTGGATTTAAAGTACAACCTAGTTTTAAAAATTCTAAATAATTATCTCTAGTCTTTTCATCTTTTTCATAAATTTTATTGGCTAAAGCAATTGCAGCCATAAAACTTGTAGCGTATTGATAAACATAGAAATTTAAATAAAAGTGCGGTATTCTTTCCCATTCATATTTAATTTCTTCATCACAAACTACTTGATCACCAAAATAAAGTTTATTTAATTCATAATATTTATTACTCATAACTTCATGATTTAAAACATTGCCTTGTTCTGTCCATTCATGAATAAACAATTCAAATTCAGCGAACATAGTTTGTCTAAATAAAGATGATTTAAAACTTAATAATAATTCATCAATTATTTTTAATTTTTCGCTCGTATCAGAAGTATGATCTAAAAGATAACGGCTTAAAAGAATTTCATTAGTTTGACTTGCTACTTCAGCGACAAAAATACTATAACCATAATCTTGATAAGTTTGATTTTGACAAGCATAATAATAATGCATCGCATGACCTAACTCATGAGCAAGAGTTGAAACACTTTGAAAGTTATCTTCAAAACTTAACAAAACATATGGATGGACATTATAACAAGCTGTACAATAAGCTCCTCCTCTTTTACCTTCATTATTACATGAATCAATCCAACCATCACTAAATGCTTGCAAAAGAACTTTTTGATAGTCTTCTCCTAAAGGAGCAACCGCTTTTAAAATCAATTCTTTAGCTTCCGTAAAAGTATATTTCTTATCATTACTTTTACTTATATCAGCATAAGTATCATATATATGTAATTCATCTAATTTTAATTCTTTTCTTTTTAAATCCCAATACTTATATAAAGAAGGTAAATGTTTATGAACACCATTAATTAGATTATGATAAACTTTAGGATCTATTTCATTTGGAAATAAAGATGCTTCTAAACTACTATTAAAATGTCTTAATCTGGCACTAGCAGCATTCTTTTCTACTTCATTTTTTAAAATAGTAGCTATGGTATTTTTAAACTTAGCATATGTTTTATATAAAGAAGTAAAAGCTTGTTTTCTAACATTTCGATCTTTATCTTTAATAAATACAGAATAATTACTTTCGGTTAATTCTACTTTTTTACCATTAACTATTATATCATCATAAGTAAAATCACTATCACTTAGGGTTTGCATAATTTCATCCGGAGCCGAAAAAAGGCTGGAAAAACTAGCTAAAGCACTTTCGGCTTCAGTATTTAAAACATGATCTTTATTTCGAAAAATATGTTTTAAAACTCTTTCATATTCTTTTAATTTAGAATTAGAAGCAATATATTTTTGTACTGTTTCATAATCACCTTTTAAAAGTTCAGGAACAATGTATGATGAATGTTCTAAATATTTAGTATAAATATTTTTGGCTTTACCATAAATAGTTTGATAATTAACATCTTTAGTATCAGCATCATTATTAATATGACCATAAGTGTATACTTGTTCAATTCTTTTTTCTAAATTAGTATCAGTATCTAAAGTTTCTAGTAACGATTCTGCTCCATCTAAAATATGACCTTTAAATTTATCTAAAGCTAAGATATCTTTTTCTAACCTTGCTATTTCTTTTAATACTTCTTCATCACTTTGATATAAATCTTTAGTATTCCACTTGTAAATACTTGCAAAATCTTTTCTCTTTTTTGCCATAAAAAACCTTTCTATTAACTAAAAGTTAGGCTCTAGTTAACTAGAACCTAAGATCTTTATTTTTCTTCAAATTTGGCTTCTTCCACATTATCTTTTTTACTCTTTACTTCTTCTTCACTAGTTCCTGCTTCGGTATTTTGACTAGCACTTTGATATACTTTAGCGGCTAGATCCATCGCTGTTTTTGATAATTCTTCTGTTTTTTCTTTAATCTTATCGATATCGCTACCTTCTAGTTCTTTCTTTAATTCTTTAACTAAATCTTCAGCTTTTTCTTTATCACTAGCATCAATCTTATCACCAAGATCCTCTAAAGCTTTTTCTGTTTGGAAAATCATTGAATCAGCATTATTTCTTACTTCCGCTTCTTCTTTTCTTTTTTCATCTGCTTCTTTATTAGCTTCAGCTTCTTTCATCATTTTATCAATTTCTTCATCAGAAAGATTAGTACTTGAAGTAATAGTAATAGATTGTTCTTTACCTGTTCCTAAATCTTTAGCTTTAACATTAACTATACCGTTAGCGTCAATATCAAATGTAACTTCAATTTGAGGAATTCCTCTTTTAGCAGGGGGAATATTAGTAAGTTGGAAGTTTCCTAAAGTTTTGTTATCATAAGCCATTGGTCTTTCCCCTTGTAAAACATGAATATCAACAGCTGGTTGATTATCAGCAGCCGTACTAAACACTTGACTCTTACTAGTAGGAATAGTAGTATTTCTTGGAATTAAAACAGTCATTACATTACCAAGAGTTTCAATACCTAAAGAAAGAGGAGTAACATCTAGTAATACAATGTCATCAACTTCACCAGTTAAAACGCCACCTTGAATTGCAGCCCCCATAGCTACTACTTCATCAGGGTTAACACTCTTATTTGGCTCTTGACCTAATTCTTTTTTAACTAATTCTTGAATATAAGGAATACGAGTTGAACCACCAACTAAAATAACTTTATCAATATCTTTATTTGTAAGTTTAGCATCTTTTAAAGCTTTTCTTACTGGTTCAAGAGTTGAATCAAATAAATCACGACATAAATCTTCAAATTTAGCTTTAGATAAACTCATTTCCATATGAAGTGGGCCTTCATCACTTTGGGCAATGAATGGTAAACTAATTTGAGCATTAGTCATACCAGATAAATCTTTCTTAGCTTTTTCAGCGGCATCTTTAATTCTTTGCATAGCCATTTTATCATTAGATAAATCTACACCATGCTCTTTTTTAAATTCTGATACTAAATAATCACTAATTCGAGCATCAAAATCATCACCACCAAGACGATTATTACCACTTGTTGATTTAACTTCAAATACGCCATCACCTAACTCTAGAATAGAAACATCGAATGTTCCTCCTCCTAAGTCGTAAACTAAAATAGTTTGAAGTTTATCTTGTTTATCAAGACCATATGCTAAAGCAGCCGCGGTTGGTTCATTAATAATTCTTTCGACATCTAAACCAGCAATTTTACCAGCATTTTTAGTAGCTTGTCTTTCTGCATCATTAAAGTAGGCAGGAACAGTTATAACAGCCTTTGTCACTTTTTCTCCTAAATAACTTTCGGCATCTTTCTTTAATTTACTTAAAATTTTAGCACTAATTTCTTCAGGCGTATATTTCTTGTCATTAGCTTCTACTTTCTCACTAGTACCCATTTTTCTTTTAATTGAAGAAATAGTATTTTTAACATTAGTAACCGCTTGTCTTTTGGCAGTTTCTCCTACTAATTCTTCATCACCTTTAAAGGCTACAACAGAAGGAGTAGTTCTATTTCCTTCACTATTAGGAATAACTTTTGGTTCCCCGCCTTCTAAAACAGCAACACAACTATTAGTTGTCCCTAAATCAATTCCGATTATTTTACTCATTATATATCATTTCCTTTCTTTCTATTTATTGAGTATTATTCGCTAACTTTTACCATAGCGACTCTTATAATTTTATCTTTATACATATAACCTTTTTGCATAACATCTATAACTATTCCTGGTTCTATATTATCTTCATGACTAGTTAAGACTGCTTCCATTTTAGTTGGATCAAAAGGCTTATGTAAAGCTTCAATTTCTTTAACTTCTAAATTATTTAAGATATCTAAAAGATTTCCATAAATCATTTTAAATCCCTCTAAGAATTTAGAAAGTTCATCAGTTAAATTACTATCATCTAATTTAATTGCTCTTTCAAAATTATCAATGATTGGTAATATTTTAGTGATGACATCTTCTCCCCCATATTTATAACTTTTAGCTAATTCTTCTTCATATCTTCTACGCATATTCTGCATTTCTGCACTAACTCTTAAAAGTTTTTCATTAAGGGCTTTCTTTTCTTCTTCTAATTTATTTCCTTCTTTATTTTCTTTTTTATGTTCTTTTACTTTCTTTTTTCCTTCTTTTACTTCTTCTTTTAAAACTTCTTCATTATTTTTCATTTTTTCCCTCTAGTCTATCTACCATGTAATTTAAAAGTGACACAACTCTTTCATATTCCATCCTTTTAGGGCCAATAATAGCAATAGTTCCCTCTTCGCCTCCAGATTTATATTTCTTTTTAATAACTGTGACATTATCATCAAATTTACTATCTTTACCAATATAGATTTGTAAGTCATCTTTTCCATCTATATCATCAACCATTTTTTTAAAAGCTTCATCTTCTAATTTAGAGGCAATTCTTTTAATACTTGTAGTATTATCATATTCTGGTTCTTTTAAAAGATTAACTCTTCCTGATACATGGATATTGGTGTTGTGAAGTAAAAAGTCATTAAAGGCATCATAGAAAATATTATATACTGTTTCATAATCTTTTACTCTTTTAGCAATCACTGGTTTAACTTCAAATTCTAACTTTTCAGCCACTTTACTAATTGGGGTTCCTACTAATATTTTGTTAACCATTTCCCCTATTTTTACTATTTCATTGGCATTAATATTATCTGGTATTATAAATTCTTTATTTTCCACTAAACCTTTATCAGTACAAACAATAGCCACTACTTTATTTTCATTTAAAGCAATAATATTTAATTGTCTTAATAAATTATCACTACTACCTCTTCCTAAAACGACTGAAGTATAGTTAGTTAAATCACTAATAATTTCTAAACATTTAGTAACTGCATCACTAACATTTAGCTCATTATTAGCAAATATCGTTTGTAACTTTAACATATCTTCCCCAGTTAAATCTTTGGGTTCCATTAAATGTTCAACATAATACTTATAGCCAAGCTCACTAGGTACTCTACCACTCGAAATATGGTTTTTTTCAATATAGCCTAAATTTTCTAAGACAGCCATTTCATTTCGAATGGTTGCACTAGAACACTTTAGCTTTTTGCATAAAGAATTACTCCCAACTGGCTTAACTGTTTTAACATAATTTTCTACGATTGCTTTTAATAAAGATTTTTTTCTATCATCCATTACTTTATCATCACCACCATATTAGCAGTCCTTTTTTTCGATTGCTAATTACATTATAATATTATGCTTAGCACTTGTCAAGTTATGAGTGCTAATTTTATTTTTTTTAATTATTTTAATAATTTTAAATATTAAATCAATTAAAAAAGGGATTATTCCCCTTTCTAAACATTAGTTATATAATAAGGCGCATCTTTCGTTCCTTCTCCACCTAACACTATTTTAGATCCATCTATGTAGAAAACTGGACGGACACCACTGGGGTTCGCGAGTGGGTTAAATTCCTGGTATCCTGAGGAGCTCACGTCCCTTGCGGAGATTCCGACGGACCCAGCAGAACCAAATCGAGTA
>CANRKS010000059.1 GCA_947631285.1 uncultured Bacilli bacterium | reverse complement strand
ATAAAATAAATTTTGTTCAAGTTTCATGACTATGTGTGCCTTGAACGAAGTGAAAGGAATGTGTGGTTAGTATGAAAAGTGGATTTGTGAGTATTGTGGGAAGACCAAATGTTGGCAAAAGTACTTTATTAAATAGTATTTTAGAAAGAAAAATAGCTATTACTAGTAAAGTTTCCGGTACGACCAGAAATATAATTGAAGGCATTTATCATGAAGAAGGTTATCAAATTATTTTTGTTGATACTCCGGGAATTTCCAAACCCTTAAATAAATTAGGGAAAGTTTTAAATAAACAAGCATTATCATTAACTAAAGATGTTGATTTAGTTTTATTAGTTGTTGATATTGAAGCAGGAATAGGTAAAGGCGATAAATTTTTAATGGATTCCTTGTTTCAAAACAAAATCCCGGTTATTTTAGTAATTAATAAAATTGATCGGGTATCTAATGAAACATTAATAATGGCTATTAATGAGTATAAAGATTATAATTTTTCAGAAATAGTTCCTGTTTCGGCGAAAGAAAGCGATAATGTTGCTCATTTAATTGAAGTTATTAAAAATTACTTAAAAGATAATATTAAATATTATGATGATGACATGGTTACAAGTAGTTCTCTTAATTTTATGGCGGGAGAAATTGTCAGAGAGAAAATTCTTCAAAATACAGAAGACGAAATTCCCCATTCTGTTACTTGTCATGCCCATCATATTGAAGAAAAAAAGGATTTAATGAAAATAAGTGTAGATATAATTGTTGATAAACCTAATATTAAAAAAATAATAATTGGTTCCGGTGGGGAAATGATTAAAAAAGTGGGAATTGCTGCCCGGAAAGATTTAGAAGAAATGCTTGGTAAAAAAGTTTATTTAGATTTGTATGTTAAAGTGATTGAAGATTGGAAAGATAAAGATCGTTATTTAAAAGAATTAGGTTTTTTTGATTATGAATAAAAAAATTTCATTCTTCCCAATATAAAATTAGGAAGGTGAAATGAATGAATAAAAAAGAAGCTTGGAATAAGTTTAAAAAAAGCGGCAAGATTGAAGATTATTTAAATTATAAAAAATGTGATAAATAACTAGATTAGAGGTTTTAAGTGTTAGAAAGTGTTGAAGGAATAGTTATAGGAGAAACACCTTATGGGGATACTTCGAAGATTATTAATGTCTTGACTAAAGAACATGGTATTATTGGGGTTATTTGTAAGGGCGCAATGAGTATTAAAAGTACTCTTCGTTCAGTAACGATGAAACTTAGCTATGGCATTTTCCATCTTTATTATAAAAAAGGGAAATTATCAACGCTAGTTTCGGTAGATATTATAAATGAATTTAAAAATATAAGAGGAGATATTTTACGAATTAGTTATGCCTCTTATATAACGGATTTAGTTAATCAAGTTTTAAAGCAAACTAATGAAGAAAGCATTTATAATGATTATATTAATGCTCTTTTAAAAATAGAAGAGGGATTAAATCCCATGGTCATTACTAATATCTTAGAAGTTAAATTATTAGCATCTTTAGGTGTGGGACTTAATTTAACTAGTTGTATTAGTTGTGGTAATGCCAAAGAGATAGTTACTCTATCTAGTGAAAGAGGAGGACTAATTTGCAAAAACTGCTATCGGGGAGAAAGAATAATTCCTTTATCAATTATTAAAACGCTTAATATGTATTATTTAGTCGATATTAAGAGTATTAGCAAATTATCTTTAAAAGAAGATATTATAAAAGAAATAAATCGCTTTTTAACAAATTATTACGATGATTACACAGGACTTTATTTGAAGAGCAAAGACTTTTTGAAAACGATCGAAAAACTGTAAATATAGAATGTAAATATTCGATAGATGCATTGTTTAATAGATCGTTTTTTGTTTTAATTAAGATAGGTGATATAGATGAAAATAACAAAATGGTTAATGCTATTTTTAATGAGTCTAACAGTTGGATTAAATTTTGTTAAAGCCGAAATTAAAACAACAACAATGGAAGAAGTTCGGACTAAATTAGAAGAAAAATTAAAAAGTACTGATGAACTTATTACGGAAGAAAGTGGAACAGAGTTAAAAGTAGCTTTAGAAGATACGAAAATGGTTATTAAATTAGTTAAAGGGGAAGAAGAAAAAGTTTTAGCGGAATTTACCAGAGCTGATAATGCTTTAACCTTAGAAAGAACAATTAAAATTAATGCTTTAGAAGAGAGAGATAATGTGGGAGAAAATCCGGGAATTGTTCTTGACCCTGATGCTGATTTTGATGCGGTATTAGATGCTTTTACAATTGTAATGTTAGATACTTTAATTTATGGTGATTTAATTTCCGTTGTGGGAGAACTAAGAGGTTATACAGAAAGAGATATTCGCGATTTTGTTGATCTTGAAAAAGCTACTTTAGATAGCGATGGATATGAATTTAAAACGGAAGAAAAAGAAGAACAAAACGAAACTACATATACTTATAAGATTGATATTAGTAAATTTACTTTAAATGTTGCTTATACAGAAGAAGAACCTCCTAAAATTGAATTAGTAGATATTACGGATTCTCAAATAGGAATTGTTTTATCTGAAGTAGAAGATAATACTTTAGTAGAAATATATCGTTCTACTGATGGAGAAAATTATGATTGGTTAGAAACAGTTTCAGCGATGAGAGATGGAAGTGTAACTAATATTGATACAGATTTAAAACCTAATACAAAATATTATTATAAAGCAGCCGTTTTAAAATCTAATAAATTTAGTGAATTTGTTAGTGCCACTACTTTAGAAAAACCATTAGAAAATGAAAAAGAAACAGATACTGATAAGCCAGTAGAAAGCCCTCAAACAGGATTTAAAGATTATTTAACTATTGGCATTATTGGAACTAGTGGACTTGCTTTAATAAGTTATGCTTTAAAAAACAAGCAAAAATTTTATAAAATATAGATAGATAAGGGAAAATTTACATCACCCCTTTTCTTAAATAGGTTATCTAGGTATTATTACTTAGATAGCCTTTTTTAAATTTTATTTAAAAATAGTAATTTTTCTTGCGAGAGTTAGTTATTTATTTTATACTATAAATAGGTGGTAGTATGGCAGATATAATATATAAATATAGTGCGATGAATGGAGGTAAAACTCTTAATATTTTACAAACAGCTTATAGTTATGAAGAAAATCATTTTAAAGTAGTAATTATAAAGTCTATTAAAGATACTAAAGGTAAAAATACTATTATTTCCCGAAATGGTATGAGTAGACCAGTTGATATTTTACTAAAAGAAAATGAGTCTTTATTAACTGACAAAAATTATAAAATATATTATACAGCAAAAGTTATTTTAGTTGATGAAGTTGATTTATTATCGGCTAGCCAAATTAGAGAATTATGGATGATTGCTCATTTAATTAATATTCCTGTAATTTGTTATGGGTTAAAGAGTAATTTTAAGGGAGAAATATTTGGGGAAGGTGTTGCCCAAATATTTGCAATTGCTGACATAGTTGAAGAAGTAGGAAGTAGCAGTTTATGCTTGTGTGGTAAGAAAGCTATTTTTAATGCTCGTAAAATTAATGGCAAATTTACGGATGAAGGACCTGTTGTAGTTATAGATGATGGTAGTAAAAAAGAAGTTGAATATGTTCCGCTTTGTTCTGACTGTTATTTAAAATATGTTAAAATTGGAAGTATTGAAGCGAAAAAGTTAACTAATTTAGTCGATAAAATAAAATAAAAATTATAAAAAATATTGCTAAAATAAAATAGATAATATATAATTTAGTACATAGAAGTGATGACGGTGTGGAAAGCCCGAGCTATATAATAAGAGTGATTCTTCTAGGAATAAGTAAGGTGGAACCGCGGATTTAAATTCGTCCTTACATATTGCTAGAAGTTTTTCTTTATCAAAAGGAGAGGAATTTATGGAAGAAAAAAGTAAAAAAGTAACAATGGAAGATTTAGTAAATTATTCCAAGCAATATGGTTTCATTTATGCGGGAAGTGAAATTTATGGGGGCCTTGCTAACTCTTGGGATTATGGTCCTTTAGGAGCTTTACTTAAACAAAATGTTAAGGAAGCTTGGTGGCAAAAATTTATTAGAGAGTGTCCTTATAACTATGGCCTTGATTCAGCTATTTTAATGAATCCAAAAGTTTGGGTTGCATCAGGTCATGTGGCTAACTTTGCTGATCCTTTAATCGATTGTAAGCATTGTAAAGCTCGTCATAGAGCTGATAAATTAGTTGAGGAGTTTACGCATGGAGAAGTTACTGGCGATGGAATGAGTAATGAAGAGCTAGTTAACTTTATTAAAGAACATAATATTACTTGTCCAAAATGTGGAAGTAATGAATTTACGGATATTAGAAAATTCAATCTATTATTTGAAACTAGTCAAGGTGTAACGGAAGATAGTAAAAGTACCATTTATTTAAGGGGAGAAACTGCCCAAGGAATATTTGTTAATTTTAAAAATGTTGAGAGAAGTATGAGAGCAAAAATTCCTTTTGGCATTGGTCAATATGGTAAAAGTTTTAGAAATGAAATTACGCCTGGTAACTTTATTTTTAGAGTAAGAGAATTTGAACAAATGGAATTAGAATTTTTCTGTAAACCTAATACAGATTTAGAATGGTTTGGCTTTTGGAAAAATTATTGTATTGATTTCTTAAAACTATTAGGTTTAAAAGAAGAAAATTTAAGATATCGTGATCATTCTAAAGAAGAGTTATCTTTTTATAGTAAAGCTACCACTGATATTGAATATAAATTTCCTTTTGGTTGGGGAGAACTATGGGGAATTGCCGATCGAACTGATTATGACTTAGGGGTTCATATGGAACATTCAAAAGAAGATTTAAGATATTTGGATCCAGAGACTAATGAAAAATATTTACCTTATGTTATTGAACCATCTGTTGGGGTTGAAAGATTAATATTAACTCTTTTATGTGATTCTTATACAGAAGAAGAATTAGAAAATGGTGATAGTAGATTAGTATTAAAAATTAAACCTGCTCTAGCACCAATTAAAGCAACTATTTTGCCTCTTGTTAAAAAAGTTCATGCTGATAAAGCTAATGATATATATGCAAAATTGAGTAAGCATTTTAGTTGTAGTTATGATGAAGCCGGAAGTATTGGTAAAAGATATCGGAGATGTGATGCCGTTGGAACACCTTTTACCATTACTGTTGATGACAATACTTTAAATGATGATACAGTAACAGTAAGAGATAGAGATACAATGGAACAAACAACCTTAAAAGTATCAGAATTAAAAGATTATATTGAAAGTAAAATAGTCTTGTAAAAACTCCATTTATTTGATAGAATTAAATAGTAAATTAGATAATATGGAGGATAATTATGGCATTTAATAAATTAAAAAGCTGGTTAAAAGATGAAGAAGATATGGAAATTGAAAATGGCGAGGATGATTATTATGCCATTTCTGAATCTGAAGCCTTAAAAGATGCAGATAAAGCTGGTAATAAAATGATTTTACTTGAGCCTCGTTCTTTTTCAGAAGCTCAAGCCATTGCGGATCATTTAAAAAATCGCAATAGTGTTGTTGTAAATTTAAAAAGAGTTACTTCAGCTCAAGCTAAAAGAATTATTGATTTTCTAAGTGGTTGTATCTATGCCATTGGAGGAAATATGCAAAAAATTGGGGTTGGCATATATCTTTGTACTCCGAAAAATGTTAATGTTCAAGGTAAAATAACTGACGATAGTGAAAAAGTAAAAAATGCCAATGAAGATGAATTAGAGTGGTAAAAGAGTGATTAAATAATATGAGAAAATTTGCTAGTAGCATTCCGGGATATAAAAAAAGTGAGGTAAATTCTTTTGTTCAAAACGTTACTAATGAATATGAAAGCATGTTAAATAATTTAAAAAACAGAGATCAAGAAATAGAAGTATTAAAAAAAGAATTAGCCCATTATAAAGAATTAGAAGGCACTTTAAATAGGGCTATTTTAATCGCGGAAGAATCTTCTCAAAATATTAAAAAATCTGCTTTTGATGAAGCAAAAGTAATTATTGAAAATGCTAGGCGTAATGCTTCTAGAATAGTTAACAATTCTTTAATTAAAGCTGATAAAGTCGAAAAAGAAGCTGAAGATTTAAAAAGATATGTTGAAAGATATAAAACAAAATATAGATCTTTATTAGAAGGTGAATTAGAAGCCGTAGAAAGATTAGATATTGATGATTAAAGTATAGTTTCTATACTTTTTTCTTTACTAAAAAGTTAAATAATAGTATACTTTATTTAGAATATAATTGATTATGGAGGTAGTCTGAAAAGAAAAAAGAAATTTATTTTATAAAAATAGTAAAAAAGGGCAGACTTCCCCTTACCCCAAAGAAA
>CANRKS010000058.1 GCA_947631285.1 uncultured Bacilli bacterium | reverse complement strand
TTTGAACCAGTGACTAGTGAAGCTTTAGGTTTTGGTTTTCATACTGGTTTTCTTGGCCTTTTGCATTCAGAAATAATAACTACTAGACTAGAAAGAGAATTTAATTTAGATATTGTCGTAACTAGTCCAACAGTTGTCTATAAAGCCTACCTTACTAGTGGGGAAGAAGTAATTGTTGATAACCCTAATAAAATGCCTTCAAGAGAAAAAATAAATAAAATAATGGAACCCTATATTTATACTAATATAATTGCTCCTTCTACTTATGTAGGAAGTATCATGGAATTATGTCAAAACAAAAGAGGCGTTTATAAAAGAATTGAATATATAAATGATACGAGAGTTAATATTCATTATGAGATTCCGCTTTCGGAAGTTGTGTATGATTTTTATGATAAGCTTAAAAGCCGGACTAATGGCTATGCCTCTTTTGATTATAACTTAATTGGTTATAAAGAGAGCGATTTAGTTAAAATGGATATTTTATTAAATGGGGAAAAAGTAGATGCTCTATCGATGATTATTCATAAAGATTTTGCTTATTCTAAAGGAAAATGGATTTGTGAAAAATTAAGAAAAGTAATTCCAAGGCAAATGTTTCAAGTTGCTATTCAAGCTAGTATTGGCTCCAAAATAATTGCCAGAGAAAATATAAGTGCCATGAAGAAAAATGTTTTAGCTAAATGCTATGGGGGCGATGTTTCTCGAAAGAAAAAATTACTTGAAGCTCAAAAAGAAGGAAAAAAGAGAATGAAAATGGTTGGTCGGGTGGAAGTTCCGGCGGAAGCCTTTTTAAGTATTTTAGGAAGTGAAGAAAATGAATAATGAAAATAATATAATGTTAAGAAGCTTAGTAAAAAGAGTAGTTAGTCTTTTTACCCAAAATGATTTATCGGTGGAAGAAACAGCTAAGACTCTGGAAATAAGCGAAGAAGAAGTTTTAGCTTGCTTAAATAATCGAGTCATGATCGGTTTAATTTACCGGGATAAAGCTTCTAAAATAATTCAATATATTGAAAAAAAATTAAGAGGTAAGGAAGAAGTAGGGGAAAAAGATAATTATGCTCCTTTAAATCTTGCCTTAATTTCTCAAGATGAAGCTAAACAATATTCTTTTTTAAGACATCTTTCTCTAACCTTTAGAGCTAAACCAGAAACTTTATCCTCTTTATTTCAAATTGAAGAACTAGCTTTAAAAAGAAAATTATTCTATTATAATCAATCATCTGAAAATGCTTTTAATTATTTATATAATAATGATCAAACAGATCAAAATGAAGTATCTATAAAAGTTATTAATTATTATAATAATCTTATTAAGGCCCAAAGAAATCGGGATAAAGAAGAAGTTACGCATTTATTACATCTTATTGATGATACTTATGCTAGTATGATAAGACAAAAGAAATTCGGTGATAAAGTAGCAGTATTAAGTGATGAAGAAATTGCCATCTTAATAAATTATCAAATTAAATATAGTATTTCGATTACTAGAATGGGAAAAATTTTTAATACTAGTTATTCTAACTTAGGCTTAAGAATGCGTAAATATGTGGCGGATAACCCATTATTAAAAGAAAGGCTTGATGGATTATCATCATATTATGCTCTTAATTCCTTGGGAGGAAGAAATAAATGACATCTTCCCCAGGCGTTTATATTCACATTCCTTTTTGTCGGCATATTTGCTCTTATTGTGATTTTTGTAAAGTTTTATATAATTCTTCATGGGCTAAAGCTTATTTACAAAAATTAAAAGAAGAGATAAAAGAAAACTATATGGGGGAAGAAGTTAAAACTATTTATATTGGAGGAGGAACTCCAAGTGTTTTGTCTTTAGAAGAAATAGAATACTTATTAAATTTAACTAATCTTTTTTTAAAAAACAATTTACAAGAATTTACTTTTGAATGTAATATCGAAGATATTACGGAAGAATTATTAATATTATTAAAAAAATATGGAGTTAATCGCTTAAGTATTGGTATTGAATCATTTGATTTAGATAATCAAAAATTATTACAACGGGTATCTGTTTATGACGATGCTAAATCTAAAATAGCTTTAGCCAGATCTTTAGGATTTAATAATATTAATTTAGATTTAATTTATGCTATTCCTCATGAAAAAATGCGAACGCTAAAAAATGATTTAAAAGATTTTCTATCTTTAAAAGTTGAACATATTAGTACTTATAGTTTAATGATTGAAGATAATACTTATTTAAGTTATAAAAAAGTTCATCATATTCCTGAAGAACTAGATGAAGAAATGTATTTTTACATTGAACATATTTTAGAAAAATATGGTTATGAGCATTATGAAGTATCTAATTTTGCTTTACCTGGTTATGCCTCTATGCATAATTTGGGTTATTGGAATAATAGTGAATATTATGGATTTGGCTGTGGAGCATCAGGATATATAAGTGGGGTAAGATATGATAATACTAGAAGTCTTTCTAATTATTTAAAAGGTGATATTAGATTAAATAAAGAAATTTTATCAAAAGATGATATCATGGAATATGAACTTATTTTAGGTTTAAGAAAATTAGAAGGAATTAATATTAAAGAATTTTATAATAAATATGGAATTAATATTCAAGATAAGTTTAAAATAAAGCCTTTATTAAAAACTAAAGAATTATTATATGAAGATGGTCAGTTAAAAATTAATCCTGATTATATTTATGTTATGAATGAAATACTCGTAAAATTAGTATAAAATCATTAGAAGTTACCACACTATTAGTAGGTAATTTTTATGATTTATGATTTAAAAATATTAAATGGTAACTTAGAATTAGATTTTAATCCCTATACTTATGAATATACAGTCACCGTTGAAGAAGATGTTAAATCTTTAGATTTTTCTTATCGTCTTCAAGATGATACATACATAGAAATTAAAAATAATGAATTAAATGATTTAGAAAACAAAGTTATTTTAGAAGTATATAACGTTAACGAAGACGCTACTTATACTTTTTGGGTTTATAAAGAAAAACTTAATGATGTAAGTGGAATTGATAACTATATGAAAAGTTTAGAAGTAAATTCTAAAGAATCTATTGATCTATATAAAGTAGAATTTTTAGCTGTTGGCGTTTTCTTTCTTCTTATCATTACTTTTAGTTTAATATTTCATAAAAAAAGCCAAAAAATTAAATAATTGGCTTTTTCTATGGTAACTAAAGACTAGTAATTATTAAAAAAATATATTATAATTTAGATGTAAATAGTACATCTGGTGGTACTTGGAGTGGTTTAAGCGATTTAAGACAAGCTATAAATCGCGAAAAATTTTATAATAATTCAAACTTAATGATTGAAGATTGGAAACAATATATATATCAAGATCCCGAATGGTGTACTGGTGCTGCAATCCTTACTACAAATGGGGAAACAATCATGAACTATGAAAAAAAAGAATGCCAAATAATTTATGAAAACCCTATTGGATTAGCGTATTTAAGTGATTTTTATTTTGCATATAATGATGGTAAAGGAACACAAAATTGCAATGAAGATCCTTATTGTAAAAGTTGGATGACTGTAGATGCTTTATGGACAATGACAAGATATAATGCATCTACAGCATGGGGAATGTCTAACCTTGGACTTATAATGAGACGGTATCAAGATCAAGCTGGTGCAGCTTGCCCGGTTTTTTATTTAGAATCTAAGGTAGTATTAATTGGAAATGGTCAAAAACAAGATCCCTTCATTATTGATGGTATAGCTAAATAATATATTAATTAGAGAGATAAGCTCTCTTTTAATATGAATATGAATATAAGTTTTTCTTGCTAAAATATTAATCATGCTTTATAATACAAAAGCATAGGAGAACAGTATGAATACAAAAAATAGGATTGTTTTAAAATCACGACTTATAAAGATGGGTTTAAAAAAGAGTGAAGTCTATCAAATAATGGCTTTAGATGAAAGTTATTTAGATAAATTAGTGGCTATTGGTAATGATAAAGGACTATTAGATGCCTTAAATTATTTTTTAGGAAAGAATTTAGAAAAGAAATCTCATAATAAAAAGAATTATTATTTAAAATTATATGGTGCTTTAAAAGATGATATTAGTACATTAGAATTTAATGAAGGAATGAAATTGTTAAATGAATCTTTAGAAGATTATCATCTTAGACTTATCTATCAAATATTAATTAATGATGTTACAAGAAATTATGGTGTATCTATTTTAGGAGCTAAGTTATTACAATATGCTCAAGATGAATTAAGGGCTACGATTGCTTATAACGTTTTAACTAATGAATCATTAATATCTTTAGAAGTATCTAAACATATTGCTTCGCTCATTCTTGACTATTATGATGATTCTTTAACATATGATGATCACATGGGCGCGATTGCTATATTATTAGATACCCCAAAAGCTAAATTAAAATTCATGAAAACAATTGGGTATTTAAGACAATCTCTAAGAGTGTTTATTAGCCATCCTGATGAAAGCATTCACGTTAATGCTAGAAATATTGACAATATATTAGAAGAACTATTAAAATTAGGTATCATTTCTTTAGAAGAAGATGAAAAAGAAAAAAGAGGAATTCCTGATTATTATGGAGGATTAATAAGATCTAAATAGAAATAATTTTAAGATCACTTAGTATAATTTACTAGGTGATTTTTTTGAAATTAATAAAACATCGAGGAATTTTTAATGATAAAATTAAAGAAAATACGTATGAAGGAATTTTAAAAGCTTTTGCGGATGATAAATATCTAGGGGTAGAATTTGATGTGAGAGAAACAAAAGATCATGAATTTATTTTAAATCATGATCCTTTAATAAATGGTAAATTAATTAGTGATTTAAATTTCATTGAATTACCTAAATATATACCTAGATTAAAAGATATATTAAAGATTAATTCTTCTAAAATATTTTTAATTGAAATTAAAAATATTAATAGTTTTGATAAATTTATTAATCTTTTAAATAAATATTCTTCTAAAAAAATATATGTAATGAGTTTTTCTAATCGCCTAATTAATAAGATTAATACTTCGATGAGAAAGTATAAAATTGGCATTTTAAATTATATTTTAAATACCAATAATAATCTTTTAGATTTAGATTTTGTTTGTATTTTAAATAATTTTTTAAATTATAAATTAATTAATGATTTAAAACCTTTAGAAGTATTTTCTTATGGTTTAATTAGTAAAGATGTTCAATATAAATATCCTAGTATTTATTATATAGTTAATTAATTATATTTTTTGAGACTTCTAATTCTTTTCTTGTCATAATCCATAATATGAGGATTAAATCTTAAAATTTCATTTTTAAAATTAGCAAACATATATTTATTCGTAGTTCTTTCTATTTCTAAAATTCCTTTTTGAATTAAAGGATCAATCATTGTTTCATAAATAACTTTAGTTGTCTTTTTATCATGTAGGCGATTATAAATACTGGCAAAATCTTTAACACTTAAAAGACCATTCATCGAAAGTAAATACAAAAGTGTTTGATGATCTTCAATACTTAATTTAAAGGGAGTAGCTTGTTCAATGGAACTTAAAATATATTCTTTTTCTAGTTCACTTTCAACCGTCTTTAACATATATAAAATGAAATAAGAAATATCTCTATATTTTTTAACATCTAAGATAACTTTATTATAATCTTTCCCATTTAAAGTTATTCCGCGATTAAAAATAATATAAGGATAAGCTTTTTTAAGAAGTAAATACCACATAGAAGTAGTTCTACTAGTTCTTCCATTAACATCAAAGTAAGGATGAATATAGACAAAATAAAAATGCAATATTTGACTTTTGATATATTCATCAGTTATATTTTCTCTAAAATCTAGATTATTTAAAAAATTAAAGTAATCAGTCATAAAAGAATCGATTAAATTTTCATTAATTCCTTGATCAGGAGAAACTGTTATATCACTACTATAAAAAATATAAACAGGACCATTGCGATAATATTCTCCCATATTTTGAAGGTCTCTTTTACTAAGTAAGCCATTAGATAAAATGCTATATAATGTTTTTAAATTTTCTTTATTAATCGTGGGTTCACTTAAAATGTAATCATATCCTTCATGTAAATTGACAATTCTTCTTTTTTGAAAACTATCTTGTTTTTTATCTTCTTCTAAAATTATTTTTTCTATTTCTAAAACATCATCAGGATATCCTTCGACTTGATTATTAGTTTTAACTTCATATGAACGCATAACTTTCATGGCAAATTCTTTAGTGTTTAAAGCTGGTTCATCGAAAATAAATTGTTCTAATTCTTCTTTTTCTTTTAAAAATCTTTCTCTTCTTATTTTAAGTGGCATACCATCAGCAAATTTAAGTGGTAAAAATTCCATAAGTATTAACCCCCTTTAAAAGTGGTTGTATTATAACATTAAAATGTCAATAAGTAAAATGAAAAGTTAAAGTGCTACCCGAGTTTGACAGTTGAAATAATAAAAAAACATCATTTTGCCCAGTATTTATAAGGCTTTGTGATGTTTTAATTT
>CANRKS010000057.1 GCA_947631285.1 uncultured Bacilli bacterium | reverse complement strand
CTTGTTGATTATGTTCGCTACCTGCATAAACAAATAATTTTTTATACATTGCACGTCCTAATCTACCTTTTGGAAGCATTCCTTTAATAGCTCTTTCCATCATTTCTTCTGGATAATTTTCAATCATTACTTTAGCATTTCTTTCTCTTAATCCTCCTGGATAACCAGAGTGATTATAATACATTTTGTCATTTAACTTATTACCAGTTAAATTAACTTTAGCAGCATTAATAATGATTACATAATCACCACAATCAATATGAGGAGTAAATGTTGGTTTATGTTTTCCTCTTAAAATGTGAGCAGCTTTAGTAGCTACACGACCTAAATTTTTTCCTTCTGCGTCAATAACGTACCATTTACGTTCCACAGTTTCTTTTTTTTGCATAAATGTCTTCATAATTTTTTCCTTTCATTATTCGTTACTTTTCGCTTTCCCAAGGCTTAAAATAACAGAATAAATAAAATGTACCATTTAAAATTATATGAAAAAGTCCTATCTTTGTCAAACATATTTTAACCTTTTTCTTTAAATTTTACTATTTTAAATATATTCTAGATTTTTCTTTTTATTAATATTCTATTTTTACTAAATATAATCCCTCAGGCAAGGCCACAGAAAATCGTTGATTACTTTTCTTATCCAAGGAATTTTTGACTGCCTCTATAGCTATTTTACCTTTACCAATATCAAGTAGAGCTCCTACTAAACTACGTACCATATAACGATAAAAGCTTTTGCCTTCAAAACCAATTATTAAAGTATCAGCAGTTACTTTAAAATCCATCTTATAAATAATAGCTTCATAGTTTTTTCTTTGCCCACTAACAAAATTTTCAAAATCATGAACTCCCAAAAATATCTTGCTAGCTTTTTTCATTAAATCTATATCTAAATTAGAATTAACTTGTAAATAATAATCTTTTTTCAATGGGTCATATTCTCCCATATTTATTTTATATTCATATCTTTTTTTCTTCACATTAAAGCGTGCATGAAAATCTTCATTTACTTCTTTAGCCTCACTTACGTATAAGTATGGATTAACAAGACTATTGATAGCCTCTTTTAAATTTAATTTAGGTAATTTTTTATTTGTATCAAAATGTACCATTTGGCTATAGGCATGCACACCCTTATCAGTTCTTCCTGCCCCTTTTACTAAAATTTTTTCACCATATATTTTTGCCAAAGCATCTTCTAATTCTTTTTGAACAGATGGTAAGTTATTTAGTCTTTGAAATCCATTAAACTTTGAACCATCGTATTTTATCTTTAATAAATAACGCACTATACCACCTTCAAAATATACATAAAAATTAACAAACCAAACATTAATAAATATATTATATCAGTTATTCTAATATGAGCTACATAGTTTTCCACTTTAAAATTATTTTTAATAATAATATCTGTTCTTTTTTTCGCAAAAGTTCTTACTTTCTTCATAACCTCAGGCATTAAATTTACATGAATACTTGCTCTTGCTAATATATTTCGCCCTCTTATATTTTCCCCTTTTATCTCTCTTCCTTCTATTATTTTCTCTTCTTCTATCTCATAATCTTTTTTAAAATAAACAAAATTATATATTTTAATAAACAAGCTATTTTTATTTATTCCTAGAATATTTATATATTTTACAATATCATATATTCCCATAGCTAAATCAAATGGATGAGATGTATATATTAACATAGAAAATAAACAAACAGCTAATATAAAGGGTAAAACAATTAATAAACTTTTTAGCAAAGTAAATCTTAAACTAGCTAAAATAATAAACATTGCAATAATAATTAATTTTGTTTTTAAAATATTTTGTAAATAATACTTTAAAGGAATGCGCGAGGATATAATTAAATAAAGGGCTAAAATGCAGTTAGCTAACACTATATAATCTAAATTATTAGGTAAATAAGAAATAATTGTAAATAAGATTAAATATAAAATTTTAATAGTAGGATTAGCTTTATGAATAGGAGAATTTATATTTATGTATTCTAATTTTTGCTTCATAAATCATCCCCCTCTTCTAACCTTTTGTTTTTAACTATATATGTTTTATCAACTTTCATATTATAATTACCAACAAATATTACTGTTTTTCCTTCTTCATGAGCCAACTGGTTTAAATAATTTTTAATTTTCTCATCATTTATTATCTTTTCAACAATAATTATATCTGGATTAATAATTAAAAGACTAGCTAAATATAGTTTATAACGAGTTATAGAATTTAAATTTTCTAATTTTTCGTTTTTATAATCTAAATAACATCCGGTTTTGTTAATAATATCTTCGACTAATTCATCATCTTTATCCGTTTGATAATCATAATTATAAAGACTTTCTTTAAAGATATTGTTTACTAATTTATAATTAAATTTTTCATCATAGTCAAATGGTAAGTAAGCAATATGCCTTCTTAAATTTTTAATATTCCTATAATATTTTCCTCTCTGTAAAATAAATTTACCAATATATATAGTGCCAAAAGTTGGCTCAATAAAGTTCATAATTAACTTACCAAGTAAATATTTTTCGTTATCTCCTTTAATTAAATAAGTTTTACCACTTTCAAAAGAAGCATTTGCTTTAATTAAATATGCCTCTTCATTTATCATTCGATAATTCTTAATTAGAGATATTTCTTCAAATTTAATATTCATAAACATTTCTTTTCTTTATTTAATTTCTATTTATTATACTAAATTTTAAAAAAAAGAAAAGCCCTAAAAGGCTTACCATGGATTAAGAGGGTCTGGGTCAGTTGGGTCCCAGCCTTTATTCTGACTATTACCATCTATTAATTTTATCGTTGGTTTTTCTATTCCATCTAAACTATCACTATCATAAATAGTTACAGTGGTTCCTTTTGGACAATTATCATATATCCATTTTACATCAGCAACTTGCAAGCGAATACATCCCATAGATGCTGGTGTACCAAGCTTATTATATTCTTCCCATTCTAATGAGTCTTTACTCTGTTTGGTATAAGGAACGGAATGAAATAAAATGCTACCGGTTATTCTAGTGGCATATTGGCCATATACATCACCAAATAAAGGGCGCCATTCATATTTATCTGTTGTATTAAATGTCCCCACCGGAGTAGCCTTACCTGTAGAGCAGGTGAATACTTTAACTAGTTTTGTATATTCTCCATTTTCTAGACCATATACCATTACCACGTTTTGTTTTCGATTTATCTTAATATAATAAGGAAGTTTATTATTACTACTTACTTGATTATTTTCAGCACTTTTATTTTCCTTTTTATCATTTGAGGTAGCTATTTCTTCTTTCTTTATATTTAAAGTTACCTCTTTAGTAGCTTTATTCCCACTTTTATCTTCAGCTACTACTTTTATTTTATACTCTCCTTCTTTAGTTAAATCATATTCACCATCAATCTTAACACTTACATCACCTTTAGAATTATCACTAGTTGTAATCATCTTTTTTAAATCTTCTTCTTTACAATTAATACTTAAAGTAATAGTATCATCTATGTTAATAGATGGCTTTTTAGTATCTACTACAGTATAACTGAAATTTATATTTTTTTTCTTTCCTTGTTTACTCTTATAGCTAATTATTATCTTTTGCTTTCCTAATTTTGAAGTGTTAATAACTTGAGATTTATCCACAGTCACATTTTTACTACTTTTAATATACTCTTTTATAGTATGCTTAGAATTAATTTCCATTTTAACATTATTATTTAATATTAAACTTGAGTTAAAAAATTTAAAATAAACTATAGCTCCTATTAATAGTAATATAGCAATTAATATAATTATTATGTTTTTCTTTAATCTTTTCTTTTTCATAAGAACCTCTTTACTCTATTTAATAATATAATAAATTCTTTAAAGTAACAAGCCTTATATAAAAACACCGAATGTTTCCGGTGTTTAATTATAATTTTTTAAATTTATTATGTTTTCTTAAGTAAAGATAGCCAGCTGATACGGATACTAATAACGTACCTAGTCCGATATACCCTATAACAGATGTAGGAGGGTTTGGCATACCCGCCGCACTTTCTATTCTTAATGTATCGTTATATCCCGCATATAAAGTTAAATCTTTATTTAAAGGTTCTACTTCATAATTGTTAATTAATGCACTATCACTATACCAAGCATCAAATTCACTATTCTGTTTAGTTGGAGCAGGTAAATTATAGTTAGTAGGATTAACATATACAGGGGCTAAAGAGTTACCACCTTTTGTATCAAAAGTAATTTTAAATACAGGAGTCATCATAGTTAATAAATTTGATAAAGGGTGATGATTAGTCATAAAATTACCATATGGATTAACTAAGTAATAATTATCACGAACATTATTTGCTACTTGGGCTCTTCCTTCCTCTGTATCTAACCAAGTAGGGTCAATAGCATACCAAGAACCATCTAAATAGATTGCATTCCAGATATGATTTTCATCAGCATTACTTCTTACTTGAATTGCATTAAAACCAGCCATTTCTAAAAGAATATTAGTAAGCAATGTATACTGACGGCATACTCCACTCTTATTTAAAGCTTTTTCAATCATTATTTCAGTTTTAAAGGCTTCTTGACCGGCTGAGCCCGTTAAGTTTTCATCATAACTTAAATTATCTAGAACATATAAAACTATTCTTTGAATTTGTTCATCTTCAGATAATCCATCTAAATTAAGAGAATTATAAATACTTCTGACATTACTCATTAAACTTTCATAATCACGGTTTAAAGAGAAAGATGTTTTTACATTATTTCTTTTTAAAAAGTTTAACAAGGTGCTATTTATATTTTGTTCTAATCCCCATAAATTTAAAGTATCTAATTTATATAATCCTAATATTGGTGATAAATCAATGTTAGTATAAGCTGGAAAATCTATCGATAAAGTTCTTACATTTTTAGTTTTTCTTAAAAACTCTAAATCACGAAAATAAGTAGTATCAGATAATATAATATTTTCAAGATAACGACAATTAGCTAAGTCTTCTAAGTTTCTGACATATGAGTTATACACACTTAAAGATGTGATATCAGAATTAATTCCTTTTATACTAATATTAGAGCCACTTATAACTAACTTCTCTAATTCATTAAAATTATTTATAAAAGTGATATCATCTAAGTTCATATCTACAAATTCAATTTCTTTTAGCCAAGTTAGCTCTGATACTAAATCAAAATAATCTGTATTTCGAACAATAACTTTCTCACAATTATCAGCGTCTCTACGCACTTTACCGCTAATAATTAAGTCGTCAAAGTTGCAGGTAACTAATTGCTCAGCTTTAACTGTAAGAGGTAATAATAAGATAAAAGAAATAATAATTATAAAGTATTTAATTTTTAATTTCATTTTTTCACCTCTTGTAATCTACTATAAGTTTATCATATTTACAACTAATTAATAACTAAGAAAGTGTTAATAATTAATAAAGTATACATTTAGTAGACAAAAAAAGAATTAGACTAGTCTTCAATCTTTTCTAATTCTTTTTGTAATTCTTCTTTGCTCATTTTGCTATAACCTTTTATTCCTTTTTCTTTGGCTATTTCTTTTAATTCAGTCAAAGTTAATCCTTCAGTTTTAGCATTAGGCATTTGTTTAAAATCAATAGATTTATGTTCAACAATGTATTCAATTTGTTCTTTAGTAATTGTTTCATATTTCATTAAAGCATCTGTTAATAGCATTACTAAATCTTTATTCTTTTTAAGAATTTCAACAGCTTTTTTATAACATTCATCAATGATTTTACGAACTTCTTTATCAATTTCTAAAGCCACTTGGTCGGAGAAGTTTTTAGTCTTACCATAATCTCTACCTAAGAAGACACTTTCACTTCTTTGCTCTAGTTGCATTGGCCCTAAATCACTCATACCGTACTCAGTTACCATAGCGCGAGCAATATTAGTAGCTTTTTTAAAGTCATCAGAAGCTCCTGTTGTTATTTCCCCAAAGTATAATTCTTCACTAACACGGCCACCTAGTAATCCAACTATTTGAGAAGTTAATTCTTTTTTAGTCATAATAGCCATTTTTTCTTCTTTTGGAAGCATCATTGTATAACCACCAGCCATACCACGAGGAATTATAGTAATCTTATGAACAGCTTGAGCATCTTCAAGTTTTAAACCAATAACAGCATGACCCGCTTCGTGGATAGATACTAAGCGTTTTTCTTTTTCTGTTATTTTACGAGATGTTTTAGCAGGGCCTAGTAAAACACGGTCAGTTGCTTCGTCTATTTCAGCCATTGATATATTATCTTTATTACGTCTTACCGCAAGTAACGCCGCCTCGTTTAATAGGTTTTCCAAATCAGCACCACTAAAGCCTGGCGTTCTTTGGGATAAATTTTCTAAGTTAACGTCACTATCAAAAGTTTTATTTTTAGCATGAACAGCTAATATTTGCTCACGTTCTTTAGAGTCTGGCAGACTAACTGTTACTTGACGGTCAAAACGTCCGGGACGAAGTAAAGCTGGGTCTAAAACATCAGGTCTATTAGTAGCAGCGATGATAATTATTCCTTCATTAGCTCCAAATCCATCCATTTCCGTAAGT
>CANRKS010000056.1 GCA_947631285.1 uncultured Bacilli bacterium | reverse complement strand
CCAGCTCGATAAACATTGTCTTCTCCAAACAATACTTTCGTATATTCATGCGCGGCGGCTTGATTTAAATCGGAAAAGTTAAGATCGATATCAGGAACTTTATCAGCATTAAAACCTAAGAAAGTCGCAAATGGCATATCTTCCCCATCTTTTATCATTTTAGTTCCACACTTAGGGCAATTTTTATCAGGTAAATCAAACCCAATGCTATATTTAACAACTAGATCAGTGCCATCATCATCCTTAAAGATGGAGTGTTTACATTTAGGGCAACGATAATGACTAGGAAGCGGATTAACCTCGGTAATTCCCATCATCGTAGCGACAAAAGAAGAACCAACGGAACCTCTAGATCCTACTAAAAAGCCATCATCATTACTCTTTTTGACTAATTTTTGGGCAATTAAATAAATGACATCAAATCCACCCCCAATGATTCCTTTTAATTCTTGTTCAATTCGATCTTTAATATTTGCAGGAAGGGGATCACCATACCAATCTTTCGCTTTACTATATACCATTTCTTCCACAATTTCTTTGGAATTTTCAATTTTCGGTGAGAAAGGAACTCCTCCCGTTTCAATTATAACTTCCACTATTTCACATTTGGAAGCAATAATATTGGGATTAGTGACCACTATCTCTTTGGCTTTTTCTTCTCCTAAAAAGGAAAAAGCTTCAAGCATTTCTTTCGTCGTATAAAAATGCATATCGGGAACATCGATTCCTCTTCTATTTAAAGGATGAAGTTTACCATTAAATCTTTGAGCAATTATAATATCCCGATAAATTTTATCTTCTCTTCTTAAATGATGAGCATCACTAGTTGCACAAACCATTACTCCTGCTTCTTCCGCTACCCGCACAATTTTTTTAAGATGCGTATAAATATCGGAGATACTTTTTATAAAACTAGAATCTAATTGAACTAAATAAGAATATACTTCAGGTGGTTGAACTTCTATATAATCATAATATTGCATCATTTTGGCAAGTTCTTCATCTTCTTTATTGAAGGTAGCTTCAAAAATTTCGCCATTGACACAACCACTGCCAAAAAGAAGTCCTTCCCGATGCTTATTTAATTCATCTCTTGGTAATTTTGTTTGATCACCTTTAAAAAGATATTTCGTATTGGCATAACTAATCAATTTAAATAAGTTCTTTAACCCTACTTTATTTTGAACTAAAACCGACATATGAAAAGGGCGAGAAAATTTTAATAAAGCTTCTTGATCTATCGAATCATATAACTTTTTCGTAGTTTCAATATTTCGGTTACTTAAAACCCGTGCCATTTTATAAAAAGCAATGGCTGTTCCTTCACTATCGTAATCACCTCGATGGTGTGATTCTTCATCCCAAGGAACGTCTAAATTTTTAACTAAAGTTGATAATTTATGATTTTTCCATTCGGGATAAAGCATTCTGGCTATACCCATTGTATCCAAAACAGTATTTTTAAATTCTCCCAAATTATATTTATTCATCGCGGCACTGATAAAACCAATATCAAACTTGGCATTATGAGCTACTAAAGGGCGATCCCCAATAAATTCTAAAAATCTTTTACAAACATTTTCTTCCGTATCTTTATCCTCAAGCATTTCATCCGTGATATTAGTTAAATCAATAATCTTTTGGGGGAGCTTCCTATTGGGATTAATTAATTCATCAAAATGTTCGGTAACGACACCATTTTGAATTTTAACGGCCCCAATTTCAATCATTTGATCTTGATAAGGGGTAAATCCCGTCGTTTCAGTATCAAAAACAACAAACTCTGTTTCTAATAAATCATAATCACGTAAGTTAAAGATTAAATCATTTTCGTTATTTACAATACTCATCTCAGCGCCATAAATAACTTTAAACTTATCTTCTTCATTCGTAATACCTTTATTAAGAGCACAAACCGTATGATATAAATCAGGATATGATTGTAAACAATTATGATCAGTAACTGCCACCGCCTTATGACCTAAACTTTTAGCATATTTGACTAATTCTTCGGCATCAATTACGCCATCCATCGCACTCATTTTAGTATGAACATGTAACTCAACCCTTTTTTCTTCTTCACTATCAACACTAACAATATCCTTGCTTTTTATTTTTTCAATACTTCGGCCATTTAAAACCATTTGTCTTAAATAATTGTCCATCTCCACATTGCCAAAAATGCGATACCAAGATCCTTTTTTTATTCCTTTAGTAAGAGCTCGGTATTCCTCTTCTTTGAACCGGACAAACTTAACTAAAAAACTATCCGTTTTATCACTTACTTTTAAATTAACAATGTAAGCTGTTGCTTTTTGGCCTTTTCTTTCTGCCGTATCAATTCCAAAAACATAACCCTCAATTACAACATTTTTAGTTTCTCCCAAAATATTTTTAATAAGGGTAACTTCACCATCTTTATGAAAACCAAAAATAACGGGATCATCTTCTTTAACTTCTTTTTTTATCTCTTTAGCTTCTTCGATTTCCTTTTTTAATTCTTGGTTTAATTCAGGATTTACAAAAAATTCTATGTCATAACATCCTAAACCATAATTTTTTAAATTAGTCTTAATTTCTTCTATATAATCATCATGAGGAACATATATTAAATTAGCTACTTCTAAAAAAATCGTTTTATCTTTAATTTCTTTAAAATTACCTAGCAATCCTTGTAAAGAAGGATGCTCAAAAACAATATTACTGATAAATATATTAATATAACTAGCTATATCTTCCGGTGTTATCTCATCATAAACCATTTCTAAATAGCATTTATCTACCCCATTTATCCCTTTTTTCCCCGCCTGAAAAAGATTAGTTACCAGCTCGTAACTTAAAACTCGAGGATTATGTAAATAAACGGTATAAACCTTCGTCTCTCTATTATAAATAACTTTTTGAATTTCTAAATTTTGAAATTCATCATTATATTCAACATTTATACTATTTAAAAATCTGTTCAATTCTTCCATGACGGTTACTCCTTAATTAATCTATTTACTATTATACTATATTTATCATATCTTTTGCTAACATTTCCCCATACTTTTATCATATCATTTTTATTAATTTTCTCTAAAAGAGCAAAATTGTTAGGAAAGACTGTAAAATCACAAGTTCCTGTTTCATCAGAGGCACTAATAAAACCCATATCTTCTCCCTTTTTAGTTTTAATTAAGCTAATATCTTCCACTAAAACGTAACAAACAATATTTTTAAAAACATGCATCTTAATATCTCCTAGTTTAGTTACTTCTTCTTCACTATATTTTGACGCAGGATGATTACTTATATAAAAGCCATAACAATTAATTTCATTTTGTCTTTTTTCTTCCCTTTTATAATCTTCTTCCCCTTTAATTTCAGGAATTAAAGCATAATCACCTAGATCATGATATAGAGCTCCATAATTAATTAAAGCTTCTAAATTATCTTTTAAGACTTTTGAATTAATGCCAAATTCATTCAAGGCTCCCGCTAATATTAATAAAGAGTAATCATTCTTAGTTAAAAAACTATAAGTTCTTTTAAAGAAGTCAAAAAGATCTTTAAATAAGCCATTTTTCACTCTTTCTTCAATAATATTAGTAATGGCTTCACTTCGCATATTTTGAATTTTAGAAAAAGGAAGATAGACATCTTTACCTTTTAAAACAAAATATTGATTAGAAAGATTTAAACTAACTGGTTTAATTAGATAACCACTTTTTTTAAGATCATTTAAATACATTTTAAATTTATTATTATTAGCTAAGCCATCTAAAAGAGCAAATGTAAATAAAGCTTTATAATGAACTTTAAGATAAGCCATCAAATAAGAAATATAAGCATAAGATACGGAATGAGCTTTATTAAAACCATAAGAAGCAAAAGCTAGAATATGCTCAAAAACATTTTGGGCTAACTTTTCTTCATAACCATTTTGGCAACATCTTTTTAGAAATTCATTCTTTTTATCCTCAATAATAGCCATTTTCTTTTTTGACATAGCTCTTCTAATATTATCGGCTTCGGCATAACTAAAAGTAGCCATTTTCACTAAAATGCTGATGACTTGTTCTTGATAGACAATTACACCATAAGTTTCTTTTAAAATATCTTTTAAAGATTCATGATAATAAGTTACTTTTTCTTGCCCATTTTTTCTTTTAATATACGTTTCTAATTCCTTACTTGGGCCAGGACGAACTAAAGCAATCGATGCAATTAATTCAGCAAAATTAGAAGGACGATATTTAGGAAGCATATTTTTAAAAGAAGCTGTTTCAAATTGAAAAATGCCATCGGTATCAGCCCGGGTAAAAAGATTATAAACATCTTTATCGTCTAAAGGAATATCTAAGATGTTAAATCCCGGAATATTTGCTATTATATTACTAATAATACTTAAATTTCTTAAACCTAAAAAATCCATTTTTAAAAGGCCTAAATCTTCTAAATATTCCATTGGAACCCCCGTTAAATAAACATTTTTATTTTTATACATGGGAATTATTTCATCTAAAGGTTTTGAAGCAATTACAATGCCCGCTGCATGAGTACTAATATTTTTCTTTAATCCTTCTAAATGAAGAGATATTTCATATAATTTTTTTAATTCAGGATAAGTTTTTAAATAATTACCCACCACGGCATTTTTTAAATTAGTTTTTAAATCTTCATCTTTATTAACTATTTTTAAAAATTTATTTAATAATTTTTCATCAAGATGTAAAAGATTAGAGACATCTCTTAAGACTAAACGAGTTTTTAAAGTCGAAAAAGTAATCCCCCCAGAAACATTTTCTTCCCCATATTTACTTTTAACATAAGAAATAACTTCATCTCTTTTAGTACTATCAAAATCGATATCAATATCAGGCATAGTAACTCGGTCAGGATTTAAAAATCTTTCAAATAATAAATTATATTTAACGGGATCAATATCAGTTATTCCAATAACATAACTTACTAAGCTACCGGCCGCGCTTCCCCTTCCGGGACCTACTAAAATATTATTTTTTTTGGCATATAAAACATAATCATAAACAATTAAAAAATAATCAACAAAACCCATTTTTTTAATAACTGTTAATTCATATTTTAATCTTTCTAAATAAGAATTAGTAACTTTTCCATTAAGTCTTTTCTTTAATCCTTTTAAAGCTAAATTAGTTAAATATAAATAAGAATCTTCTCCCTTTTTATATTCTGGTATATATCTATTTCCTTTAGGCATTTCTAAATTTAGCAAATTACTTACTTCTAACATTTTTTCTTCATCAAAACTATTTACTTTAAAATCAAAATAATTATGATCATAATGCCCTTTTTCCCTTCCCGCTAGGGCATCTAAATATTTTAAATATTCTATATCACTTTCTTTAAAACATTTAATATCTCTTACATAAACAACATCATTACTTGTAACTAAAGCATTTTTAAGTTCATAATCATTTTCATACCCTATATATCTATTATCTAAAAAAGTTAAAAGAGGATACAACTCTAAGCTTTTAAAAGGAATTATTCCTAATAAATGAGTGCTTAAATTACTTAACTCTATAATACTAATATTCCGTTCACTTATAATAGTATTAATTTTTAATAAATTTTTATATCCTTCATAATTTTTAGCATATAAATAAAGACTTTTATCATTTAAATTTATTTCCAAGCCTATAAGAGGTTTAATATTGTTGGCCAAACATGTCTTATAAAATTCAATTACCCCAAAAAGATTTTTATCACATATAGCACAACTTGTAATATTATTTTGCACACAAAAATTAACTAAATCTTTAACTTTAATTAAGCTATGAAGTAAGCTATAATCAGTTGTAACTTTAAGTGGTATATACATAAAACCTCCCTAAAATAATTATAGCATAAACTAACTTATAATTATTAAAAAATACTACCATTTACTATATTTTTTTCTAGTTAATACCTTACCATTTAATAAATGTTTTATAACTAGCAAAATATTTTATTTATTTTTCATATTATTATGAAAATATGCCGAAAATAATTATAAAACGTTTGACATATCTTCCCGAGTTTCGCACTTCATATATAAAAAAAGTTTAATTTTTTACTGAAATTAGGCTTTTCTTTTTGAATGAAGTGTGGTATTATTATATTGTAACATTGTAAGGCGGTGGCGATGTGCATATTGAATGTACTAAAAACTCTGGTATTCCGTATTTAAGAATTGTTGAAGGAAGATATACTAATGAAAATGGTAAAGTTAAAATAAAAAAGAAAGTTTTAAAAAATTTAGGAGCTTTATCAAAATTTGATGATGGTAAACCTGATTTTTTAAAAAGATTTAGAGAGCAATTTAAAAATGGTGAATTAGATTTTTGTAAGGATTTTAATATTGAATTACAAAAGAAAAAAGAAAAAACAATTCTAGAATTTGCTAAAGATGATTTTATACTTAATCCTAAAAATATAGGTTATTTATTTTTAAATCAAATATATAACGAATTAGATATAGATACACTTTTAAATAGAATAAAGTCTGATTCTAAGATTGAATATGATTTAAATGGATTAACAAAACTTTTAGTATTTGGAAGAATATTAAATCCTCAAAGCAAAAAGAAAACATTTGAAGA
>CANRKS010000055.1 GCA_947631285.1 uncultured Bacilli bacterium | reverse complement strand
TCCCTTATTTTACGGTACTTTAGTCTTAAATATATTTTTTTAATTCACTACCGGGCTTTTTGAATTTAATTCAGTCTCTTTTTGCTTATTCCCCACTTATTTTCTTAAACTATTTTTATTACTAATTTACCTTCTTTATTATTAAATTCATAAAGAGCTACTTCTTCCCCATTTTCTTTAAATAAAACATACCCTTTATAATTCATATTTAATTTATTGCCATTGATAATTTTTTTATAACAAGAATCTTCCTTCGTAATATTTACAACTTCAACTTTTAAAATATCTTCTATTTTTAATTTAGTAAAATTACCTTCTTGCACTTTTTCTAAAGGATAAGAATCCAGTTCTTTAAAATTACCTTGTTTAATTCTTCTTAAAGAAGCCATTACTCCTATTACACCAAGATTAGCACATATTACTTGAATTAAACTTCTAATATAAGTACCTTTACTTACTAAAGCCCGAAATGAAATTAAATCATCATGATAATCTAACAATTCTAACTCTTTAATTATAACTTCACTTTTAGGAAGTTTTACGACTTCCCCATTTCTAGCATATTCATATAATTTTTTTCCTTTAACTTTCTTAGCGGAATAAATAGGAACTTCCATTTCATATTCACCAATTAAAGATTTAAATGTTTCTTCAATCATTTCTTTTGTTAAATTATAATCTTTTTCTTCTTTTAATATTTTCCCTGTTATATCTAAAGTATCCGTCTTAATTCCTAATTTTATTGTACTTATATATTCTTTATCATAAGCCGTAATTAAAGGGACTAATTTAGTATATTTGTTAGTTAAACAAACTAAGACTCCTGTTGCGATTGGATCTAAAGTCCCTGTATGACCAATCTTTTTAATCTTTAAAATTTTACTTAAAGCATTTACAACATCTCTACTCGTAAATCCTTTTTCTTTATCTATTACAATTAAAAAATTATTCATAACTATTTACTTTCTATTTCTTTATTCCAAACATAAGTGTAATCTATTTCATTTACTTTTATATCTTTTATATCTTCTTTAAATCCAAGCTTATCTAATAAAAGTAGTAAAGATACTTCTTTTAAAGGAACTTCAACATAAAGTCTCTTTATTTTTTCTTCTTCACAGTATTTAATTAAGTAATTTAGCCCTTTTTCCCAAATCAGTTTTTGACTTTTAAGATACGATTTAGCTAAAGCAATTTCTTTCAGTCTTAAAGTCTTATTTTTTAATTCTAAACGCCCTACCCCTATTAATTTTCGATGATAATATATTTCTAATAAAAAGATTGTAGAACTATTTTTAATACTTTCTAAAACCTCAAGTAATTTTTTCGAATTGGGAGCCATATTTAAAACTTCTTTATTAGGTTTCTTATACGATTTACTTAAAATTACTTCTAAATAAGAATCATAATAATCATAGCCATACATCTTCGTAAATAATTCATGATAAACATTCAAAATAAACTTTTCTTTTGAATGTTTAATTTTAGGATTTTGAATAATTTTTAAATTGATTTTCTGATAATGCATTATATCTCCTTTTAATCTTGATGAATTTGATTAATAATTCTTTCTATATTAGTTGCATATTCAATTGAAGTATCATAAACAAAATGTAGTTCAGGAATATTTCGAACCTTTAAAACTTTAGCTAACTCACCTCTTAAAAAAGAAGCGGCTTCATTTACTTCTTTTTCTATTTCTTCATGAGATAAATCACTAATACTCGTAAAATAAACTTTAGCATAACTTAAATCACGACTTACATTAACCGCGGTTAATGTAACTGTTTTAAGTAAATCATCTCTTGATTCAAGTAATATTATATTACTTAAATATTTTAAAATATCACTATTAAGTCTTTCTATTTTATGACTAGCCATTTTTAACCTCAACTAATTCAAATGCTTGAATGTTATCGCCTTCTTTAATATCATTAAAAGCTTCCAAGGTTAAACCACATTCAAAACCTTTTTTAACTTCTTTAACAGCTTCTTTTCCTTTTTGTAATGTAGCTATCTTATCTTCACAAACAACGATACCATCTCTAATAACTCTCACTTTAGAATTATTTTTAATAAGGCCTTCGGTTACATAACAACCAGCAATATTACCAATCTTAGAATATTTAAAAATCTTTCTAATTTCCACATTGCCAATAATTTTTTCTTCATATTCGGGATCTAACATACCACTTAAGGCTTGTTCCATTTCTTCTACTAATTTATATATAATAGTATAAAGACGAATATCAACATTATATTCTTTAGCAATTTCTTTTGTAATATTACTAGGAACAACATTAAAACCAATAATAATAGCATTAGAAGCATTAGCTAAAACAACATCACTTTCAGTAATAGTTCCTATTCCACTTCTAATTATTTTCAGAGTAACATCTCCGACTTTAATTTTTTCTAAAGCGTTTTTAACAGCCTCTTCACTACCTCTAACATCAGCTTTTAAAATAATGTTTACTTCTTTTTCTCCTTCTTCAATTTGTTTAAACAAATCATCTAAAGAAACTACATCTTGTTTATATTTAGAAGCATTTAAATTCTTTCTTTTACTAGCTATTTCTTTAGCTTTAGCTTCGGTTTCAAAAGCCATAAATTTATCTCCAGCCGAAGGATTATCAGAAATACCTGTTATTTCAACCGGAGTTGAAGGACCAGCTTCAACAATAGATTCACCTAAATCGTTTTTCATCGTCCGAACTTTACCAAAAAATTCTCCCACAACAATAGGATCACCAATTCTTAAAGTTCCATTTTGAATAATAAAGGAAGCTACACCCCCAACATTCTTATCCAATCTTGATTCAATAACGGTTCCCATTGCATAACGATTAGGATTAGCTTTATAATTATTAATTTCTGACATCGTCTCAATAGTTTCTAATAACAAATCAACACCTTCACCTGTATGCGCTGAAATATTGATAAATGGAACATCACCACCCCAAGCTTCTGGTGTAATTCCACATTCGGTCATTTCCGTTAAAATTTTCTCAGGATTAGCTTCTGGTTTATCAATTTTATTAACAGCCACAATAATTGGTACTCCCGCACTTTTGGCATGATCAATAGCCTCTTTTGTTTGTGGCATAACTCCATCATCCGCAGCGACAATGATAATAACTATATCAGTAACACTAGCTCCCCTAGCTCTCATTTCCGTGAATGCTTCATGGCCAGGGGTATCAATAAAGGTTATTCTATTCCCATTATGATTTATTTGATAAGCTCCAATATGTTGGGTAATACCCCCATATTCTTTATCAACAATATGAGAATGACGAATATAATCTAGAAGCGTTGTTTTTCCATGATCAACATGACCCATAATAGTTACAATTGGTGGTCTTTTAACAAGATCTTCTTCTTTATCAATGATTTCAAATTCTTCAAAATTAGCTAAATCATGAGTTTCAGATTTCTTTAAGGTTTTACCATAATCTAAAACAACTATTTCAGCATTTTCAAAATCAATCCGATCATTTAAATTAAGCATTAAACCTAGACTCATCAATTTTTTAATTATCTCAGTTCCACTTACATTTAAAGTACTAGCTAATTCATTTACGGTCATTCCTTCATTATATAAAATAATGTCATCACTAGTGTCTTCATTACTTATTAATTTTTCTTTATGCTTATACATTTCTTTTTTCAAAATATTATAATTATCTTTATTTTCTGAAACAGTATCTTTCTTTTTTAATTTTTGCTTTTTGGAAGTATTAGATTCAGAAATGTTTTTACTTTCCATAATATCCATAGCAATATTTTCAACCATTTCATCTTCATCATAAGTAATTTCATCATCGGTACTGATTAAATTTAAAACACTATCTAGAATAACTACACTATCATCATTTAAAATATCATCGCCATTAGAAGCCTTAATTCCTAATTCATTACATTTCTTTAAAACTTCGGCGACTGATAAATTTAAACTTTTAGCATATTCTTTTACACTCATTTTTATTCTCCTTTCTTATTTTAATAAATTATTTAATTCGGCAAAAACTTCATCTTTTACTTCAACTTCTAAAATTTTATCTAATATTTTTGTCTTTTGGGCTTTAAGAAATACTTCAGCATCTTTTTTTAAATAAGCTCCCCGCCCATTTTTCTTTCCGGTAAGATCAACTTCTACTTCATTTAAAGGTGTTCTTACAACTCTAATTAAATCTTTCTTTTCTAATTTTTCTTTTGTAACTACACAAGTTCGCATTGGAATCTTTTTCGTTTTCATAAGCTCACCAACTTATTCTTTATTACCTTCTTCATTTATTTGTGATAAGGTTTTTATTTCTAATTTATATTTTGTTAATTTACTAGCAAGACGAATATTACTTCCCTTTTTACCAATGGCTAAAGATAAATTATCATCTGTTACGATAGCTAAAGCTTCCTTCTTTTCTTCATCAGTAATATTTACAATAACATTTTTGGCTGGCGATAAAGCATTAGCTATAAACTTAGCAGGATCTTCATCATATAAAACTAAATCTACTCTTTCACCATTAAGTTCTTTTAAAATACCAGCGATTCGGCTTCCCTTTTCCCCAATACAAGAGCCAATAGCATCAACTCTTTCATTAGTAGAATAAACCGCTACTTTACTTCTATTACCAGCATCTCTAGCTACACCATATAAAACAATCGTCCCATCTTCTAGTTCCGGAATAAATGATTCAAATAATCTTTTAACAAATCCATAATGTTTCCGAGAAGTCATAATAACTGGTCCTTTAGTACCACTTTCAACTTTCGTTATATAAACTCTAATATTTGATCCCATTTTAATTGTTTCCCCAGGAATTATTTCTGATTTTGGTAAAATACCTCTCGTTCTTCCTAAGTCAATATAGTAATTTCGTTGATCTTCCATAGCTACTAAACCTAGCATTAATTCATATTCTTTATCAGCAAATTCTTCAATAATGCTATTTTTTTCTGCTTCTCTAATCTTTTGGGTAACAACTTGTTTAGCAGTTCCCGCAGCAACTCGGCCAAAATCTTTTGGTGTTACTTCTTTTTCAATTGTATCGCCAACTTTAGCATTAGGATCAATCTTTAAAGCATCTTCCAAAAGAATTTGCGCATCAATATTAATCTCAGGAGGGATATCTACAACATTTCCTTCTTCATCAACAGTCTCGCTTCCTTCATCTATTTCAGGAACCACTACTAAATAAGAATATACTTTTATTTCTCCGGTTTCTCGATTAATATCTACTCTAACATTAGTCTTAGAATCAAAATTTTTCTTATAAGCTGTTTGCAGTGCTAAAGTCATTGCTTCAAAAACAACATCAGCACTAATATTTTTTTCTTTAACAATATTATCTACGGCTTTAATAAATGCTTTACTGTCCATAATTTAACCTCTTTCCTTACTTATTACGTCTAATATGTATTCACTATCACATACATCATATTCATCCACAATGGGATTTATTATGTTAGTAGCTTTAACTATGTTATCTAAGTCAATTCCCCCAACTTTGTCTAAAACCACTGTTAAAAATTGATACTTTCCTTTTTTTTCTAAATAGACTTCATCAACAATGATTTCACTTTCTTTTAATGCTTCTTCTAAAGCTTTCTTTAATTCCTCCACTTTTCTTAATCACCCCAAAACTATAAATAAAAGTGGGCATTTTGCATCCCACTTAAATCTGTAATTAAATTATATCAAATAAATCCCATCTTAACAAGCACTTTTATCTAAATTTTTCTCATTATCCTACATTAGTTATATAATAAGGTGTTTCCATTGTTCCTTTACCTAATAATGTTATTTTCGTGGCATCTAGATAGAATGTAGGACGAATGGCAAAGTCCCATTTGTAAAGAGAAAAATTTGCCCACCCATCCGCATATATCACACCTCCATTACTATCAGAAGCAGCAGGGCCATGAATAGTCATTGTCCATTCTTTTTCTGCCCTCACTTCTTGTAGTACTCCCGAATTAGGACTTCCGGTATTTAGCGTTCCATTTAAACCATTTGAAAGAAGTAACCAATTTGTGGTATCTTGCAATCCTGCATATAAATAATCACTTAAATACACAAGTCCAATGGGATCGCCACTTTCAACTTTTTCTTTTCTCTCATTTGTATAAGTGATTTTGGGAACTGTAGAGTCAAGCTCTGTCCTATCTTTTCCAACATATAGCGTTAAATTAGTAACCATTAAATTTGTCCAAGTGTCTTCTTTCATATAACTATAATATGAATTACCAACAAAACACTCCTTACAAGCTGTCTCACTATTCACACTTAAGGTTTGGCCATTAATAGCTTTATATATTTCTGATTGATCCCATTTGATTACTTCATCAAAAGTACTATCCCATTGAAAATTATATTGAGTTCCTTTTACTACTTTTGTAGCTTTGATTAACTTTATTTGATCGCTTGCATCATCTATACCAATAATTCGGTACATATATTGATCTAAATTGTCTTTACACGTTTTAAGATCATTTGTGCCAAAACATATATAATTATCTGTTACTTCTGTTGTTGTTCCCACAAATCTTCTTAAGGTATCTAAATCTTCTTCTGCTACTCCGGCACTTGTTAATTCTTCATTTCTAATTTTTAATTCATTTTTAGTATCTAATGTTCCACTTGTAGAATT
>CANRKS010000054.1 GCA_947631285.1 uncultured Bacilli bacterium | reverse complement strand
GCAAGTATGATGATTATCAAAAAATTATAGAACCCGTTGAAAAAAAATATAATAGACTTTTACTATTATATTCTCATTTTAAATGCCCATTTATAAAAAGAAAATTAGATTCTTATAATAACATTTTACAAAAGTATTATCAGTATCTTTTAAAAAATGAAAATGTTCAAAAAGAACTTTTTAAATATTTTAAATAATTATTTAATTTTAATTAAATATTCTTTATTACGAATTATTATCGATAACCATAGATGACTAGCATCTTTTATTTTTCGATTAACTTCTAAAATTATTTTAGATTTATCACTATTAGGAGTAACATTTTTAACTGTTTCTTGAACATCTTCATCTTCATAACTATATCTTATTTTAAAAAAAGTTGAAGCAAATGTACTAATATCTGATGAATAAGAATAAAAAGGTACACTTTTATCTATATTAAATTCATATCCTAAGATTAGTAATGTCTTATCTTGCGTTTTAAATCCTACATTTATCATATTATTATAAGTTTCACATTCATCACCATGAATGCAACTTTTATATTGATATAAATACTTATTAGATATTGTAAAATCTGTAACTTTAAAAGTTGTATTTTTTAAATAAGAGTTACTAAAATTAATTTCTTCCCCAACATCATATTCTCCTTCACTCATTAATTTATCAACAATAACTGGGGTAATTGTCACATAATTAAAACTTCCTACCCAAACATTATCCGTATAGGTTGAACCATTTTGAATTTTAATACGATAAGTCTTTTTAACATCTTTTTCTTTTAATTCATATACTAGGGAAATAGTATTTTCGGCATCTTTCTTTAACTGAGCTCCCGAAAAGCTTTTAGCATAATCAATAAAATATGAACTTCGATCTGTTATTGGATAGTAATAGCTGGTATCCGTTTCTAGCCGAAAATCATTAGTATTTAAAGATTCACTAGAATCACCATTATTTTTAACATATAATTTAACTACTAAATAATATTGACTATTTTTTAGCTTATTTCCATTATAATCTAGATTAGTAATAATACTATCTTCAATCCGATAGGTTAAATTACGAAAGTTAAAAGTTTCTCCTTGAATATATTTATTATCAACTATATCAGGAAGAGCTAAATATATTCCATAACCAATTAATCCTGATAAGACAAAGCATATAACAATGAAGAAAAATTTATTTTCTTTTATATAATATTTAAATTCTCGCGAAAATCTTCTTAGATTTCGATATAATTTAACATTATCTTTTTTAATAGTTATTTCTACTTCTTCACTATCTTCTTCCGTAATTTGTAAATCTTTTAAATCTTGTTGAAAATTAAATTTACTAAAATTAAACCCAAATCCATACATTATAAAGAAAATGATAAAGGTTACTTGAGGAATCATAATAATTAAAGAAATATCCCGAAAAGCTCGAGCAGCTTCAGCAGTAATAACACCTGTTTCTAATATTATCATTTCATTCTTTACGATAGCTAGTAAGAAAAAGGCCACTATATAATATATTAAAGCCGCTATGTAAAGTTTATTATTTTTTTTCTTATATAAAAATAATCCACACAATAAGATTAATAAAAATACAATTAAAATTAAGCCAACATAAAAAGGTAAAGAAATATAATTAGTATAAAAACCTTCATAAAAATTACCTGAATAACCATTAGAAATGTACTCACTAAAAAAGCCAACTATATTATAAGTCAAATAAACAATATAACCAGATAATATAGCCAAGAGAAAATTAATTAACTTAAAATGTTTAATTAAAAATGCATATGGTCTTCTTAGTATCATATCTATTCCCCTATATCATATATATCATATCAAAAACCAACTAAAATGTAAATTAACTAGAAAAAAACTAGATAGTATTTAACATAACATTACCTAGTTCCTAATATCTAGTTCTTTTTATTAACAAGTAATTGACCTGCCATTAAATAAATGGTACTATTTTCATTTAAAAATTTATCTTTATTACTATTGAACACTTTAATAACTTCATCTAAAGTATCACCTTCTGCAGTTATATAATATGAATAACCATTTTTAGGAATTAATAATTGTTGATTAGGATAAATATAATCTTCCATGTTAAGTCCATTCATACTAGCAAGTAACTCTGGATTAATATTGTACTTACGAGCAATAGCATAAAGACTATCACCACTTAGAACAGTATAATAATTAAAATAATCTTTACTACTTGCTGGCACAATTAATTCCATATCTTCTCTTAGATCGTCTAAAAAATATAGATTGTTTAAATCTTGTATTACTTTTACGCTTGTATTAAATTTCTTGGCTACACTTTCAATATTTTCTCCTTTACCTAATCTATAACTTTCAAACATATAAACACCTCTAATATAAGGTATGTTAAAAATAATTAGATGTTATTTAAAAAATATAGATTATATTGGTATTATTAAAGTTCCATTCAAAATTACTTAAAAGTTTTATTTCTCCTAAATAAGGATTATACATATATAGTGTATCTTTTGCTAAATAATAGACCGTTTCATCTTCAACTTTTATAATTTTATTTACTTCATAATTAGATATTTTAATTTTATTATTTAAAACATCTTGATATAAAATATGATCTTCTAATTTATATTCAGGATAATCTTGCTTTAAAAAATTTAAATTGTTAACAATTATATCCTTATAATTTTTCTTAACTAATTTTTTATTTTCTAAAATTAAATAATCAACTTCTTCTACTTTTTTATTTCTTAAATTAATTGCGTATTCTTGCTCTTCTTTTTTATCTAATAAATAAACTTTATTTTTATAATCTCCAAGAAAAACACTATCAAATGATATAGGTTTTTCTAATTTTATTTCTTCATAAGTACCCGTTTTAATATTAAATAAATATATTTTGGAAAAATAATAATTTTCATTATAATCTGGTACTAAAATATATTCTTTCCATTCATATATTAAATTTAAATTATAAATATCATTTTTAAATAAAGGTATTTCTTTATTTGCGTCTTCTTTTATAGAGTAAAAACCACGATAATTATAAATAAGATAACTCTTATTATTTAAATAATTAAGTTCTATTTCTTTATATGTCTTAGATAGGCTTTTTATTTTTTCTTCTTTAAAATCATCTATTTTAAGATTACTTAAATGATATGCATAAACAAAATCATTTTGACTACATAAAGGATACATATCAAATTCATTATTCTGAGGTAATATACATTTCTCTTTATCATTATGATATTCTTTAATATTATCTATAAGCTCTCTTTTATTAGAATAGTTATGCTTAATTAAAAAGGGATAAATAATCTTATCTTCTTTTATTAAAAAAGTATAATAACCTGTTTCTTTATCATATTTTTCTTCTATTTCATATTTATTAACTTGATATTTTTTTTCATAAGAATAAGGTCTAAAAATGAAAAAAAGAAAAACTAGAAAACAACTAATTAATATTGTTATAAAAATATATAACTTATTTTTCTTTTTCCGTTTCTCCATATTTTTGTTTCTCTTTCATCATAAATTCAGAAATAACAGTTTCTATTTCATCTAATCCTTTACTAGATATATTGGTTAAAACTACAACTTCCTTAACGGTATCAATCGTAACCTTTCCCCATATAAGTCCTTTATAAATTTCTGTATCATTATATAAATCAGGGGTTATGGAATAAAGAAAGCTTCCCCATACAAGTCTTTTATGTCCTAAAAGAATTCTTTTATTGGTTAAAGCTATGACAAAAGTATTAAATAGCTCTGTAAATTTATCATTTTTTTGCGCACAAAAAGCATATAGTACTTCTTCTCCTGGATTTAAATAATCTTCTACAACTTCTGAATGTTTTTTTAAACGCCAAAAGATTCCTCCAGGATATTTTTTCTTAAATTCTAATACTTTATCATATACTTTTCCCATAATAATTCTCCTAAATATATTTTTATAATGAAATTGTTATTTAACTATTTGATGCCATAAACCATGTTTGTTGCAATAAGAATATAATGTTCCCTTTTGATAAGGAAATTCCGCTTTTGCTTCTTTGCCTGGTTCAAAATATACTGTTTCTTCCTTGTCATCATTAACAAAACTAATCCATTCAATATAATGATCAGCATCCATTACATGATTTACATTAACTATTATTTTATCACCTTTAATTTCATAAGTTGGAACATGTTTTTCTAAGGCTGCATCAGTTGAATTTGGCATTATATCAGCCATTTTTTCATCACAACAAATAAAATTACAGGCACAATGACAATCTTCAATAACTTTAATCATTGCTCCACAATTTAAACACTTTTTTATTTTTAATTCTCTCATTATCAACATCACCTCAATAATAATTATAAGCTAAATTAATTTATTTGCCTAGCATTTTCCTTTTCTTTAGCCTTTCTTTTTAGAATAATACTATACACTATTAATATAATTATGGAAATAACAAATGTTATACCAAAAGTAATATAATTTAAATTAACATACTTATTAATCCAGCCATATATAAAGCTATAAAGATCTTTCAAATAATAAGCATTAACTCCTAAGACAAGGCTTGTTACTCCAAAACCTAATATAGAACTAATTAAAGTTATTATGGAAACAACCTTAATCCACTTCCATTCGGCTAAATTTAGAAGAATGATTAAGAAAAATGCCCCTAAGGTTATTAAGCTTACAATTGTTAAGAATTCATTTGATAAGATAAATCTTACCATATCTAATACTTGTTTATCTTCTTTAGATAATTCATTTAAAACAATATCAGTATCTGGTATTAAATCTTCATAGTTAGTTGCTTCTTCCTTAACAAAATCAATTATTTCCTTTTTAGTACTATTCTTTATTTCATATAAGCCAGTTTCATTTATATCATCAATTGCATTACTTACAATTCTTTCAATATTTTCTATATTAATTAATTTTTGACTTTCTCCTGTTATTAAAGCATTATATACATTACTACTTATATCACCAATAAAATCTTTAACTTCTTTTGTATCTAATAATTTTAAAACAACTTCATCATTAAGCCCTACTTCTCTCGTAATTTCATAAACTGGTTCTAAAACTTCATCAACACTTTCTTTAAGTTCTGGACTATTCATTACTTCTTTTTCAATATTAATAGAATTTATCATTTCTTTAATAACATTTTCTTTAAAAGTATTCCTTAATGGTATTAAAAATAATAATACCGTAAAGTTTATAAATAAGACTAACCCTAATATAATCATTGCTAAAATTTTAAAAAACTTCTTCATATATGTACCTCTTCTTCCTTTAGTATAACAGGATTTATATAAATGCACAATTATTTTTAATTATTATAATATTTTCTTAAGAATTGTTTATATTATAAACAGGTGATTTAATGGAAATTCTTATAAGAAGCTTAGTAATGTTTATTATTTTATTTTTAATTGTCAAAATAAATGGTAAAAAACAAATCAAAAACTTAACTTTATATGATTATGTATTAAGTATTACAATTGGTTCAATCGCGGCTGATTCTATTATTAGTTTAGATACTCCTTTATACGATGGAATTATAGCCCTAATTGTTTTTGGAATTATCGGTTATATAACATCTTTAATTTCTTTTCATAATCATACCGTAGAAGAAATTGTTGATGGCGAACCTTTAGTACTATTTGAAAATGATAATTTTAACTATGATGCTTTAGATGCCGCCAAATTAAGTGTTGCTAAAGTATTAGAAAATTGCCGTTTAAAAGGTTGCTTCGATATTAATGAACTTGGTACAGCAATTTTAGAACCTTCTGGTGATATATCCATTCTTCTAAAAGAAAAAAATCAACCTATTACTAGTAGTGATCTAAAAACAAATATTCAAAAAAATAGTCAAAAACAAACATTAAGTCATTTAATTATTGTTGATGGAGTATTAAATAAAGATGAACTTAAAAAGGCCAAAAAAAGCCAAACTTGGTTAAATAATTATTTAAAGATGAAAAAGAAAAAAATTAATAACATTACTCTTTTAACTATTGATAAAAATGATAAAATAACTATGTTTAATAAATAAACTTCAAATTTTATTTGGTACTTTACTAAAATTATAATATAATATCTTTTGAGGATTAGATTATGAATGAGGATATAAATTTTTTGGCCAATGATACTATTTTTAATTATCGTGTAGCGGTTATCATTCGGCATAATGATAATATACTAGTTCGAAAAATACCAAGGCTCCCTATTATTCCTTAAATTGGTGGAAGATGTAAAATTAATGAATCATCTATTGATGCTACTTTAAGAGAATTTAAAGAAGAAAATGGCTTAGAAGCGACTTTTATAAAACCTTTAGCAATAATTGAAAACTTTTTTACACTTTTATAGTACCAAAAACAGTACTCAACTCGGCAAAGTTAAGTCTTCCCTTTTTATTTTATGTAAGTTTCCTTAACAAATACATATTAATATAAAAACGGCTTTTTTACAAGTCGTTTTCTATTTTTACTCGAATTTTCCGAGTATCAATCAATCTGGTGCCTTAAAGGAAGACGTACAACAACTTTTTAATAAAATATTACTCGAACACTTGTTTTTGTGTGCAATAAATAGTATACTTTTTATAGGGAATATCAGTTGTTGAGTGTCTACCTCCAATCTTTATAGAAAGGAGGTTTGATAAAAATGAAAACTAAGACTTTTATTTTAAAAGTTCTCAAGCTCATTACTATCATTTTATTTCTCCTTATCATTATGAT
>CANRKS010000053.1 GCA_947631285.1 uncultured Bacilli bacterium | reverse complement strand
TCGTTCGACTTGCATGTCTTAGGCATGCCGCCAGCGTTCATCCTGAGCCAGGATCAAACTCTCAATAAAAAAGATTTATTTAAATCTTCATAATTGTTTGTTCTTCCTAAGCTACTCAAAATTGACTTTTTACTTAGTTTTCAAAGATCATTTCGCACTCTTTTCCGATGTGCACTAGTAATATACCAAATTGAAAATAAATTGTCAACAAAAAAATTGTTTTTTTTGCATTTTTTTGCTTTTTTTCGCATTTTTAATATTTTCAATCAAAATATCACAATATATTTATATGAAAAAAATAGTAAATAAATGTCAATTTACTCACTATTTTCTAAATTTTCGTATTTTTCTAAATATTTGGTAATAACTTGAGTGTCAAATGGCCCTTCATTATTATTTTTCATTTTAATTAACTTTTCCAACTCTTTATTAATAACTAAATCAAGTTCATCGGAATAATTCATAATCTTTTTATGATACTTATATTCATTTTTATCCAATACTCTATAACCGCCATCTGGGAACACACGCAAATCTAAATCATAATCAATATATTTAATGGTATTCTCATCATTCAAAAAAGGAGAAGCAATATTGCAATAATAAAAAAGGCCAAACTCTTTAAATTGAGCAATTATATTAAACCAGTTATTTTTATAAAAAAAGATAATTGCAGGTTCTTTAGTCCGATGGCTTCGTCCATCATTTTCAATTACTTTCGTTTTAAAATTACCGCACACTAAGCATTCATCGTCTTCTTCAATAACTGTTGATTCTTCCCAAATTCGATGAATCTTACCGTTATGTTTATAACAATGGATTTGAATTTTTTCTCCCGGAGTATGTATTTTTTTACTTTCATCTATCATAAAACCATCTCTACATCATTAATTATACTATAAATAAGCCAATAAAAAAAGGCTAACTATTTTAGCCTTGCATTAAAATTTCAATTGCTTTTTGTAATTGTTCATCAACATTAGCATCCGTTATATTAACTTCATAATCAGGCATTAATCCAATGCCATCAATACATGTCCCATTAGGAGTTAACCATTTCGCTGATGTGTATTTAACCGAACTGCCACTAGCTAATTCAGCAATTTGTTGAACTTTTCCTTTACCATAACTTTTAGTTCCTAATAAAGTGGCATTGTAGCTTTCTTTTAAGGCTGCGGCTAAAATTTCGGATGCCGAAGCACTATTTCCATTTATTAATACGATTATAGGATATTTTTTCTTTTCTTTTGTTTTATCATTATAAGTAAGTGTTGTATTACTTGTTTGTAATGAATATATTGGTTTTCCTTCTTCTATAAATATTGACGCAACTGCTTCAGCTTCTGTTAAATAACCACCGACATCATCTCTGACATCAATAATTAATGAATTCATTCCTTCTTTTTCTAAATCATTTAAAGCTTCCTTAACTTGAACATTTAAATTTTCTGAAAATTTAGTAATCGCCATATAACCAATTTTAGTATTATCTATCATATTATAATTAACCGTTGGATTAATTAAATCAGCTTTTTCTAAATTAAACGTCATTAATTCTCCATTACGATCAACCTCTATCGAAACTGTCTTATTTTTATCATCTTTAATTAAGCTGCCAATTTGGCTACTTGACATTTCTCTAACATCCGCCCCATTTATCTTTGTAATTATATCGCCTTGTAATAAACCACCTTTAGAAGCAGGACTATTTTCTGTAACACTTTGAATAACATTGCCTAAAATAGTTACTCCAATTCCATTATATGTTCCAGCTAAATCATCAAGAATATCTTGATATTCAGAATTTTCTAAATAAGTAGTATATTTATCACCCAAAAAATTTAACATTCCTTCTTCGGCTGCATTAAGCATACCTTCTTTATCAATTTTGTCATAATACTTAGAAAGTAGCATTTGATAAACACCAATAAATTCTTGTAAATTTTCATCTTGTAATACTTCACTTTGATTATTTTTAACACTGTTACTATTAAGCATAATAACACCTGTTGTAATACCTGAAACTATTGAGGTTATAATCATTATGACAATAACACCCCATAAACTAAAACCTTTTGCCTGTTTCATTTTAGCCTCCAGTATCTTAATTTTAACATGGTAGATAAAAAAAAGAAAGCCATTTATGGCCTTACTTTAGTTTTTCTTGTATAGTTTTGTAATCTTCAATATATTCAGTAATTTTTCCTTTTTTAATATGTAATAAAGTTAGATCGCCAAAATCAAAATCTTCCACTTTTTGGGCTTTTTTATTACTTTTATTGTCTTCATTAACATTATAATATTTCTTATTTAATGAATTATTTAAGTCACAATAATATATTTTTAAAGGTTCTTCTTCTGTCTTTCCTTTATAAGTAGTCATCATTGCTGAATATTTTACGGCTTCTTTTGATGTACTATCATAAACCATAACATAGTATTCATCATAAGGACGATTAAGAATTGTTCCCACTGCCACCTTATCATAATTAATTTGACCATCTATAACATCTACAGTATCAGAATCCTTTTTGTTATTAAATAGTTCGGTTATACCATATATAATTCCCATTATAACAGCAATAACTAAAATGATAATTACAAATCTTTTAATTTCATTTTCATCATCACTAGTAACATTTTTAATCTTAGCCTTTTTATTCATTTTGATATCCTTAATTAAAGGATTTTCTTTTAATGTGTTCTTTTTCTTTTTCATATAATTTCCTTCTTCTAAATTTTATTATACCTAAATATAGATTTAAATGCAATTATTTCCCAAAAAAATCATATAGTTTTTGCTATATGATTTAAATTATTTAATACCCGCTACTAAAGAAGCATTACCTAATGAATTAGCAATTAGTTGCATTTCAGAAACTGAAAGTTCTGTACTAGCTAAATAATAAGATATGTCATTAACATCCCAACTTAAACTGTTGGCACTTAATGCCCCGATGGTTTCACTTAAAAGAAGCGGTTCCCCATAAACTGGAATAATTTCCATATCATCACTGGCAATGGTTGCTTCCTCAATAAGCACAAAATTTTTATCACCACTGAAGGTTAGAATAACTCGATTACCTGTAGCTGTTTCCACTTTTTCAGAACTAGTTAAATAAGTATTACTTGGGATGTATAAAGGATAAATAATATTTTCGATATTAGCGGTATTTTTAGAAGAAGATCCGTTCGGCTTTTGTAAAGCACCATCATCAGCTTCTTCTTTTTCTTTATTTTCACAATTTTCTTGATCACTACATTCTTGATTAGTATTTTTATTTTCTTCTTTCTTTACCTCTTCTTTTGGTTCTTCTTCTTTAACATAATCATCTAACTTAAAATCGCTTTCTTTTAAACCAGCCTTTAAATCGACCTTATCAAAAGTAACTTTAATTTTGACAATATCATTTTCGTTAAATACTTCTACTTTCTCTATTTCTTTTTTATTGTTTAAATATATCTTTTCATATTTTAGTTCTTCATTATTGGGATAATTTACTGCGCTTTTTATCACATAACCAGTTTCACTTTCCATAACACTGGCTTCATCATCATTTTCAATATCAGTTAACAAACTTCCAAGTAAATAGGCTTGACTAGAATTTCCGGGCCATTCACTTTGAAACTTAAAGCTTTTATTAAGTGCTGGCGTAATTACATAGATGTCATCTTTATTTTTTAAAATAATTTGTTCATGATTATTAGTTTGATTAACTAGAATAACTTTATAATAACTATCTTTTAAATAATAACTTTCTAGACTATAAGTAAATGTTTCTTCATCGTTACTAATTTCCATATTACCCGTTATTTTATAACTTTTAACATTATTAATATTATCTTTAAAATCCTTGATAACATCTTCCGGCTTAGTTTTTCCACACCCACATAACAATAATCCTAAACATAATAAGACAGCTAATTTTTTCAATTTACCACTTTCCTTTTCTAATTAAATATATTTTTTAATTATCTAAATATTCATGTATATTTTAAAGAAAGGGTGCCATAATACTAATAAAGGTGAGTGAATAGATGGAAACATTTCAAAAAACGACATTAATATTTACCGTAATTGGCGCGATTAATTGGGGACTAATTGGGTTCTTTGACTTCAATTTAGTTGAATCTCTTTTTGGAGATGCATCAATGTTGCCAAAAATTGTATATGCCATTGTCGGAATATGTGGATTGATTAATATTGGAATATTATTTAACCATTTTGAAACAAAAGAATAGTCGTATGGCTATTTTTTTAAGGCTAATTTCTAGACAAACTAAAGATAGTTTAGTATAATAACCGCACAAGAAGGCGAAAAAATGGATAGTAATGTTTGTTATTTTATTATTTCTTTTAAAAATCATTGTTTATGTAGTATAACTAGTATTAAGAAAAATAATCTAAGTGAATCGTCATCTTTTGAAGTAATAAACGATTTATCTTTTTACAATCAAAACACATCTTTTTCTAAAGAAGATATAGATACATTAATTTTTGATGGCTATTTAGGTGTTCCTAATCAAGATTATTCTATTTTATTAGATGAAAATGATTTAAAAACCATCACTAAATATTTTGATTTAAAAGATGTTGCATCCTTTTTAGCTGATATTCAAAAAAGTAAGCAACCCCTTTATTTTAAAACTAAAGAAGATTTTTTAAATTTAATAATCAGTGGCTTAACTGTTATTAAGCAAAAAAATAAGCAAACTCCTCAAGTTGATCTTAATAAGGTAACTTTAACGACAAAAAGCTTACTAGAAGAATTAAATTTACCACCGATTAGTGTTATTGTTAAGAATATTGAAGAAAATGTAATCGGCCAAAATGAAGCCATAAAAAAAGCTGTTTTAGCTATTTATCGCAATTTACATATGGCCAGTATGGATTATAGTTTAAGTAAGCGTATAGCTTTAAAAAATAACATCTTAATAAGTGGCCCAAGTGGCTGTGGAAAAAGTGAAATAACGAGACAATTAGCTCATGAATTTCAAATTCCTATGTATACTGTCGATATTTCCCAATTTACCGGTTCTGGTTGGAAAGGAAATGATTTAATCGAACTTTTAAAAGGCCTATATTTGGCAAGTGGTAAAAATTTAGAAATGGCCCAAAAAGGAATTTTAAACTTAGATGAGATTGATAAAATTAGTTTTGATAGTGAAAATGCTCATTCTTCTAGCCATAATACAATTGAAGTTCAAAAAGAATTATTAAAAATAATTGAAGGAGGAACATTTGATTTAAAGCCAACAACTAGTGAAGCTTTTGATACTAGTACAGTTACAATTATTGGAACGGGAGCTTTTAATGGTTCAGGACGCAATTATAATTGTCCATCAACTGATAATGGTTATTTTACGGAAAATGATTATATAAAATATGGTTTAATACCTGAATTTGTTGGTCGTTTTAAATCATTTATCACTATTAATAATTTATCTTTTGCTGATAAAAGAAGATATTTATTAACATCAAAATTAAGTTTATTAAAATTAAAATTTGAAGAATTAAATAGACTAGGCATTAAAATATCAATTATAAATGGTTTAGATAAATTAATTGATGAAATAATAAGACTTAGTGAAGAAATGAATGAAGAATCAGGAATTCGTAATATTAATAAAGTAGCGGAAAGAATTTTTGAGGAAATAGATTACCGTCTTTTCGATGATGAAGAATTGCCAAAAGAAATAATTTTTAGTGAAGAAATAGTACGTAATCCCCAAAAAGTTATGATTAGAAAAAAATAGTCGCCAGACTATTTTTTATTTGAAAAGATATCTAAAAATTTAGACACTAAACCAATAATTTCATTGCTTTTTTTGACAGCAACCCTTTTACCAATAGCTTTACCGCCAACTGTTAAAGATGAACAAAGGGAAGCCATTAAAACATTTCCAAGGGAAAGATATTCAGATGAGGCTAAATTAACAATTAGAATAGCCACTAAACTACCACTTATAATTCCACATACATCACCAACAACATCATTGCAAAAGCTAGCAACTGTACTAGCATTTTTAATTAATTTAATGCCTGTTTTAGCCCCTTTCATCTTTTGACTAGCTTTAGAATGAAAGACTTTTTCATCACAACTTAAAATAGAGGTTCCAATAATATCAAATACTATCCCTACTAAAATAACGGCTAAAATACATATTATTAAAATAATATTATTTAAATTTCCTAAGACATTAGCTATTAAACTAAAAATAATAGCTAAAAAAAATGTTAAAATAAATGCTACTAAAATCCAATGTTTTTTCATAATATATTCCTTTATTAAATTTTTTCCTAAAATAAAAAAAATATGGTATATTATAAATCAATTTTATGGTTTAGGTCGAGTTGAATTTCTCCCGCACTTACTAAAAGTTACCCGTTAGCGATTTCTCTTTAAAAGTGCGAATTAAACGTCACCGTTTTAATTACTCGATTGCCACTTAATCCATACCTTAATACTTATAATACATACACTCTAGAGATTTTCTCAAACACCAAGAGATTGTTCTTATTCGCTTTTGCAGCAATGATTTCAATCAAATAGATCGTTGATATTCCACATTACCACTCACGACCAGAAAAATATTTACCAAAACGTAGTAAAAGGAGCTTAGATTATATGCCATTATAATCGTTCCTTAAACTTTAAATTATATATTCACCCTAACCTGGGCGGAAAAAGCAAATATATAAAGTGTCAATTTCTATTGGTAGATTTTTAGCCCTACCTTCAAACAATATTGGTGACTAGAATAATGCACCACATTAAGCATTATAGCAAAAAAACGAACAATTGTCAAATCTGCGTCAAAAATTACAGCTCTAAGGAGTGAAAATTTTTCGCAATCAACCAATTTGGTATAATATAGAAAAGGTGGTT
>CANRKS010000052.1 GCA_947631285.1 uncultured Bacilli bacterium | reverse complement strand
TTTAAAAAGAAAAGCCTAATTTCAATAAAAAATTAAACTTTTTTTATTTATGAAGTGCGAAACTCGGGTTATAACACAAAATAGGTATATTTTAAACAAAATTCGTATTTTTTCGGCTTTTTAAAGTATTAGCTAATTTAAAAGATTGAAGTAACATTTTTTCCAAACTACTTTTTGATAGTGATGTATAAAATACATTATTATGATAACAAGTAATTTTTAATTTTCCTTCTTTTTCTTCATAATCTATTATCTTATTGGCTACTAAAAAAAGACATTCCTTATTTCTAATGGAATTAAGTTGAAGTAAAATAATATTATGATATATATCAATAATAATTGGAACACGATACTTTATTTTTAAAATATTTTGCGCACATTTTTTTCTTCCTTCCCAACTACTTCCATAATAATTACAATTAAAATCAATAACCATTTTAATGTTGGTCTTAAATTCTTTAACCTCACTTTCCTTATAAATTACAGTTTTAGTTCCAACTTTTTTAAGCGCTATTGTATTATTATCTAAGATATAATTTTTCATGAACATCCTCCTTAAAAATTTAAAACTTACTATAACATAAGATTGTTAAAAAAATTGTCGATTTATTTCCCGGGAAATAATTTTTTAATAAAAAAAGACCTTTTTTATTAAAGATCTCTTTTAAAATTTTATTTTAATATGTTTTAACTGGTAAAATTAATTCAATTAAAGATTCATCTTTGACCGATTTTATTAATATAGGTTTATCATCACTATTAATAAGAAGCAAAATATTATCATCCTTAATAACTTTTAAAGCTTCAAGCATATATCTTGAAGAAAAAGCAATTTCTAATTTTTCTTTATTACTACATTCAATAGCTATTTTTTCTTCGGTCTTACCTATTTCTGAAGCAATTGAAGAAACAATCATAACCTTACCATCAACTAAAACTCTGACAATATTTTTATCTTTACTTTGGGCAAGAAGACTAGCCCGATCAACGGCATCATTAAATGATTTTAAATCTAAGTTAATCATATAAGCAAATTCAGAAGGAATAAAATGATTTGTATCAGGATATGTTCCACTTAAAAGATTAGTTTGAAATTCAATATTTTTATATTTAAAAAGAATTTTATTATTAAAAATATGCATAATCACATTATCTTCTAAATCTAACATCTTTTCTAATTCACTAATACTTTTGCCCGGAATAACAATATTAACTGTATTGTTAACAATTTTATCTAATTTAACATTTTTTTTCGCTAAACGATATGAGTCAGTAGCAATACATTCTAAATTATCACCGATTATTTTTAAATTTATACCTGTTAATAAAGGTCTAACTTCTTGGGTAGAAACAGCATAAACCGTTTCATTAATTATACTTTTTAATACTTCTGCCTTTATTTCAATTGGTTCTTTAGATTCTTCTAAAGAAATATGAGGATAATCATTTATATCATAACAATTCAAATTATATTCATTATTATCAGTATATATTTTTATTTTACTTGTATCTTCAGTATCAAAATAAATAACATCAGATGGCATCTTTCTAATTATTTCTAATATATATTTACTTTGAATTATCATGTTTCCACATTTTTCTATTTTTTTAATATCTGTTTCTGGGATAAATACTTTAATTGTTAATTCAGAATCACTAGCTAATAAATTTAATCCTTCCTTAGTTAAATCAAATTTTATTCCATTTAATATAGGAATAGTCGTTCTAGCTCCAATAGCTCTTGTTACATTAGTAAGAGCCTCTAATAAAATATTCTTATCAATAACAAATTTCATTTTTCATCCTTCTTTCTTTTTATTATTAATATTTTTTTTATTATAGTGTTATTAATGTTGAAAAGTGTTAATATCTGAAAACTTTCTTTAAAAATACCTCTATTTTTCTAAACATTGTTATAACTTTGCTTTTATCTCTTTTAACATTTCATTAAGTGTAGCATTATTTTTTAAATCATTTTTTATTTTTTCACAACTAGCTACGACTGTTGAATGATCTCTTCCCCCAAACTCTAATCCTATTTTGGCGAGATTTTCTTCTGTTTCAATTCGACATAAGTACATGGCAATATGCCTTGGTTTAGCTATATTATTGCTCCTTCTTTTACTTTTTAAATCCTCTACCGTTATTTTGAAAAAGTCGGCGACTACTTTTTGAATATGAGATATAGTATTTTCTTGATAAATATTGGTATTAACATAATCTTTTAAAGCTTCTACGGCAAAATCTAAGTTAATGACTTCTGGTGTCATCATCGCTGTATAAGCAAGTAATCTATTAATCGTGCCTTCGATATGTCTTACATCATTAGGACAAGCATTAGCAATATATTCAATTACATCTTTATTTATTTTATCTTTAATACTTGTATTTTGTAGTTTTTGTTTAATTATTTCACACCGTAATTCAAAATCAGGTGGATATATATCTACTGGTAAACCCCAGGCAAATCTACTTCTAAGTCTATCTTCAATCTTTTTTAAATCATCTGGACTTCGATCACTAGAAATAATAATTTGTTTATTAGCCTGATGTAAGGCCTCAAATGTATGAAAGAATTCTTGTTGCGTTAATTCAGCTCCGACTAAAAACTGAATATCATCAATAATTAAAACATCAACATTTCGATATTTATTTTTAAAGTTATTAGCGTATTTTAAAGTATCTTTTCCTGAATCCATTTTAGATATTCCAACATATTCATCGCGGAAGTCATTACTCGTGGTATATAATACTTTTTTATTGGAATGTTCGGTAATATAATTACCAATCGCATGCATTAAATGAGTCTTACCAATTCCACTTCTTCCATAAATAAATAAGGGATTACGAGTAGTTCCTGGTGCTTGAGCAACATTCATCGCGGAAATAAAGGCAAGTCTATTAGATTCTCCTACAACATAATTATCAAAATTTAAATTAGGATTAAGATTAGTGTTCCATTCAACTGTTTGATATTCTTCTTCAATAGCTTCTTCTAAAGTTTTATTATCTTTTTCTAAAATTTCATCTTCAGTTAATAAGGTTAATTCATAATTAATTCCTGTTAAAGAATATAGGGTATCATCAATCAAATCTAAATATTGTAATTTTAAGATTTGTTTATGAACGGCAAGAGGTACTTTTAAAGTTATAGTTTTATCATCCATACTAATAAGTTCTAGCCCTTTAAACCAGGTTGCATACGTAGTTGGACTAACTTGTTCTTGAATTTCTGCTAAAAATTTATCAAAAATTTCTTGTGTTTTCAAAATACCTCACCCCGCTTCTTTATATGATACCTATCCCAAAATAATTGTAACATTAAAGTAATTTTAAATACAAGAAAAAAATCATTTGTTGTTAATAAATAACAAGTTTTCCACACACTATTTGTAGATAGAATCTATAATACACAAAGTTATTAACATTTTCAACAAAATTTTTTTAACTTTTCCACTTATTAACGAAGAAGATAATATTTATAAATTGTTGAAAGTGTTGAAAAGTTAATTTTTATTGGAATGTTCCAATAATTTTATTAATAATTTTTCCCATTTTATTAACGAAAATGATGTTAATAACTGTTTAATTTTCAACATGACATAATTTATTAGTTAAAATAAATTTTTTTATGTTAATAAATAAGGCTTTAATACTAGTATTTTCTTGACATCTTAACCTTATTAATATTATAATAAGAGCGCTTACTTGAAGAAAGAGGTGGAATCAGAATGAAAAGAACATATCAACCAAATAATCGTAAAAAAGCGAAAAAGCATGGTTTCTTTGCTCGTAAAGGAACAAAGATTATTAATAATCGTCGTAGAAAAGGTCGTAAGGAATTAACAAAATAGTTTCTTACGTGTTTTTTTAATTATGAAAAAAAGAGATGTTGTTAAGTCTAATATATTATTTAATGATATAATTAATAAAGGAACAAAAATTAAAAATGAATATTTTATTATTTATTATCTAAAGAAAGACTTTATTAAAAATAATTATGGGATTGCTGTTGGAAAAAAAGTGGGAAAGGCTGTAACAAGAAATAAAATAAAAAGACAAGTTAGAAATATAATTAGTAACAACGCCTCCCTATTTCCAAATTATCACAATTATATTATAATATGTAAGAAGGAAGTATTAAATTTATCTTATTCTAAGATGGAAGAAGTACTTGTTAGTTTAATAAATAAAGGAGAATCTCATGAAAAATAAATTATTAACGTTATTTTTAATATTTGCTATTTTACTTACAAGTGGATGTGGGGCTAGTGACTATTTACAAGATGATAAAAAAATAATTCAATATGAAAAAACGGGCCAAAACTTACCTAATAATATATTATGTCAACCAGAAGAACAAGATTTATATAATATTTATAAAGAACATAGTAAAGAGTTAAAAATACCTCTTGAAAAATTACCAAAATGTAGTGAATTTAAAATTAATTCTAATAAAACATCTGGTATTTGGGAATTATTATTTGTAAAACCTCTTGCCTATTTAATTTTAAAACTAGGCGGTTTAGTAAAAAATATGGGTATATCATTAATTATTGTTGGACTTTTAATTAGAATCATCCTTGTTCCATTCTCATATAAAACGCAAAAGCAAAGTAAGAATATGCAAAAAGTGAATCAAGAAATTCAAAAGCTAGAGTATAAATACCGGGGACGAGAAGATCGAGATTCAATGATGTTAAAAAGTCAAGAAATGATGGAAATCTATAAAAAGTATAATGTGAAGCCAATGGCCGGTTGTCTAGTAGCTTTCTTACAACTTCCATTATTCTTCGCCTTTTTACAAGCTATTAACCGAGTACCAGCAATATTTGAAGATAAATTATTAGGATTTAATTTAGGAATGACTCCATATGTTGGTCTTTCAGAAGGAAATTATTTATATATTATCTTAATTATTTTAATCGCTGCTTCTACTTATTTCTCATTTAAATATTCTATGAGTTCTGTAAATCAAGGATCTCAATCAAAAGAAATGCAAGGTCAAATGAATATGATGACTAATATAATGGTTGTTATAATTGTTATTACATCCTTCTCATTAACAACGGCGCTTGCCTTTTACTGGATTATTACTTATGCATTTATAGCTATTCAAACATTTATCTTTAAAAAATTAACTGGGGATAAAAAAAATAATAAAAATAAAGAGAATAAAAAGAAAATAAAAGAAAAATTAGAAGTTAAAAGAGGTCTTAAGTATGGAAATAATTAATAAAGAAGGAAAAGAATTAGAAAGTATTCTTACAGGAATATGTGAAGAATATAACGTAAATAATGATGATTTTTATTATCATTATACTGAAAAAAAGAATGGCCTATTTGGAAAAAATAGTATTATTAATGTTACAGCCATTTTAAAAACAGATTTATTAGAATATATTAAAGAATACTTAGAAGAATTATTAACAAATATGGGATTAACTGTTAATTTTGAAACTAAATTAAGAGAAGATGTCATGTATGTTAAAATTTATTCTAATAATAATCCTGTTTTAATTGGTAAGGGAGGAAATACTTTAAAAGCCTTAGAAAATATTGTAAGGCAAAAAGTAAATACCGATTTTAATGTAAGACCATATATATCATTAGATGTTGAAAATTATCGCGAAAAACAACAAAGAAGAATAGAGAGATTAGCGAAAAATATAGCTCGAGAAGTAGTTAAAACGAACATGGAAGTTCATTTAGAAAATATGAATGCTTATGATCGAAGAATTGTTCATAATGTTTTAACTAATTTTAAAGGAGTTAAAACGGAAAGTACCGGCGAAGAACCTAATCGTCATGTTATCATTAAACCTGAATAAAGATTAAAACTTGGGAATAATCCTGAGTTTTTTAATGCAAAATTAAATATTTTATGCTAATATTTATAAGTAGAGGTTTAAATGAGAAAGAGTACTAAATTAATAGGTAAAATAACAATTATCATTTTTTTAATAAGTCTAATAATTAATGTTATTATTTCTTTTAATACTAAAGAATTAACTACAATTTCTGAAATTTTAATAAATATTGTGGATACAGAGTTATCTATTATAATACCTTTAGGGTGTTTATTTTTCATGATTTTACTGGCTGATTACTTTGTTTATCATAATAAATTAGATAAAAATGATAAAATGAATAAAGATTACTATCGAAATATTTTAAAAGGGTATTCACCTTTAGAATTAAGTTATATCGATAATTTTAAGATAGATCTTCCAAAAGATATAGTTAGTGTTTTTCTTAACTTAAAATTAAAAGGTATAATTGAATTAGATGAAAAAAATATAATAATTAAAGATTATAAAATAACTTTGGATGAAGAAGAAAAATATTTATTAACTAAAGTAATAGATGGTAAAATTACAATGGTTGATGAATTTGAATTAGAAAAAATTGTTAAAGATTCATGCCTTAATAAAAAATTAATTGAATATAAAGATATGAAATTTTCAAAACCTCTTTTTATTATCTTCATAATTCTATTTATAATTATTTTTACTATATTTCTTTTATTTTCATTTAGTGTTGAAGATATTGATAATACCCTTGCAATTCCTTTGGCATCTTTAATTGGTATCTTAATGGTTTTAATTATTTCTATTGTTCCACTATTTTTCTTTATTTACCTTTTTAAAAGAGGCTTAAATCCTTTCTTTCGTAGCAAAAAGGGTGAAGAAGTAAATATTAAATTAGAAGGTTTAAAAAATTATTTAAAGGATTTTAGTCTTAATTCTAAAAGAAAAATTGAAGAAGTAGTTTTATGGGAAGATTATTTAATATATTCAGTAATTTTCAACCAAAATAAAAATTTAATTAATGATTTTTATAACAAGTATTTTATAAATAATTCAGTAGTAAGGAGTGAAAAATAAAAATCACTTCTTTTTAAGTAAAATAATAGAAAAAATTAAAAATAAAAAAATT
>CANRKS010000051.1 GCA_947631285.1 uncultured Bacilli bacterium | reverse complement strand
TCCCTTATTTTACGGTACTTTAGTCTTAAATATATTTTTTTAATTCACTACCGGGCTTTTTGAATTTAATTCAGTCTATGAAATAGTTAATTAAAAGAAAAAAAGAGCCTAAGCTCTTCCTGCATATTTACCATCTTTAGTAGTTACTAAAATCTTTTCTCCTTCATTAATAAATAAAGGGACTTTTATTACTTTACCCGTTTCTATTTTCGCATCTTTTTGAGCATTAGTCGCGGTATTGCCTTTTACAGCTTCACTAGTTTCCACTACGGTATATTCAACTTTTTCTGGTAAAGTAATTCCGATAATTTCGCCTTCATAAAAATCAATAGAAATATCGATACCTTCTTTAATAAAAAGAGCATCTTCACCGAGGATTTTTCTTGGTACTTCTACTTGTTCATAAGTTTCATTATTCATAAATACTAGATTATCTCCACTAGCATAAAGATATTGAACTTTACTTTTATCGATATGAGCTCTTGTTATTTTAATATTAGTATTAAAAGTTTGTTCAACAATTGAACCAGTTCTTAAATTTTTTAATTTAATTCTAACAAATGCTGGACCCTTACCAGGTTTAACATGTTGGAATTCTTGAATTAAGCATAAGTTACCATCAATAATAACCGTCATGCCATTTTTAATATCATTAATATTAATATTCATTGTTTACTCCTTCCTAATTATTTTTTCTCTTTTGCGACAACAGTTTTACGACATTTAGGACAATATTTTTTAATTTCTAAACGTTCAGGATTATTCTTTTTGTTTTTACTAGTTGGACGTAATTCCATTCCACATTCTGTACAACGTAGATTTACAAAATTACGATTTTCATTTTTAGCCATTTAAAATCCTCCTCACTTAACCACCATATTATATCAGGTTTTTATACTTTTTCAAAGAGAAAGTTCATTATACTTTTAGAAATATAGCGCGTAATATATACTTTACTATAATTATATTCTTTTGAAACATAAATATTTGGCGCTAAGACTACAATGCTATATAAAGGATCATCGTAAGGAGCAAATCCAACAAAAGCAATAGAAGTTGTTTTAGTATCCATGATACCATCACCATTACTATCGATAAATGTTTCACTAGTTCCCGTTTTACCCGCAGGATTATAACTACTTTCAATATAACCCCGAGCCGTACCATTGGTGGTAGCTAAATGCATAGCTTCCTTTAATCTATCTAAATATTTACCATCTAGACTAACTTCATTTATAATAGGAAAATTATTTTGCCAAATTATCTCTTCTTCATTTTTTACTTCCCTTAAAAGTTGTGGCTTTTGTCTTTTGCCAGAATTCGCAATGGTACTTACATATTGAAATAATTCGACCGGAGTATAAGTATCATATTGACCAATACTTAAATTAAGAAGCAAATCACTTGAGGTAAGGCTTCCCTTTATTCCCACTACTTCATTAGGAAGATCAATTCCCGTTAAAGCACCTAAACCATATTCTTGATACATATTTCTAAATTTGTTAAAATCTTCTTCACTAGTATTTAAGACCATATTGTATTTGTATTTTTGCTGAGTAAGCCCAATGGCAATATTAAACTGATAGTAATTACTACTTCTACTAATAGCTGTTAAATCATTAACTCGTCCTAAATTTTTATAACTACATTTAATTGGTACTTGATAAAGTTTAATACAACTATCAGTAACTGAAGTACCAATATCAATAATTCCATATTTATAACCTGTACTTAAAGTAGCCATTTTAACTACTGAACCCACGGTATATGATGTACTAATTAAATTAGTATTAACACTTTTAAAAACTTCATTTTTTTCATCAATTAACTTTTGACCACTTAAAGCTAAAATTTCTCCCGTTTGAGGATTTCCTACTATACTATAACTTTCGGTAAAAAAATCTGTATTACTTCTCTTTTTAGCAAGCAAAATGTTTTCTTTTAAAATCTCTTCTAATTTTAATTGCACATCTATATCAATAGCTAATATTAAATCATTTCCTCTTTTTCCTTCTTCTATTAAAGTTAAAGTATTATCACTATTAACTTTATATAAATCTTTCTTTCCCTTTAAATAATCTTCATATTCGCTTTCTAAATAACTTAATCCTACTATATCATCTAAATTATATCCTTTTTTTAGATACTCATCTTTCTTTTCTTCAGGAATATATCCTATCGTTCCAAATATATCTTTTAAAGTATCTTGATAGTTATAAATCCTCTCCCAAGTAAGTTCCGTCGTAATACCTTTAATATTTTCATCTATTAGCTGACTATATTCTAAATCAGTTAAGCCTTTTAAAATTAATTTTTTTTCATAAGAATACCCTTTATTCATTAAATCATAAATAGTGGCACTCTTCTTTTCTAAATCACTTAAATTATTTAAATCTTCTTCTTTTACTCTTTCTTCTTTTAAACTTTTTAATTCTTTACTACTTAATTTTCGCTTTTTATATAATTCATATTCTTCCCTAGTTATTAAGTCATCTCCATTATTATGGGTTATGAGCCAATATTTTTTTAAAGCTTTATCATTAACTTCAATACTAATAATACTAGCTAATTTTTGGGCAATTTTAATCTCATCATCAACTGTCACATTTTTTAGCTTAGTATAAAAAACCGTTTTCTTCCCCGTATTATCCACGAGTACTTTTCCATTACGATCAAGGATTCTTCCCCTGGGAGCACTACTACCAGAAACATAATTAATTGTTTTAGCTTCTAATTTTTTGACATAATCATCTTTCTTTAAAGTATTTAAATAAAAGCATCTTCCTAATAAAAAGGTAAATATGATAATTAAACCGAGATATTTTTTCATCTATTCCACCATTTTTATTATGGAAAATCTCAACTATAGTATTCATTTTTCATTTTTATCATAAAATATAACAGGTGATGATTATGTTTAACATAATTGAAAGATATATGCAAAGATTAACGATGGATGATATTAGAAATTTTGCTCTTAGTAAAGACATTTCTTTATCTGATGATGAACTTAAGTTCACTTATGATTTTGTTAAAAAAAACTATCAAGACGTCTTAAAAAATCCTAAATTATTCGATTTAGATCGTTATAAAAATAATTATACAGAAGAAAACTTTCAAAAAATAACTAAAGTTTTCCATGAGTATAATCAAAAATATAGTTCTTATTTATAATAATTCCTTACGTCTTCTTTTAAATGGGGATTAAATTCTCCCTTTTTAATCATTGCAATTTCAAATTTATAAGGGGGCTTAACTAAAGCTTTATCCTCGTCACTTTCACTTATATAAGGTGTTTCTAATATTTTAGGAACATCTTTTAATTTTTCATTAGTTACAATTTTCCATAAAGCCATAAAGCCAATTGTTCCTAAACCAATATTAGCATGACGATCTTTATGGCTTCCTAAAATATTTTTACTATCGTTAATATGAATGCACTTAATTTTATCTAAGCCAATTAATTCGGCAAATTCAGTTAAAAAAGCATCAAAATCTTGCATATCATATCCGGCATCATTTAAATGACAAGTATCTAAGCATACCCCTAAATTTTTGCTTTTAACACCATCTAAAATAGTTTTAATCTCTTCTAGATTTTTTCCACATTCACTACCTTTACCGGCCATTGTTTCTAAAATAATCATGCAATTACTATCATCTGTCACAATATGATTTAAAGCTTCAATAATATTGTTTATTCCTTCTTCACAAGTATGTTTAACACTACTTCCTGGGTGTAAAACAATATACTTTATACCTAATTCTTCACATCTTTTAATTTCTTGTTTTAAAAAACTAATAGAAAAATTCCAAGCTTCTTCTTTTTCTTTATTAGCTAAATTAATAATATATGGGGCATGACAAATAACATGTTCCATTTTTATGCCTTCCGTTTGCATTTTAGCTAAAGCAAGTTTAGTATATTCCGAATTAATTTTACTTCGAAAAGTATTTTGAGGCGCTCCAGTATATAACATAAAAGCATTAGCCCCATAACTTAAAGCTTCTTCTAAAGCCCCTAAAAGTTGTGTTTTATCAAAATGAACATGACTACCAATTATCATGCAACCACTTCCTTTTAAAATTATCTCAAAAAAAAATATTAAAATCAATTCATTAAAGAAAATAATGTAAAAAAAATAACTAAGTTATCTTAGCTATTCATATTATTACATACTTCATCAGATTCTTCCCAATCATCCGCAGCACTTAAAGGAGCATCTTTAAAATCTCTACCTTTTGCCTTTACTAATCTAAATTCTTCATTTTTCTTAAGTGATATGGTATAAGAACTTTGCTTACCACTTTTATCAATAATTACTCGTCCTGTAAAGGTATTTTTATCAGCATCATAAGCCCCAGCATCAATTAAAGCAGCAATTGTGAAGCAAGCTTTTTTACTACTGGCATCATATTTACTCGTAGTCCCCGATTCATCAAATTTAAAATCACCTAAAGTATATAAATTCATAACATAATCAGCAGCATTAATAGCATTAGCAGCTTCTACTTTAAAAGCATCTTCTCTCGCACTTCCCATATAAGGTAAAATGGTTGATGTAGCTAAAACCGTAACTATCGCTAATACAACAATAACCGCTAATAATTCAATTAATGTAAACCCATTTTTTCTCTTCATAATATACCTATTAAGATCCACAACTAAATGTTTCGCTTTTTAGAGTTGATGTAAAATCTTTAATTACTTGTTGATCTTCAGTCTTATCTTTATCATATTTGACATCGCCACCCTTGCTGTCTACATATAATGATTGATTATGCATTTTTAATTGATATGTATATGCTTTACTTGAATCAGAGGTAACAACTTTAACGTATCCATCATATCCATTGGCTCCAATATCTTCAATATCTTTTTCCCATAAACCTAATTCAACTAATTTTTTTAAAGAAAAGCAATAAGAATTTGTGCCTTTACTAAAATCACCGGCTTCTCCTTTTAAATCATCTTCTTCTGTAATAGAGCCAATTGTCAATAAAGTCATTGCTCTACTTGCAGCCTCAATTGCCTCATTAGCTTCATCAGCAAAAGCTTGTTTTCTAACATCAACAATATAAGGTAAAATAGTTGATGTAGCTAAAACCGTAACTATAGCTAATACAACAATAACTGCTAATAATTCAATTAAGGTAAAACCTTTCTTATCTTTAAAAGTTTTCATAAACTTTCACCTCTATATCTTCTAATTTAATCTTACAATAATTACTTATTAATGTCAATTATAAAGCATTTAATTTATATCATTATTAGACGTTTTAATATTATTAATTTCTATAAATTCTGTTTCTATATTTCCTACTTTATCTTTTACACAAATTAAATAAGTTCCATTACTCGCAATTGTAAAATTATTACTATCATACCAATTTGTAACATTAGCACAACTACTTTCATTATACCCAAAATAATATTTAGAAATACCTGAACCCCGACCATCATTAGCTATAATTTTTAAAGTCTTAGTTAATGTCTCTTGATAAGGATCTGTTATAGTCCTTTTAGTATCTTCTAACTTAATTGTTGGTTTTTCATTATCTATTTTTAAATTGATGGATGCATCATAACGTTTAACTTGAGATTCTTCATCATACGTAATTTGAAATTTATATAAAGAATTAATTAAGGTCATATTATTTGTTACAGTTATCAATTTATCATTACTTTCTATACCACTACTACTTGACCAGATACAACTATTAGTATGACAATCTATATCTCGATTACTACCATAAGCTTCTAAAGTAATATTATCCCCTTTTAACCAATTACTATAATCTTCTACTTGAACATTATCTTGTTTGACAACAATATATATTTCATTCGTCTTCTCTTTTAATTTATTTAAATCACAACTATTATCTTCTAAAGAATACTTTTCCTCTGTTAATTTAGCTTCATAGTAATCACTTACTTTATTCATTGTTACAATATAGCAATTCATAATCTCATTATTTTGCGGATTAGTAATATAGTCTTCCTCTTCATCACCTTTTAAATATCCCTCTTTAATTAAGGTATCGACATATACAGCTTCTTCTTTAGTATCAAATGCATATTTAGAAGCCGCTACTTCAATATTTTTTACCATATTTTTATAATGATTTCTCTCAATTGAGCTAGCAATATTATTAACCGTTGGAACGGCAATTAAAATAATTACAGAAAGTATCACGACTGAGGCCAATAACTCTAATATTGTAAACCCTTTATTCATATTCCCACCTATTATAATTTTAACATCAAAATTAGCTAAATGCTACATCTAACATCATCATAATTACAAATCCTAAAATAGTAAAAAAAGACATTAAATTTTTATGTTTATTATTTTGACTTTCCGGAATTAATTCACTTACCGCAACATAAATCATCGCCCCGGCTGCAAAAGATAAAAAGAAAGGCAAAATATTTTCAACATAAATTACTAAAAAACACCCAATTAGACCCGCTATTGGCTCAACTATACCACTAAGCATACCATAAACAAAAGATTTAAAACGACTCATATTTTCTCTTCTAAGAGGTAAGCTCACAGCTGTTCCTTCGGGAAAGTTTTGAATACCTACACCAACTGCTAACATAGAAGCTGCAGCTAAAGTAGCTTCTTTTGCTCCACTAGCAATAGAACCAAAAGCAACTCCTATAGCTAAACCTTCAGGTATATTATGTAAGGTTATAGAGAAAATTAACATTAAACTTCTCTTAATTCCTTTTACATTACAACTTTTCCTTTTACTTAATAATTTTCCAAATAAAAGATCACTAAATATTAAAATAACACTACCTGTTAAAAACCCTAAAGAAACGACTAGCCAAGAAGTCATTCCTAAAGAATTAGCTGTGTTAATGGCTGGATTAAGTAAAGACCAAAAAGAAGCAGAAACCATAACACCTGCCGATAAGCCAAGCATTGCATCAAGTAAAGTCCCATTAACTTTCTTAAAGAAAAAAACTAACGCTGCTCCTAAAGCTGTTATACCCCAAGTCATAAGTGTTGCTAATAAAACTTGGATATAAACATTTGCATTAATATAAAAATTTATCAACTTAAACACCCTATTATAATATAGATAAATATACTACAAAAGTGTAGGCCAAAAAAAAGAAGATTTTGCTCTTCTCCTTTAATGAAGTGTACCCAATAAAGTAGACAAAGAAAAAAAAGAGAATGGTAACTTCAACAGAAATAATATAAACTGGTA
>CANRKS010000050.1 GCA_947631285.1 uncultured Bacilli bacterium | reverse complement strand
TTTCTCTAATACTTCGTCGATACCTACGTGTATAAGGGACTTTCACCCTCTAGCTAAATGTCATGCACGACACACAACAAAAAAAATGGCTAAAAAACCATTTTAATACTTATCTACTTCTTCCCTTAAGCCAGTCTTGATTATCTCTTTTAAAATCTTCAAATTCTCTATTAGCTTCTAAATCAGTTATATCAAAACGAGTAAGTTCTTGCATTTCCATATTATAAGCAAATAATAGATTATCGATATAAACACCATCAAAAAATCTAATTGTTAAATATTTAGGATAAACATCTTCTCCTTCACTCCGAGGATAGCTTAAATAACCTAAAGAATATTTCTTCATAAAGCGATCAATAAAAGGTTCCATTTGTCGATTATAAGAGACTTGTAAATGTTCTCCCTTTATTGTCCATATAACTCTTCTTTGCAATAAATCATGAATAAAATTCTTTAAATCACTTTTAACAAAATTACCATATAATTGATAGCCAATTTCCCAATCATGTTCTTTAGCATACTTAAGAATTACATCTTCATTATTTCTTTTTCTTTCTAATATTTCATATAAACTTTCATCTGGCATAAATTCACTTTCTTTCTATGCCTATCTATTATAAAGGAAAATTATTATAATGCAATAGTTTATTACTTAGAAGCATCATTATCTTTAATATATTCTAAAGCTTTCAATTTATTATAAGCTACATATTCTAAAGTTGCACCCCCACCACTAGAAATATAAGTAAATTTATCTTGATAATGAAACTTTTTAACCGCCGATACGGTATCTCCTCCTCCAACATATATAGAAGCATCTTTATTACTCAAATCTTTTAATAATTTTTTAGTTCCTTCACCAAAAGGTTCTTCTTCATATTTTCCACATGTTCCATTTAAAAAAACCATATTTAGATTATCTAACAAACTACTTTCCACAATATTATCTAAAATAATATCATTATCTTCCATTTCTTCAATTTTAATATTTAAATTTTTTTCATTTCTTCGAACAATAAAATTATTACTAAAGAATATTTTATCATCCTCATTAATTAAAAGATTCTTAATACAAGTCAAAACTTCTTCATCACTACTTACTAAACTTCCCCCTATATTATAACCCTTTACTTTTAAAAAAGTATTTAATATTCCCCCCGTTATAATTAATTTGTCACATCTATTTATAATGCTTTCAATTATTTTTATTTTATCATCAACTTTAGCTCCCCCCATAATAACTAAAAATGGTCTATTTTCAATAGTTATTAATGGTTGTAAATTCTTTATTTCTTCTTCAACTAAAAATCCTAAATAGGTTGGTAAATATTTAGACAAACCGGCAGTAGAAGCATGAGCTCTATGTAAAGATGCAAAAGCATCAATAACAAAAATATCTGCAAACTTACTCCAATAATAAGCTAATTCTAAATCATTAGCACTTTCTCTTTTTAAAGGAATATCTGTATATCTAGTATTTTCGACTAAAAATATTTTCTTCGTACTATTATTAATTATTTCTAATTCTAATGGATTATTAATAAACTCAAGATCATAATATTTTTTTAGATACTCATATACTATTTTTAAACTATTACTCTTTTTATCTTCTTCTTTTTTAATTCTTCCAAAATGACTCATTAAAATAATAGTATTATTATTTTCTAATAAGTAATTAATTGTTTTAAAACTTTTAGTTATCTTACTATCATCACTTATGTTACCATCATTTACAGGTACATTAAAATCACATCTTAATATTATTCTTTTATTTTTTATTTTCTTATTACTTAAATAGTTCATATTACCACCAATTATATAATATCAAAAAATCTCAAGTATTTTATACTTAAGACTTTTATTTTGACGAATATTTAACATTATGATGAATGAATTATAAATGGATCATCAGTACTTCCTTCACCAGTTAATGTTACATTAGGATCTACATAGAAGACGGGGCGAACTGCAAACGTCCAAGATATACTCTTGTGAGTGATCTGGCCAGCCGGCGGCGACGGGTACGATACCGCATAATAACTCCCCCACAAGCCACGTCTACTCATCGTCCATTCTCCGACATCTGGATTACCCTCCCACCCGTTCGTTATATATAGCCAATTCCTATTCGATATTCCTTGTAAACCATTGTTATAATCCGATGCATACATCAATCCTATCTGACAGGCTTCTGTTACTGTTACTGGATCTCCTTTTTCTTCCTTTTTTAAGAAAGAACTATTACTTTGGATTGCATTATACCATTTTTGACTTGTTATTAAACTTTGCCAATGTTCTCCATTTTCCCATTTCCTTACCGCATCAGGTAAGAATGTTGTATTTAAATAGGTTTTCATATCTGAGGCATCCCATTTACATTTGTCATTTTCTACGCCATCTGTCTCGCAGTCTGCTTTGGCATATAAACTATTCCACTTTTGTTTTTCAGTTGAAGGTATAGCTTTAATTAATTTTAATTGATTGGCTTTCAATCCTATTGTATTATCCCTTTCACTCGTTATTCCAATAATTCGGTACATATAATTTTCTGGTGTTGCTTTACATGTTTCGGTATTTTCTGTTCCAAAACAAATATAATTATTAGTTGGTAAAATTGTTACAACGTTGTCCGCAAAATGTATTACATCAACAAACCGATACATCCCATTTTGTTCTTTAAATGTATCCCCACCTTTTTCTTGTAATAATTTAACATTAGGATGTATTGTTCTTATTTCACAATCAAGATTACTTATACTTATCGTGATATTTAATGTTTTACCTGCTAGGTATGATTGATCCGAATCTGTATTATTTACTTTTAAATATCCTGTAATTGATGCTCCGGCGCTTTCACTGACACTTAAATCTACTTCTATTTCTTTTGTTACTGAAGATTGAGCTTCTTCAGTTAATAAACTTGCTAAATTGATATCTTCTTTATATTCACCACTTTCTAGGTGAAGTATAGCATCATTATTTTTTAAGACTTTTCCCATAGAATCATTACTTGTATCCATCGTGATTGTCACTTTGGCGGTACAATCACTTGCTTCTTTATTTGTTCCTGTAATTGTGGCAAATGTTAAGGTTCCATCTTTTACAGTTAATTTATAATTATCATCAGTATCGGTAGCATAATATGCTTTATTAGGATTATCTTTTGCCATATCAGAAACTGCTAAATTGATATGGATATTTTCTGCACCTTGCTCGATTGTTACAACATCAGCATTACCTGTTTCAATATCAACATTTGTATTGGTGGTATCTCCACTTACATTTAAAGAAAAGAAGGCATAAGTTGCTCCCGCTACCACAATTACTAAAGTGATGACTGCAATTATACTTCCAATTAATATTTTCTTTCTATTTTCTTCATTCATAACCATATATTGTTGTTAATAATTTTTATTATTAACAACACCTTTCATATCTTATATGGTTATTATATAACACCCCCCCCAGTGTCAATTTTCGTTCAAAATTTGTTGGAACTGGACGTCAAAATGGTGTCAAAATGTGAACTAATAGGAATACTAGTTCATTAGCATCAGCAAAACGAATAAATTTATTTAAACATACATTTAGCAGTTCTTAACATTTGAACTGTATAACCAAGTTCATTATCATACCATGCTACTATTTTATATAATCTTTTACCATCTACTTCAATAAGATTTGTAAGTAAGCCATCAACTAAAGCTCCTACTCTCTTACCAATAATATCACTAGAAACAATAGGATCTTTAGTAAATTTTAAGGCTTCACTTTGATGAGCAATAAAAGCATTATTTACTTCATCTACTGATGGAGTATTTTTTAATTCTAAAGTTACATCTATAAGTGAACCATCATATACTGGTACTCGGTAAGCAAGGCCATCAAGTTTACCTTGTAATTCAGGAATTACTTTTCCAATGGCTGAAGCTGCTCCCGTTGAAGCCGGAATAATATTTTGACTGGCTGCTCTTCCTCTTCTTGCATAAATACCTTTCTTATGTGTAATATCAAGAGTTGCTTGATCATTGGTAAAAGCATGAACCGTACTCATAAAACCTTTTTCAATTCCAAATGTATCATTAATAACTTTTAAAACTGGTGCAAGACAATTAGTTGTACAACTAGCGGCTGAAACAATTTGTTCACTACCATCTAAAATACCTTCATTAACGCCATAAACAATCGTTTTCATATTTCCCTTACCAGGAGCAGAAATTAAAACTTTTTTAGCTCCTGCTTGTATATGTTTCATGGCGTCTTCTTCTTTAGTAAAAGCTCCGGTACATTCTAAAACTAAATCAACATTTAATTCTTTCCAAGGAAGATTTAAAGGTTCTCTTTCCGCATATACTTTTATTCTTTTAAGATTGGCAATTACTAAAGTATCACCTTCAAAAGTTATTTCATTTTCATGAAATGAACGATGTACCGTATCATATTTAAGTAAATGGCATAATTCTTCGGCATTAGAAGTATCATTGATAGCTACAATATCAAATGCACTATCAGTAATCATTTCTCTAAATGCTATTCTTCCTATTCTTCCAAATCCATTAATTGCTACTCTAATCATATTTTCCTCCTATAAATTCTCTTAATATTGAATCATCACTAACATATTCCCCTGGAATTGTATAAAATATTTTTAAAAAGTTTAAAAGTCTTCTAGCTTCTTCATAATAATCGTTTTCAACACTAATTGATCTAAGTAAAGGCTCAACATATACTTTTAAAACTCCTATTTCATATGGTAGAGCCGTATTTATAATTACATCAGCTTGATGAATGAAAGGAAAAATATATTTTTCTTCCCCATTTCTTACACTTTGCCAAGCATGAATAGTTTTATTAACATCATAATTTCTTGTCCTATTATCTCTAATTATTCTTCTTAAAAGTCTTAAATCAACCGTAGAAATATAATTATGACGATCAATATTTAAAGGAATAAAAGGACTTAAATATATTTTATACTTATATTTATTTTCTATACTAGGTAATAAATCATCATTAATTGCATGTAATCCTTCAATAAGTACTAAAGTTTTATCATTTAATTTTACATAATTTTCATTAAATTCTTTTTTACCAGTTACAAAATTAAAACTTGGTAAAGAAACCGTTTCGCCATTTAATAATCTTTTTAAAGTATCATTAAATAAATTTAAATCAATTGCAGTTAAACATTCAAAATCATAATTACCATTTTCATCTTTAGGAGAATCTTCTCTTTCTAAGAAAAAATCATCAATAGATATTCTAATAGTTTCATATCCTTGAGCCATAAAGTAAGAAGCCAATCTTTTGGTCGTAGTTGTTTTCCCACTAGAAGAAGGACCAGCGATTAAAATAAATTTAATATCTCGATTAGTAGTTACCGTACTAGCAATTTTAGCAATATTTAAATTAAATACTAATTCACATGATTTCATAAAATCTTTAATCTTACCAGTACCTATTGTTTTATTAATGGAAGATACATATTTCATATTTAATGTTTCTAACCAATTTTTACCTACTAAAAAGGAATTAATTATATTATCATAATGAACATATTCAGGAAGTTCTCCTCCTGTTCTATTGGTAGGAATTATAAAGACTAATCTATTTCTTCCTAAATAAACTATTTCATATTTAGTTACACTACCCGTAGAATAAGGCATATCAGAATAAAAATAATTATAATGCCCCTTTAATTCATATAAAGTAACTACTTTATCTGATATACTTTCAATATTTTCAGCTTTTTCTAACTGTTTAATCTTATGATAAAATTGAACAGCTTCTTTCTTTTTAACATTTAATTTATTAAAAATAAGATTATCAGAAATAAGATTAGCCATTTCACTTTTTATTTTACTAATATCTTCTTGGGTTAATATTTTATCACCAATTATTTCTCCCAAAAAACCTTTAGGAACACTATGTTGATAGGTAATATCAAGATCAGGAAAAACCGTTTTTAAGGCCACTTCAAAAATAAATTCTAACCCACTTTTATATATTTTATTACCTGTTAAATCATTTAAATCTATAAATGATACACTAGCATCACTAATTGCTTTTTCTCGCAAATCAAAAAATTCATTATTTATTTTTACTCCTAAGACATTATTATTCAATTTAAACCCCTTACTAATTTCATAGTAAGTTGTATTCATAGGGAAAGTTTTTTCTAAACCATTATTAATAGTTATTTTAATTGTCTCCATACTAGTCTCCCTTTACTATTAAATAGTTTAACACAAATTACCCTATTTTTGAATAAAAACTTACTATTTTTTATATTATAATTATAGGTGAAATAAATGAATATAATTCCAACAGTTATTGAAAAAAGTAGTAATAAAGAATATGCATACGATTTATACTCAAGACTTCTAAATGATCGTATTGTTTTTATTAATGGGGAAATTAATGATAGCTTAGCTAGTATTGTTGTCTCAGAATTATTATATTTAGATAGTCTAAATCATAATGATATTTATTTATATATTAATTCCCCAGGTGGTTCTATTACAAGTGGAATGGCTATTTATGATACGATGAATTATATTAAAAGTGATGTTAAAACTATTTGCATTGGCCTAGCGGCTTCTATGGGAGCCTTCTTACTCGCAAATGGAACCATTGGGAAAAGATGTAGTCTTCCTAATTCTGAAATAATGATTCATCAACCCCTTGGGGGAACCCAAGGTCAAGCTACTGATATTAAAATTGCAGCTGAAAGAATTTTAAAAATTAAAGCCAAATTAAATAAAATATTAGCTAAAGTAACTAATCAAAAAATAGAAACAATTGAAAAAGATACAGAAAGAGATAATTATATGGATCCTTCTGATGCTTTAAAATATGGTCTTATTGATGAAATAATTAAATAATATTTATTTATTCCATTTAATTATGGTATCTCCATCACTAGAAAGCATATATTTTTCTTTGGCATATCGGGCTAAATAAGTATCATCTTGTAATTTAGTAATTTCAGCATTTAATTTTGCTTCTTCATCAAGTAAATTAGCATATTCTTTTGTAAGTTCACTAGTTAATTTTCGATTATTTAATATTTGTTTCCAATCATTATATACTGTTGCAACTAAAAGAGTTAACAATCCCATAATTGTTATAGAAATTAAAAATAGTCTTTTCTTTTCCTTCTTGCTCTTTTTCGTATGCATCCAAAAAATCTCCTATTTTCATTTTTGATACTATCACAAGGGTTAATATTTTTCAATTCTTAAAAATAGTTTTGACATCCATTTTACTCAATATTTTTTGGTGAAT
>CANRKS010000049.1 GCA_947631285.1 uncultured Bacilli bacterium | reverse complement strand
CCATTGACAAAAATTTGTGTGACAGACTTATTTGTTATTTTTATTTCCTTTTATCAAGTTACTTTTGAAATTGAATATTTAAAGATGAGTTAAAATCTCATCTTTTATCTTTCACTATTTTTTGTTATAATTTTAAAGTAGAAGGTGATCTAATGACGTATCTTGATTATAGTACAACTACGCCAATTTCTCTTGATGCTTTAGATGCTTATAATAAAATAGCAAAAGATTATTGGGGAAGTGTTTATGCTAATAATCATTTAGGGGAAGAAGCTAAGAAAATGCTTGATAAAGCTACTCATGAAATAAGTAATATGTTTCACATTATGGATAGTGAAATTATTTATACCAGTGGAGCAAGTGAAGCTAATAATATGGCTTTAATCGGGGTGGCTTTAGCTAATCACAAAAGAGGAAAACATCTAATTGTTTCTAAATTAGAGCATCCTTCCATCTATCAAATATGTTCTTACCTAGAAAGTATTGGTTTTGAAATAAGCTATGTTAATAATGATGAAGATGGCTTAATTTTATTTGATGATTTAAAAAAATTAATTAGACCTGATACTATTTTAGTAAGTATTAGTGCAGTTAATTATGAAACTGGAGTAAGGCAACCATTAAAAATGCTTAGACAGATTATTAAAAAAGAAAATGATCAAACTTTATTTCATTCCGATTTATCTCAAGCCATTGGCAAGATGAGCGTTAGCTTTCGGGATATTGATTTAGGAAGCGTCAGTGCTCATAAGTTTTATGGCCCTAAAGGAATAGGTTTTCTATATAGAAATAGTCAAGTTAATATAACACCCATTATGTATGGTGCTAAAAAAAGTGGTGATAAGCCTTGGACTATTCCTCTTCCTTTAGTTGTCAGTATGAAAGAAGCTTTAAAAGTAGCAATTAGAGATTTAGAAAAAAGGGAAAAATATATTGCCCTTTTAAATGAAAGGGTTATTAGTAAATTAGCCAAAATAGAAGGAATTAAAATTAATTATACTAAATATTCGCTTCCACATATTATTAATATTAGTTTTACTAATCCCTCTTCCCTTACTTTAAGTAATGCTTTAGCTAATAAAGATATATATGTTAGTGTTAATAATCCTGGAGAGATTTGTAGTAGTGTAATGGCTATCTATAATGATTTAGAACGAAGTAAATCTTGTATGCGGATTAGTCTTTCACATTTAACAACTGTTTTAGAAATTAATAGATTTTTAGAAACTTTTGAAGTAGAATATAATCGTTTAAAAATTTAGATGGGTGGTTTATTATGGAAAAACTTATCTTTTTAAAGTATGGAGAATTATCAACTAAAAAAGATAATCGAAATTTTTTTATTAAAAAACTTAATGAAAATATTAGTAATGTTTTAAAAGATGAAGTTACTATTACTTATGATTATGGCCGAATGTTTATTAAACCTAAAGATGACGATTTTTCAGCTGTTTTAGAAGGCCTTAAAAATATTTTTGGCATTCATGAAATTGTAATAGCATATAAAGACAAAAATCGGGATATAGAAGTAATTAAAAACAATCTAATTACTTTATTAAAAGATAAAAGTTTTAAAACTTTTAAAGTTGAAGTCAAAAGAAGTGATAAAAAATATCCTAAAGATGGGATGACTTTAAGAAAAGAACTAGGAGCTCATATTTTAAAAAATATTCCTAATTTAAAAGTAGATGTTAATAATCCGGAACTTACCGTAAATGTTGAAATTCGTCTTCAAGAAGTCCTTTACTATTTTACTAGTATTAAAGGGCTTGGCGGTTATCCGGTAGGAACCCAAGGAAAAGGGCTTTTAATGTTAAGTGGGGGAATTGATTCTCCAGTCGCGGGTTATTTAGCAATTAAAAGAGGAATAAAATTAGAAGCTATCTATTTTGAAAGTCCTCCCCATACTAGTAATGAAGCTTTAGAAAAATGCAAGAAATTAGCTAAAATATTGGCGGGTTATAATATGGATATTAAACTACATATTATTAATTTTACAGAAATTCAAGAAGCTATATATAAAAATATGCCTGTGGAATATTTAATTACCATTATGCGTCGTATGATGTATCGCATCGGGGCTATTGTTGCTTCAAGACAAAAAGCCAAGGTTTTAATTAATGGCGAAAGTATTGGCCAAGTAGCAAGTCAAACTTTAACTAGTATGAGTGTTGTTAATGAAGTAGTTAAAATACCAGTTATAAGACCTGTCTGTTGTTTTGATAAATTAGAAATTATTGACATAGCTAAAAAGATTGGTACTTATGAAACTAGTATTCTACCATATGAAGATTGTTGTACGATCTTTGTTCCTCTTCATCCGGTTATTAATCCAGAAAAAGAAAAAGCTCGAGAATATGAAAGCCGAATTGATTTTGAAGAAATGATTTATCGCGCTATTAAAAATGAAAAAGTAATAACTTTAACAAAAGAAAGAGAAAATGATTTTACTGATTTATTATAAAGTATTAAATATATCTTTTTAAACCATAATATTAATGGTGAATGATAATGCTTAAAAATAATCGCTTTTGTAAAGGACAAAATATTTTAGATAATAGTTTTAAAGAAAGAATGAATAATTTCTTTAATCCTTATGAGTATAATTTAGAAAGTGATTTAAAAGATCGAAAAAACCATGATTTAGAATGTATGAAAACGAAGAATCATGAAGAAAGAAAACAATTAAAGAAAATGTAGAGGCTTAGCTCTCATTTTTTTTAGACATTTATTATGACTATTTTCACTTTGGGAGTTTTCTTTTTACCATATTTATTTTATAATAAATTTAAGAGAATAAATAGGTTACAATGTGAGTGGAAAGTTTGGGTTTAAGATGAAGGAAAAAGTAATATTTATTAACAATTGTCTTCCAGAACTTAGGAAGAAACTTCCAAGTGAAGCAGTAGTTGAAGCTGATTTTATTAGGTTTCAAGATGGAACAGGAAAAGTTGTTTTACCAACAGTTTGTCGTGGTCAAGATGTTTTTATTGTATGTGATATTAATGATCGCCAAATAAATCCTTACGCTAATAGGCCATTATATCCTGATGAGCATATTAGAGATATATCAAGAGTAATTGGGGCTTTAAAAGAAAATCCGGCCCGGACTAATTTAATTATTCCTTTTCAACCATATGGAAGACAACATCGTCGGGTTTTAGGCGAATCAATCGAAGCCGCTGATTTTTTAAGAGAATGTCGTTATTTAGGCTTTCATAATATTTTAACGGTGGATTCTCATCATCCTGATATTGCTGCGGCTATTTCTAAGCATAATTTTGATAATATGTATCCAACTAATCAAATATTAACGGAATTAATTTTAAGAGAAAAATTTGATTATACGAAGCCAGAGAATATTTTAATTGTGGCTCCCGATGAAGGGGCGCAGTTACGGGCTCGTCATTTTGCCGATCGTTTTGGCTGTAATCATGCTTTCTTTTCGAAAAGAAGAGATGTAACGAGAATAGTGGATGGTAAAAATCCCATTGAATCTCGTCAATATGTGGGGTTTAGTCCATTAGATAAACAAGTTTTAATTGTGGATGATATGATTTCTTCTGGAAGTACCATTATTGATACTGCGATGGAAGTAAAAGATCGGGGTGCTGATAAAGTATATGTCTGTGCTACTTTTGGGCTTTTTACAAAAGGAACTGATGCTTTTATTAAGGCTTATGAAGAAGAAATTATTTCGAAGACCTATATCACTAATTTAACTTATTTAAAAGAACAATCAATGAAAGGAATTGAAGTAATTGATGGAACGGAACAACTATTAGAATGTATGCATGCTCTTCATCGTAATCAAGAAGATATTTCGGAAGAGTTAGGAACTAATTTTGTTCCGGCGGGAGAGTTAGTTAGAAAAAGAATTAGAAGATGAAAATAAGTGTTAAATCCTTATTTTTTCTTTGTTTACAAAACATTATAAAACTTATATAATGGTAATGTGAGGTGTAAAGTTTATGAAAATATTATCAGTTAATGCTGGTAGTTCATCCCTTAAATTTACTTGTTTTGAATTACCAGAAGAAAAAGTATTAATAAGTGGTTATTTTGAAAAGATTGGTTTAGATGATAGTTTTTATACTATTAAAATAAATGGGGAAAAAATAAAAAAAGAAGTTTTAATTAAAGATCATTCGGTAGCCATTAGTTACTTAATAAAAGAATTATTAGAAAATGGTGTAATTAAATCTTTAGAGGATATTGATGGTGTAGGTCATCGTCTAGTTCATGGAGGAGATAAATATAATAAATCAGTTTTAATTGATGATGATGTCATTAAAACTGTTAGTGAGTTATCAAGTTTAGCTCCTTTACATAATCCGGCCAATATAATTGGGGTAAAAGCTTTTAGAGAAGCGATGCCTAATACCAAAATGGTTGGGGTTTTTGATACAGCTTTCCATCAAACGATGGCAGAAAAAGAATATTTATATCCGGTTCCTAAAGAATGGTATCAAAAATATGGTGTTCGAAAATATGGTTTCCACGGAACAAGTCATCGTTATATAACGAAAAAAATGGAAGAAATATTAGGTAAAGATAAAGTCAATATTATCAGTTGTCATATTGGCAGTGGTGGTTCTTTATGCTGTATTAAAGATAGTAAAAGTATTGATACAACTATGGGCTTTAGTCCTAATGCTGGTATTATGATGGGAACAAGATGTGGTGATATTGATTATTCAATAATTCCTTATATTATGGATAAAACTAAAATGAGTATTGAAGAAGTAGACAATATTTTAAATAAGAAAAGTGGTCTTCTTGCTGTTAGTGAAAAATATTCTGATCATCGCGATATTGAAAATGGTATGGCCGAAGGTGATTCTTTATGTAATTTAGCGAATAGTATGTATATAGATCGAATAGTAGGCTATATTGCTAAATATTATGTTATGCTAGATGGTAAAGTAGATGCTTTAGTCTTTACCGCTGGCTTAGGGGAAAATGCGCGAGAATTTAGAGAAAATGTTGTTAATAAATTATCTTCTTTAAATATGAAAATAGATGTTCTAGAAAATAATAAAATTGCCTCTTACTTAGAAAAAACCGAAGGTAAGATTTCTAGTGAAGAATCAAAAATACCAATCTATGTAGTTCCTACTAATGAAGAATTAATGATTGCTCTTGATACTATGGAACTAATTTAGAGTAGAGGTGGTCATTATAATAAACAAAAAGATTTTAAATCAAATATATCGGGAATTAAAAAAATATGATGAAATAGTTATTGCCAGACATGTTGGGGCTGATCCTGACGCTATTTGTTCTCAAGTAGCTTTAAGGGATACTATCTTGGCCACATTTCCTAGGAAAAAAGTTTATGCCGTGGGTGCAGGAGTTGCCAAATTCAAAAAATTTGGTTCTTTAAATAAAGTTAATTATGATTCTTTAAATCATCCTTTATTAATTGTTTTAGATGTTCCTAATATGTATCGAGTAGATGGTATTGAAGGGCTTCATTATGAAAGTATTGTTAAAATAGACCATCATCCTAAAGAAGATATAATAGGAAATGTTGATTGGACAGATACAGAAAAATCTAGTACTTGTCAAATGGTTGCTGAATTAGTTTTATATACCAAACTTAAATTAACAACTAAAGTAGCGAAAAATTTATTTTTAGGAATTGTTTCCGATAGCGAAAGATTTTCTTTAAAAAATACAACAAGTGAAACTTTAGAAACCACTAAAGAATTAATTGAAAGAAGTGGAATTGATTTTCCAAGCCTTTATGATACTTTATATATAAGACCTTTTTCAGAGCATAAATTCATTGCTTATATAACTAATAATTTAACAATTGATAAAAATGGTTTAGGTTATATTAAAATAAGTGATGATGTTTTAAGGGAATATAATGTTGATATTGCTACTCCTTCTAATTTAATAAATGGCTATAACTTTATTGAAGAATTATTAGTTTGGATTTTTATTACGGAAGATGTAAAAAACAATCAATATAAAATAAGTATTAGAAGTAGAGGACCAATAATTAATGAAATAGCTAGTAAATATCATGGTGGAGGTCATAAATATGCCTGTGGAGCTAGAATTAATACCATGGAAGAAGTAGATAATTTAATTAGTGATTTAAGTAAAGCGTGTCAAGAATATGGAGATAAAGAGTTACAAAAAGAAGAAAAGTAATTTATATGAAATTACTTTTTCTAATAATACTAAAATAAATCTTTATGATGATGTTATTTTAAAGTATGAATTATTACTTAAAAAAGAAATATCAGAAAAAGATTTAAAAGAAATAGTTAAAGATAATAGTTTTTTAGAATGCTATTATCGTGCTTTAAAATATTTAAATACTAAATTAAGAACTACAAAAGAAATTGAGAAATATCTTAAAGATTATTCTAAAAGCGCTATTAATTATACTATTCAGAGATTAAAAAAAGAAGGCTATCTTAATGATTCTTTATATATTAAAGCTTATATTAATGATGGGGTTAACCTAAAAATAGAAGGCCCTAGTAAAATAGTTTATGAACTAAAAAAATTAGGCTTTAAAGAAGAAGATGTTTATAATTATTTAAATACTTTTGATAGAGAAATATGGCTTAATAAAATTAATAAATATATTACTAAAAAAATATCTTCTAATCATAATTTATCTGGTTTATTATTACAACAAAAAATAATAAAAGAATTAATTAATAAAGGTTTTTATCGGGAAGATATAAATAGTGTCATGAATAATTTTGCTTTTTTAGATAATAAAGATATTTATGAAAAAGAAAGAGAAAAAATAAAAAATAAATTAGCTAGAAAATATCAAGGTGAAGAATTAGAGTATCGGATTAAAATAGCTTTAAGCCAAAAAGGATTTAGGAATTAAATCGTTTTTACACAATTTTACAATATCAATTGTACATAAATTGACAATCAGAGGTTGACAATGTATAATAACCATATAAAGTAGGAAAGGTGTTGTTAATAAAAGAAGTTATTAACAATAGGATATGGTTATGAATGAAGAAAATAAAAGTAAAATATTAATTGGAAGTTTAGTAGCGGTCATCACTTTAGTAATTGCGGTAGTCGGTGCAACTTATGCCTTCTTTTCTTTAAATGTAAGTGGAGATACAACAAGCACTAATGTTGATATTGAAACAGGTAATGCTGATGTTGTATCAATACAGCAAGGAGTAGAGGCAATGCATATAAATTTAGCAGTATCCGATATGGCAAAAGATAGTCCAAATAAAGAGTATTATGCTACTGATACCGAAGATAATTATAAGTTAACTGAAGAAAATGGAACCTTAACATTTGCCACCATA
>CANRKS010000048.1 GCA_947631285.1 uncultured Bacilli bacterium | reverse complement strand
GCCTACAATCAATTTATATTACAAAACTAAATTCTCCATTTTCTCCATTTCGAGAATTTAACTTTTTATTCTACTAACATTTTATAACTGATAATTAAAAATAAAAATTTAATGCAATTATTTATAAATTGTGCTAATATATTGTGGGGAAAGGAGTAAGTATATGGAAGATACTATTTGTGCTATTTCCACATCACTTGGATCTGGAGCCATCTCTATTATAAGAGTAAGTGGCAAAGATACTTTAAGTATTGTATCGAAAATATTTAGTGGTCATAACCTTAATAAAGTGAAAAGTCATACTATTCACTATGGTTTTATTATGGACGATGATGAAGTAGTTGATGAAGTATTAGTAAGTGTTATGCTTGCTCCGAAGACTTATACCAAAGAAGATATAATCGAAATTAATAGTCATGGGGGAATAAATACAACTAATAAAATATTAGAAGTTCTCCTTCAAAATGGTTGTCGTCTTGCAGAACCTGGGGAATTTACTAAAAGAGCCTTCTTAAATGGTCGCCTTGATCTTACCCAAGCAGAAAGTGTTAATGATTTAATTAATGCCAAAACCGATAATGCTAGGATGCTTGCTTTAAATAATTTAAATGGTAAACTTTTAAATAAAATTAAAGATATGCGTAAAAATATTGTTGATGTGATGGCTAATATTGAAGTAAATATTGATTATCCAGAATATGAAGATATAGAAGTTGTTACGAAAGAAGATCTAATCCCCAAATTATCACTTGTTAAAGAAGAACTTATGAAATTACTTAAAGATTCTAAAAATGGTAAATTAATTAAAGAAGGAATAAATATTGCAATTGTTGGTAAACCCAATGTTGGGAAAAGTAGCATTTTAAATAGCCTACTTGATGAAGAAAAAGCCATTGTTACAAGTATTGCTGGGACAACTAGAGATACAGTTGAAGGAAGTATTACATTAAATGGTTTTCTAGTTAATTTTATTGATACAGCGGGGATTAGAGAAACTGATGATGTAGTCGAAAAAATTGGGGTAGAGAAGAGTAAAAAAGCAATAGATTTAGCCGATGTTGTGATAATTGTTTTAAATAATAATGAAGAGTTATCTAGTTATGATGAAGATTTATTACAAAATGTATCTAAAGATAAAAGAATTGTTTTTGTTAATAAGTCAGATTTACCTAATAAAATAAAAATGGAAAGTGACTATATAATAGGTAATACTAAAGATGATAATGGCCTAGATAGTCTTAAAGAGGCTATCATTAAAAAGTTAGAACTTGATAAAATTAATAATAAAGATTTAACTTATATGTCTAATACAAGACAAATAGATTTAATGAAAAAAGCATTAGATAGTATCAATAATGCTTTAAATAATTTAAATAAAGATATACCTATTGATATGATTGAAATTGATATTAGTAGTGCTTGGAATTATTTAGGAGAAATAACTGGTGAAGTATATCATGATGAATTAATTGATACTTTATTTAAGAATTTTTGTTTAGGAAAGTAGTGATTATATGTACGATATTATAGTAGTTGGAGGAGGACATGCTGGATGTGAAGCAGCAAATATAGCAGGTAAAATGGGAATGAAAACCCTTCTTTTAACTATGAATAAAAATAATATTGCTGATATGCCATGTAATCCTTCAATTGGGGGGACTGCTAAAGGAGTCATTGTAAGAGAAATAGATGCTTTAGGAGGATTAATGGGAAAAGTGGCTGATGTAAGTCATTTTCAAATTAAAATGTTAAATAATTCTAAAGGTCCGGCGGTTAGAAGTCTTAGATGCCAAGCTGATAAAAGAGTATATCCTAAGAAGATGTTAGAAGAATTAGAAAAAAATCCTAATTTAGAAATTAAAGAAGGTTTAGTTGAAAATTTAATTATTAATGATCATAAAGTAGAAGGAGTAATTCTTGCATCGGGTGCCAAAATAAAAAGTAAAATTGTTATTTTAACTACAGGAACTTATTTAAAAGCTAATATTTTAGTGGGTGATGAAAATACCCCATCAGGTCCTCATGGAGAAGGAAGAAGTAATCATTTAAGTGATAATTTAAAAAAGGAAGGTTTAAATATTATTCGTCTTAAAACGGGAACACCTCCACGGATTAAAGCTTCTTCGATTGACTTTAGTAAATTCGAAGAAGAACTAGGTGATGATACTTATCTTACTTTTAGTTATGATTTAGAACCATGTTATGAAATAAAAGATCAACAAAAATGTTATCTTCTTTATACTAATGATAAGACACATAAAATTATTAAAGAACATTTAAAGGAATCAGCCATGTATGGAGGATATGCTACCGGAGTTGGTCCTAGATATTGTCCATCTATTGAAGATAAAATTGTTCGATTTTCTGATAAAAAAAGACATCAATTATTTTTAGAACCAGAAAGTATTTATTATGATGAATGGTATTTACAAGGATTCTCAACTAGTATGCCTAGATATGTCCAAGAACAAATGGTTCATAGTTTAGTTGGCTTAGAAAAAGCTATAATTACTAAAAATGCTTACGCTATTGAATATGATGCAATTAGTCCTTTACAAATAAAGGCTAGTTTAGAAAATAAAATATTAGAAAATTTATTTACTGCCGGTCAAATTAATGGTACCAGTGGTTATGAAGAAGCTGCTGGTCAAGGATTAATCGCTGGGATTAATGCTAGTTTAAAACTTCAAAATAAAAAGCCTTTAATTTTAAGAAGAGATGAGGCCTATATTGGAGTTTTAATAGATGATTTAGTAACTAAAGGAGTTACCGATCCTTATCGAATGCTTACTTCTCGAGCTGAATTTAGACTTATTTTAAGACATGATAATGCTGATTTAAGATTAAGAGAAAAAGGATACAAATTAGGAACAATAACTGATGAACAATATCATAAATTAGAAAAAAAGATCAAAGATATTGCTTCTTTAGCTAAAGATTTAAAAGAACATAAATTGGTTATTACAAAAGAAGTTAAAGATACTTTTATAAAAAATAATTTAGAAGTTCCCAAAAGAAGTATGTCTTATGAAGAATTATTAAAAAGACCAGAAATAACTATGGCTTTCTTAAGTAATTTTACTTCCTTTCCTTATTCATTAGAAGTAATGGAACAAGTTGAAATAGGCATTAAATATGAAGGCTATATTAAGAAAGCCAAAAAAGAAGCTGAAAAGTTACAAAAAATAGAAGGAAAACAAATACCCGAAGATATTGACTATCAAAAAGTTAAAAATTTAGCAAGTGAAGCCAGACAAAAACTATCCGAAGTAAGACCTTTAACTATTGCTCAAGCTTCTAGAATAAGTGGAGTAAATCCTGCCGATATTGCCATTTTAGCAGTTTATTTAAAGAAAGAATATAATCATGACTAAAGAAGAATTTATTGAAGCCTTAGAAAAACTAAATATTTCTGTAACTATAGATAAAATGAATAAATTAGCTATTTATTATAATTTTTTGAATGAGTATAACAAACATACTAATGTTACTAGAATTACGGAAGAAAAAGAAGTATATCTAAAACATTTTTATGATTCATTAACAATTATTAAAGCAATTGATTTAACGAAAGCATCTAGTTTATTAGATATAGGTACCGGAGCTGGTTTTCCAGGGATGGTTATTAAAATATTTTATCCAGATATAAAAGTAACTCTTCTTGATTCTAATAATAAAAAAATAAAATTTTTACAAGAATTAGCAGATAAATTAAATATTGAAGTTGAATTAGTTCATGATAGAGTAGAAGATTATGCTAAAGCTAATTTAAATAAATTTGATGTGGTAACATCAAGAGCGGTGGCAAATTTAAGAGTACTATGTGAACTTAGTCTTCCTCTTGTTAATTTTAAAGGAGTATTTATTGCTTTTAAAGGAAATATCACTAATGAACTAGAAGAAGCAAAAGATACAATAGATATTATGCACGGAAAAATATTAAGAATAATAACTTTTCTTCTATATGATTATACTAATGAAAGAAATTTAATCGTAATTAGAAAATATGCAGAAACAACTATAAAAGAATTAAGAACATACGATAAAATAGTGAAAAAGCCATTGCAAAAAAAGCTTAAATAAGTTAGAATTATTTAGTAGAGGTAAAGGGGTAGATTTGTGTGAATTCAGAATCACAAGTTTTAAATGTGCCAATTGAAGATATCATTCCTAATCGGTTTCAACCCCGATTAAATTTTGATGAGAATTCTTTAAAAGAATTGGCCTCTTCAATTAAAGAACATGGGATTATTCAACCCCTAGTTTTAAGACGCCTTAATGATAAGTATGAAATAATCGCGGGTGAAAGAAGATATAAAGCCGCTAAATTAGCTGGTCTTACCTCTGTACCAGCAATCATTACCAAAATGGATGATAATACAAGTGCTGAAGTAGCCATTGTTGAAAATGTGCAACGAAAAGATTTATCTTCAATTGAAGAAGCTAAATCTTATAAAGCTTTACTAGATAAAGGATATTTAACGCAAGAAGACTTAGCTAAGAAAATGGGATTAAGTCAATCCGCTATTTCTAATAAGCTTCGTCTTTTATCTCTTCCTTTAGAAGTTCAAAATGCCATAATGGAAGGGAAAATATCTGAAAGACATGCCAGAAGTCTTCTTCAATTAACTAGTGCTGAAGATCAAATTAATTGGTTAAATAAAATTATAAATGAAAGAATAACGGTTAAAGATTTAGATGATAGAATAAAAGAATTGAATCAAAAAGAATCTGAGCCAGTTGATGATATACCTATAATTGAAGGATCCTTAAATATTGAAGCTATTAAAGAAAAAGCAACGGATATTTTAACCACTAATAAACCAGTTAATCAAGATTCTAATACAGTTAGAGTAGATGAAGCTAAAAAGATGCCTAATAAATTCTTTAACTTTTTAGAAGATGAATCAGTAAATATGAATGTTCATGAACCAGTTAATAGTGAAGAAAATATAAATAGTACTTTAGTTACAGAAGAAGTTAGTAAAGAGTCTATGGAAGAAAAAGAAAATCCTGCTCCTATAGAAGAAGAAATTGAAATGTTAGATTTTGATATTTCTGCACCAAAAGAAGAGGTAAAAGAATTAGATAAACTAACGGAATTATTTAATAAATTAGAAGATGATTTAAGAAGTAATAATTATAAAATTAGTATAGCTAAAGAAAATGATGAAAAAGAAATAAGATATATAGTAACTATAGATAAAGAATAAAAACGAAAGAATTATAGCTTTTGTTTTTTTGTGTTATATATTTAATTATTTAATTCTAAAGGTATGTGCCTAATTTTTAATAGAATCATCTTTCTTATTAACAACCTCAGCTTTACTAATATTTGGTTCACTGCCTTTTAAATAGTAGTACATAATAGCTCGATTAGAATCATTAGTTACTTCTCCTGTTACAGCATCTAAAATAATACCAACAACATCTTCGGGAGTTTGATACCAATTATCTTCTAAACCAGTTTGGATTTCTTCCATGGTATCAGCCCAAATATTTTTAGCAACATTACTAAATCCTTTAGTAAATTCTCGGTTATTATCATAACCTAGCCAAACTAACATTAAATCATCTTTATTGTAACCGACAGTCCAGTAATCAGTTGGGGTTGTACCGGTTTTAATAGCATACTTTCTTTTTAACTTGCCAGCAATAGTAACGGCGGTGGCTCTGGTGTAATCTCGAAAAGAAGAACTAGTAGTGTTAGATAAAAGTTCATTTAAAATATAAACATAATTAGGGTTTAAAACTAAACTCTTTTTATTTTCTTTTGTATAAATTACATTGCCATCAGCATCTTCAATTTTTCTAATTAAATAAAGATCTTTTTTATAGCCACCACTAGCAAAAGTATTATAACCAGTAGCATAGTCAATAATATTAATTTCACCGGTTCCTAAAGCTAAAGAAGGAACTGGTAATAATTCTTCTTTAATTCCGGCTTTTTTCGCAGTTTGAACTAAAAGATCAGTTCCTAAGAAAAGATTTGTTTTAACAGCATAAACATTGTCAGAAAAAGCAATTGCTGCGGCCATAGTTATATCTTTATTAGCATATTTATTATTGGAATTAGTAGGAGAATATGTTTCTTTATTATTAATATTAAAAATAGTATATTCACTTTTAAATTTAGAAGAAGAAACTAAATTGTTCTCTAAAGCCCCATAATAAAGAAAAGCTTTCATTGTTGATCCAACTTGTCTTTTTGAATCAGTGGCACGATTAAACTGACTTATTCCATAATCTATTCCGCCCGTTAAAGCTTCAATTTTGCCACTTTCAGGATCAACTATAACGCTAGCTACTTGAACTTCCTCTTCGCCATTTAAATTATTTAAAATATTTTTTTCTAAACTAGCTTGTTTATTTAAATCTAAATTAGTATATATTTTTAAACCTCCTGTTTCTAAAATACTTTTGCTTATACCTAATTTTTCTAATTCATCATAAACAGCATCTTGATAATACATAAGCATTTGTAAGTTATTTTCACTGTTTTTACCATATATAGTAACATTATCAAAATTTAAGTTTTCATATTCTTCTTTCGTAATAAATTCATTATTATATAAAACTTTAGCCACTACTGAAGCTCTTTTATTAGCTTCATCTCTATTAGAAACAGGATTATACTTATTGGGGCTTTTGGGAATACCAGCAAGCATAATAGCTTCTTCTAAAGAAAGATTATTGGCTTCTTTATTAAAGTAATATTTAGAAGCATTACTAACGCCATAATTACCATTTCCATAGTTAATAGTATTTAAATAAGCTTCTAAGATATCATCTTTATCATATTGTATTTCGGCAATAACGGTTAGAAATGCTTCTTCAATTTTTCTTTTCCAAGTTTTACCAAAATCTAAATATAAATTTTTTACTAACTGTTGCGTAATCGTTGAAGCACCTTGCACAATATGACCAGATTCTATATTTGTCATCATAGCTTTAGCAATTCTTAAAAGATCAAATCCATGATGTTCATAAAATTTTTTATCTTCAATAGCTAAAACAGCATTTACTAATTTTTCATCAATATCATCTATATTAACCCAGGAAGAAGTACTACTACCTTGATAAACTAAATTATCTTTATTATCATAAAGGTAATATGTTCCATTATTAGTTATATTTAATTTAGGTGTTATTAAAGCATAAATATTAATACCAATATAACAAATAATAAAACTTAAAAAGCCAAATAAAAGAACTTTTTCTGAAAAACGAATAAAGCGCAATTTAATCACCTAAAGTTATTATGTAAAAAATATAAAAAATTATGTTGAAATTATATATATGTTATGTTATAGTTTTTAAGACAAAAGAGGTGATTATATCAAAAAGTT
>CANRKS010000047.1 GCA_947631285.1 uncultured Bacilli bacterium | reverse complement strand
ACACCAGAAATTCTTGCTTTTCTTTTTTTCGCATATCATTTTTGATATTTTTACTTCACACTAGAAATCCTAGAGCCTTTATTTAACGTTTATAATTCCGTACTTATTATCTTTTCTTCGATAAATTACAGATACACATTCTTCATCAGTATTTTTAAAGACAAAAAAGTCATGATTTAATAAATTCATTTGCAATATAGCTTCTTCTTCATCCATTGGTTTAGTATCTATATCTTTTCTTTTAACAATATCTAATTCTTCTTCCTCTTCGGCATCAAAATCAAAACTTATTTCTGGTAAATCAGTTTTTTCATATCTCTTTTTTAAGCGAGTCTTATTCTTACGAATTTGGCCTTCTAATTTATCCACAACTAAATCAATCGCGGCATATAGATCTTTATCAGAAACTTCCGCTCTTAAAATAAATTTATTTAAAGGAATTGTTACTTCAATTGTTTGTAAATTATTTTTACTTCTAATTACTACCTTACAATCTAAATTACTAGCGTCTTCATAATATTTATTTAAACGATCTAATTTCTCTTCAATATAATTTTTAATTGATTTGGTAACTGCTAGTTTATCCCCTCTAATAGTATATTTCAAAATAATCACTCTCCTATTTAAAGTATAACATAAAAGGCAAAGAAAAAGAAGAATAATTCTTCTTAAAAGAGGCTTCCAAGAAAAAAACTATTATACAATAGTCTTTTGTTCTTCTACTACATCAATCGCTTGTAATCCTTTAGATGTTTCAACCAACTTAAAATTTACAAGTGCTCCTTCAGTCAAAGTTTTATAACCTTCCTTGATTATTGCTGAATAATGAACAAAAATATCTTCTAAATTTTCATATTCAATGAATCCATAACCTTTTTCGTTGTTAAACCACTTTACTTTGCCATACATACTGTCCACCTCTTTTCTACACGATCTTATTATTCCATAAGCTTTTTTAAATCGCAATAAAAATCGTAGGACAAAATTCGACAAAAAACGAACATGACCCATAAATGATATCAAATTTTTAACTCTTTTAGAAGGACAAATTGGGTACTTTTAATAACTTTACATTCATTTACCATCTTTTGCTTTTTTTATAATTAAATTTTCACCATCTTCATAAAAATAATAATTTAAATTATATTCATCTAACATTTTTACTATATTTTCATAATTTTTACCAAATACATATATTTTTTTATTTTTAAAAATTTCTAATATTCTAATTAACATATTATTTAATATTTTATTATTATCTAAAAAGATAACTTCGAAATTACCTAAATTATTAAGATAATATATTCCTATATAAAGAAATCCGGCATTTAGTAAAATGTTTTTCTTATTTAATTTTAAATATTTTAATTCCGAAATAAAATTAATTTTTTTATAATTTAAACTTTCTAAAGTATCACTAATTATTCTTTTATCTTCTTTTGTATAAAAGCCATTAGTAATAACGGTAATATTACTCGTAAAGAAATTTTGATTTAGCTTATTTTCAACCATTATTTTATTATACTTTTTAATAAATTTATTACGATCAATTATTTTTCCATATTTTAAAGTATGCTTATATGGTTTATAAACAAGAGTTAAATCTTTCTTTTTGTTATATATATTTATGTAATCATCTAAATATAATATATTTTCCATTAATATCTCCTTTATGAAAAAAATAACTCCTAATTAAAGGAATTAATTTTCATTATAATCAGTTATTTTGGTCCCAATAATACTTTCCGGATTCTTAAGTTCATTATTTAAATAAACTTCTAACATAAAGGTTTTTTTATCATTCATTATTTCATTATTTTTAGCATTTCCTAATATGGTTTCATTAGTTACTTCATCATCTTTTTTTACTTCTATATTATCAAGTCCATAATAATATGTTCTTAATTTATTATTATGTTCAATAATGATACATTTGCCAAAAAATTCATCATCAATAATATCAGTTACTTTACCATTAAAAACACTTCTTACATCAAAAGTATCATCACTAGCATAGATAATTCCGGTATTGGGTAAATAAGTATTTTCATAATAGATTAAACTACTTTCTTGTAAACTTTCATCAGCATCTTTACTATAGTAATGAATACTTATATCTGCTTTACCATCTTCCACCGGCTTTTTTATTTCACTGCTAACTATTTCATCTTCAATTATCACTGACTCCACATCTTCTTTTAAAACACCTGTTCCATAATCATAATCTTTATTAGTTAAAGAAATATCTCTACCAAGTAATACTACTCCTGCAAAAATGCTAATGGTTATTAATAAATATAAAGTTGGTAAAACAAAACCTTTCAATTTTCTTCTTCTCATCATTCACCGTCCTAATTAAAGTATTGACGGTTTTAATTTCTTTTATACTTAAATTACCGAAATTTCTACATTTTTATAATAATATTTTAAAATATCTTCGTAATCACTACCCTCTTTAGCCATACCATTCGCCCCATATTGACTCATACCAACCCCATGACCATAACCTTTCGTGGTAATAAAAATATCCCCATCTACTTTTATTTCAAAATCTGTTGATCTAAGACCTAGCTTACTTCTAAAAACGGTTCCTTTAAATGTTATCCCATTTACTTCTAGACTATTAACTCGATGGGTATCACTTCTTTTTATATTAGTAAATCTAATTGTCTCACAATTAAGATTTAATTTATTACATATTTCTTTAGAAGTAAATTTAGTGGTAACTGAAAAATTTTTTAATGTTTCATTATCATAAATAGAACTAACACTCTGTAAATAATTAAGATCTTCATTAAAAACTAAACTAACATCTTCAGTATAACCATTACTCATTGCAAAATAGTAAGCTTCAATTATTTTACCTTCATAAGTTAAAACCATTCCCTTAGTAGCTAAGACAGCTTCTTTTATTTTTTCATAATATTTGTCATAATCATTTTGCCATTTAACTTTCATTTCATCTTTAGTAATAAAACTCTGGTTAGAAACATCCGTTACCACATCATAATTTTTCTTACTAGTATCTATTTTATAAAGAGCATAAGTGCGGGACGCGATAGCTTGGGCTTTTAAAGCTTCCATTTCAAAAGAAGCGGGCATTTCTGCAGCCACAACCCCAATAATATATTCTTCTAATTCCATTTTACTAATTGCATCTGTTTTAGTATTTTTAACAATAATTGATTTTGCCGATTCACTATTAAAAAAAGTAGTATGATAACTACTACTTACTACAACTAAAATACCACTCATTACAATAACTATAATACTAAGTATTTTATTTGTCATTTCTTCTCCTTTATAAATTCAAAAAATCTAAAACGAAATTAGATAATAAATAAGCTAAAGCAATACTTAAAGCCATTATTAACATTTTGGCTTCAATTACTTTATTTTTACGCATAAACTTTTCAAAATTTACCCCTGATAACATAAAAATACTTAAGAAAAAAAATAGAGCATAGACATATATTCTATAATTCATTATATTCTCCATTTTCATAACTTATGATTTTATCAATTCTTTTTAAATACCTATCAACATCAGCTGGCTTAGTAGAAATAAAAGTATCAACAATTTCTTTAGCTAAAGTAGCCCCTACATTGGCTCCGATTGCTAAAACATTACATCCATTATGGTTCTTTCCTTTAAAAGCATCATCGGTACTGGTAGCTCTTACACATCTTACTCCTTTTACTTTATTGGCAGCAATACTCATCCCCACACCATTACCACAAATAAGAATGCCTAAAGAACCAATATTTCTACTAACCAAATCTCCTAATTTAAAAGCAAAATCAGGATAATCATCAAGTTCCGTATTAGCAATTCCTATTTCTTCAACATTTATGCCATTATTACTTAAATGTTTTATCAATTCCTTTTTTAATAAAACTCCTAAATGATCACAAGCAATATATAAAGTCATTTTATCACTCTCCAAATTAATTATAACAAATATATTAATTTAATTAAAGTTAATGAAGTAATATTGCGTGTCGAATATTGTCGGACGATTTTTCTTTACATATATTTCCTTTTATATTTTAATAGAGACTTATGGAAGTAATGTTGGCGTTGCCCGAATTCTAACTTTTTAGGGGTTTTGGTTATCCTAGAAAGGATGGTGACGGTTAATGAAAGCAAGAAATCTTGTGAAAGTATTGTTAGTAATTATTTTGATTCTATTATACATTATTTGTATTTTAGTTGAAAAAAGCGCCTACGAACTAATCATCCGCTAGCGCTGTCTAACAAATAAGGGCAATGCAAAAGCATTGCTTCCTACATATTTAGTATATTATAATTTTTTTATTTATACAAGATATTTTAATCTAAAGTCCATTCAAAAGTATATTTATCATTAAATAATACATTTTCATAGTATCTTACTTTTAATCCTGTATCATCTTGTTTTTGTTCCCAAATAATTGTACCTTCAACTACTCCATTAGCATCAAGTTCACCGCTATTTAACATAATATCATCTTCGGCTGTAATACTATATACTGACGCTTCTACACCATCGCCAGTTTAGGCACTTTATGGAAATTCGCTGAAATATTAAATATTGATATAAGGGAATTATTTAAGCCCATTGATAAAGATAAGAACAAATAAAAAAAGAACATTGCTGTTCTTAGTTAGCTTTATCAAAGCCATATTTTTTATTAAATTTTTCAATATTACCAGTTTTTTTTGCTTTTCCTTGGGCTCCAGTATAGAATGGATGACATTCACTACAAACTTCAACATGAATTTCATCTTTTACTGATTTAGTTTTAAAAGTAGCCCCACATGCACATTTTACTGTACAATCTTTTAATTCTGGATGAATATTAGCTTTCATATTTCTCTCCCTTCGCCATACTAAATTAAATAGTATAGAAACTTTCGTTCTTAAGTATTATACCATATTTTAATAATGTTACAAGCTTAATCTTTCGATTCTTTTGTTTCTTTAGCTCTTTTCTTGACAACTTTTCTTACTAAATTAAAACTTTCACCTAAATTTTTATTAACTAAAATGTCACTTTCTTCTTCTAAAATACTTAAAGAGCTTTCTTCCGGTAATATCTTCGGCTCAACCATTCACGCATTATAAACAGTTCCCAAAAAAATTGATACCATTAAAGCATTAGCGATAATTCGTTCTTTTAAGTTATAATAATTACCCGTATTATAACTAATCTTGATGTTATTTTCATTATTCATACAAAACAACCTGTAGGAAGTATATTAGCATAAATTTTGAGTAAATACAACCTAAATTGAATGAATAATCATCTCAAAAATAGCTTCATGTCCTTTATAATTAAAATAAAAGGAATCTTTATTAGCAAAATATTCTTGATTCATTAATAAATCATTCACATTAATAAAAATACTATCATATTTAAGGGCGGCATTTGCTAATTCAGAATTTAAAATAATCGTATTACTTTTACTTAAATATTTATTTTCATAAAAACCTATGATAACTATTTTTGCTTCACTAACATCTTTTATGAAGTATAATAAATCATCATACTCTTTAACAAAATCATTTATGACTTCTTTACTTAAATCATTAGTAATTGCCATTTTAACTAATTCTTCTTCCCCAATGCTTATAATAATTAAATCAGCTTGATGCATAATTTGTTGAATTGTTAATTTATCTTCTTTATCTAAAATATTACTTTTTAAATCTTCTAAAAGATCATCTATTTTATTATTTTTATAGGCATAACTATCATTATATTTATGCAGTATCCCCTTTTTCATAAAGTATTCTTTTAAATAATCATTATAACTTATGCCATCGATATTATAAGCTGTTTCTCCACTGGCAATACCATCTCCTAAAGCTACTAAATTAATTTTATTTTCATGACTAAAAAAATAAATAAAATAAGCTAAAAGACTACTTATTAAAACAATCAAAATTATTTTATATTTTCTTCTCAATAAAACCACCCAAATAAAAATGTAGATTTCTCTACATTATATTTGTTCAATATTTATTTTAGCACCGACATTACTTAATTTATGAATAATATTTTCATATCCTCTTAAGATATAATCAATATCATAAATAGTGGTTGTTCCTTCGGCAATTAAACCTGCCAGAATAAGGGCTGCTCCTCCTCTTAAATCAGTCGCATTAATATCTGTTCCTTTTAACTTGCATTTTCCTTTAATCGTTGCTTTTAAGCCATCAAGTTCAATATCAGCACCCATTTTTTGCAAATAAGGATAATGACCTATTCTATTTTCCCAAATAGTTTCTTCCATATGACTAATACCATTAGCTTGGGTTAAAAGAACACTCATTGGTTGTCCTAAATCAGTAGGAAAACCTGGATATACTAACGTTGTAACCGAAACAGGATTTAAATTATCACATTTGTTAACAATGATGGAATGATCTTTAATTTCATAAGAAACACCCATCTCTTTTAATTTATCTAAAAGAGCTTTATTGTGTTCGGGAATAATTCCCTCGACACATAGATCATCTCCAAGTAAAGCTCCCATTAAAATATATGTTCCGGCTTCTATTCGATCCGGAATAACATCTATTTCGGCTCCTTTTAAACCTTCAACTCCATCAATTACAATAGTATCTGTTCCGGCTCCTTTAATTTTAGCTCCCATTTTATTTAGGAAATCCATAATATTTATTATTTCCACTTCCTTCGCCGCATTTTTAATAATGGTTCTTCCTTCCGCCAAAACAGCTGCGAACATAATATTAATCGTTGCTCCAACGGAAGCAAAATCTAAATTAATCTCGGCTCCTTTTAACTTATCAGCATTTAATATATATTTATGACCTCTTTTAGTAACCTTAGCCCCTAAAGCCTTAAAGCCCTTCAAATGAAGATCAATCGGACGAGAGCCTATATTACATCCTCCCGGAAAATATATTTCCACATGTTTATAACGACTTAGTAAAACCCCCATAAAATAATAAGAGGCTCTAAGCTTAACGCTTAATTCTTGACTTATTAAAGTATTTTTTAATTTAGTAGTATCTATTTTAATTGTTTTTCCATTTTGTTCTATATCACAATTTAATAATTTTACGATATCAAAAAGAGCATCACGATCAGTTATATTAGGAACATTTTTAATTGTACTTACTCCTTCCGCTAAAAGTGCTGCTGGAATTAAAGCAACTGCACTATTTTTAGCGCCACCTATTGTAATTGTGCCTTTTAAAGGGTATCCACCCTCAATAACTATTCTTTCCATTAACATACCTTCTTTAAATATACATTTAGGTATTTCATAAGAAACTCACCCTTACTATTATTTATGTTAATTTATTAGTTTTTGTGCCTAACAAAAAAATAATAACCATGTATATAAAATTGCTTTTTTTATGATGCCAAAATTTCCTCGGCCCTCTTGTACTTATCATACTTTTTTTAAGTATGTTTGTCAACAAAAATAAAGCAAATCCAGCTCTAAGGAGTGAAAATTTTTCGCAATCAACCAATTTGGTATAATATAGAAAAGGTGGTTGATTAATTTGATGA
>CANRKS010000046.1 GCA_947631285.1 uncultured Bacilli bacterium | reverse complement strand
TGATAATTTAAAACTATCTGGAAATGGAACAATTGGTGTACCATATTTAATCTCTGGTATACCTGATTAAATTATTTATTAACTTTTATACCTTGATAAGTATTTCTTTTAACCATTTCTTTATCAATGTCATTTAAAACACAAAACTTTTTAAGTAGCCATGAAGGAGTTATTAGCTCATCTTTAATGGGGTCACCGGTAATTCTTTCAATGACTATTTTTTCATCTAATAATTCTAGTTCTTTAACAACAATATCAATATATTCCTCTTTAGTTAGCATAGAAAATGGTTCTTTTTCATAAATTTGGGCTAGCTCTGTTCCTTTAGAAATATAAAGCATATGAATTTTAATTCCATCAATTTTTAAATCATTTAAAAGTTTAACTGTATTAAGCATATCTTCCCTAGTTTCATATGGAAGGCCATTTATAATATGTGCCACTGTAAAGATATGATTATCTTTTAATTTCTTTACCATGTCGATAAAACATTTTGTATCATGACCTCTTTTAATAAATTTAAGAGTATTATCGTTACTACTTTGAAGTCCTAATTCAATTGTTAAAAAAGTTTTTTTATTTAACTCTTTTAAGTACTCTAATACCTCATCGCTAATGGTATCAGGTCTAGTGGCAATAGCCAGCCCGACTACTTTAGGATAAGTTAATAATTCTTCAAATAATGGTTTTAATTTATCTAAAGGAGCATAAGTGTTGGTACCACTTTGAAAATAGGGAATATATAAACTATTAGGCCATTTATGTTCCAATATTTCTATGTTTTTTAAAAATTGTTCTTTAATAGATAAAGTATTATCAGTAATATTAGCCCCACTTCCATTACGACAAAAAATACAACCATGGCCATCTTTTTTATTGGGGCAACTCATGTGAGCATCAAGAGGAACTTTAAAAACTTTACTTTTAAATTTAGTGCGATAAAAGTAATTTAAAGTGTGATATCTTTTATTGTCTAAAGTATATTTGAACATAATTCCTCCTTTTTATGCTACTATAACAGTAAATAAGCTATTTGGCAAGAAAATGACGGTGTAATTTTAAAGAAAATATGCTACAATAAACCTTAGGTGATTCTTATGCTAGTTTATGGTAAAAATGTTTTAAAAGAATTAGATCAAAAGAAAATTAAAAAAATTTATATAAGTACAAAAGAGATAATTCCTTATTTAAAAGAAAATAATTTAAAATATACAATAGTACCTAAAGCTAGTTTAGATAAAATGGTTAAAGGTAATCATCAAGGAATAGTTATTGATACCTATGATTATGAATATTATCAATTAGAAGATATAGATAGTGATTTTGTTTTAGTCTTAGATCATTTAGAAGATCCTCATAATTTTGGAGCTATTATTAGAACTTGTGAATGTGCAGGAATTAAAAATATTATTATTCCTAAAGATAGATCTGTTTTAGTAAATGATACGGTTGTTCATGTAAGTGCTGGAGCAACCCAATATGTAAAAGTGATTATGACTTCTAATATTGTTAATGCTTTAAATTATTTAAAAGATAAAGGTTATTTTGTGTATGTCGCTTCGATGGAAGGGCTGGACTATCGTAAAGTAGACTATAGTGATAAAAAAGTTTTAGTAATTGGTAATGAAGGAAAGGGAATAAGTAAAATAGTTAAAGATAATAGTGATGTTATAATAAAGATTCCAATGATGGGAAAAATAAATAGTTTAAATGCTTCTGTTTCAGCAGCAATACTTATATATGGGATGGTTAAATGATCAGTGAAGAAGAGTTAAAAAATACTAATGATAGTGAACTTATTATGTTATATCGAGAAAATGATGAAGACGCTAAAAACTTATTATTTTATAAATATAAATATATAATAGATATTTTAATTAATAAATATATGCGGTTTTTAACAAATTTAAATATTGATCATCAAGAACTTATAAGTGAATGTAATGTAGGATTTTCCGATGGATTAAAATGTTTTGATGAAAGTAAAGATGCTAGTTTGGTAACGTTTGTTACTTTATGTATTGAAAGAAGATTAAAAGGAATTATTAGAAAATATAATAGAGATAAATATAAAACCTTACAAGAAGCTTATTCATTAGATTTTATTTATGATGATAACAATTCTAAATTAATGGATTCGATAAGTGATAATTTTTCCAATGATCCTTTAAAAAACATGGCGGAAGAAGAAAAGTATCAAGAATTAATTAAAAGTTTAAAAATTAGTTTAACCAAGAGAGAATATGAAGTATTTAGTTTAATGGCAAATGGTTTTAATTACATAGAAATTGCCGATATTTTAAAGCTAACACCTAAGCAAGTAGATAATACGCGCGAAAGAGTTAAGTTAAAAGTTAAAAAAATTTTAAAGAAGGAAGATGATTAAAAAAATCTTCTTTTTTTTACGAAAAAACATGTAAAACGTTTACAAACGAAGGACAATTTGTTATAATTTACTTATAATAAGAGGGAGTGGTTATAATGAAGATGTTAACTGCGGAAATAACAAAATTATTAGACAAATTATATAACCTACGTGGTGAAGATAGTGTAATACTTTCAAAGATGGAAAAAGAAAGAAAGTTAGCGGAAGAAACAAAAGAAAGAACAACTAATGAAAAGAAAGTTTTGCAAGAAAAAATAGAAAGTTTAACGGAAGAAGAAAGAGTTTTAGGAGAAGAAGGAGAAAAATTAGTTTCAGCTTTAAGTGGTATTAAAACTGATGATTTTAAATTGGTATTAGAAAAACTTAAAGTAGATTTTAATCCTGATAAATTGAGTGAGGAAGTAAATTCTTTATTACCTAAAACTATTTCAAAAGTTCAAGAAGATACCAAAAAGGCTGAAGACGAATTAGTAAAAGTAGAATCAGAAATGAATACCGCTATTGCTACAATTGAAGAGTTAGGAATAAGAAAAGATGAAGCCTTAGAAAATCAAACCAGACTAAATGAATATTTTGAATTAGCTTTAAATGGAAATATTAATATTACGAGAGATTCAATCACTTCTTTATTAGAAAAATTTGATTTTAATGAAGATGAACAAAGAGAAGCGGCGAAGATCTTAATGTTCCCTGAAGATGCTTTATTTGATTATGAAAATAAATTAAAGAATGCCGAACAAGAAGGTAAAAGTATTTCTGAAGTATTTGCTGAAGCTAAAGAAAATGTTAGCTTAGAAGAGGAAGAAGATAATAGTGAAAATGTTGAATTATCACCAAAAGAAGAACTTATTAATCTTTTAACGGAATTAGGTTTTGACTATTTAGATTTTACTAGTAATGACTTAGATAAAGTTTTAGCTAATTATAACAAAAATGATTTAGTAAAAAATGTTAATTTTGCTAAAGACAATGATATTGATTTAGATATGTTTGTTGATAATATTGAACTACTTTATGATAAAGAGTTTGAAGCTAAAATTAAAAAATTAGTTGAAGTTGGTAAAGAACCAGTTGATATTTACTTAAATCCTAATATATTAATTAAATATACTAAAGATGCTCTAGAGGGCGTTATAGATAAATTAAGAAATAGTGGACTTGATCCAAAGAAAGTTCCATTAATTGCATACTAGGAGGAATATTATGGAGAAAAGTTTAAAAGAAAAATTAGATTTATTTAAAGATTTAAGTGAAGAAGAAAGAGAAAAAGTCGAAAACAAATTTATGCCATCACTAGCTTATGTAAATTATGATGAATTAGAAAAGGGATTAGCTTTTTTAAAAAGTCAAAACGTATATATTACTAAAGCTAGAGAAGTAAAAGTTATGACTTTAGAAAATTTTGCTCAAAAGTTTGATATTTTAAGAGAAGTAAATGCAACGGATTTATATTCTCAAAATCCTGAGGCCTTAATTTGGGATGCGCTAGATTTATTTAAAAAGATTAAATATTGTCTTCAATCAAAACATGAATATAAAAATCCTGATGGTACTTATAAAAGCTTCTTATTTAATGCTAAAGAATGGGGAGAAGAATTTAGTCTTAGTAATATTGGCGAAGAAGAAAAGATTGAAGAACAACCAGTAAGGGTGGAAGTAAATCCAGTTAATGTAACTTTAGAAAATCCTGATGATATCAAAAAGTATAATGAAGTAATGGCTGAAGCTAGTAGAGATTTTGAAGATATAGGTTCAAGAATTGAAAGATATGATGCTATAAAAGAAAATCTTGAAAAAGAAAGGCAATTAGATGAAGGTTACAATCGGGCATCAATGCAAAGTGAATTAGGACTTGATGCTTTAGATAGCATGACTGATAATTATAGCGAATCTTTAAATTATAATAGTAGTATGTATGGTATGGAAAACAATTCTTACACTCCTCTTGATAATAATGGTGAAATGTATAGCTTTAATGATATTCCACTTGAACAATTTGAAGTAAATGGAAGGGGAAGATAATAATGAAATTTCTAGAAAAATATGATTTTAATAAAGAAGAAATAGCTGAATTTTTAAATAATTCTCCGAAAAAATTAATTGATGCTATAAAAGAACATAAAAAATTGGTAGGTAAAAATATAAGTTATTTAAAAGATTTAGGGGTTACTAATTATCAAAAAATATTCTTAGAATATTATGATATGTTTTTAAATGATCATAGTAATTTTGTTAATATTTTTGCAAAATATGAACCTGATGATTTAATTGCTAAGTTAAATAAAAATATTAAAGTTGTTGAATATTTATAAGATGGTAAAACATCTTTTTTTCTTTAATAAAACATAATATAATAGTACTTAAGGAGTAGGTATGAAAAAATTATTAATAATTTTAGGAAGTTTATTTTTCTTATCTGGGTGTAGCAGTAAAGTTATTCTAGATACGGAAGGAGAAAATATTAAGTCTATTATGGATTCAGTAGAAGTCTATAGTGATGTTTATCTAAATGATGTAATTGATAATATTAAGGGAGTAGAAATTTTATCTAATAATGAATTAATTGACACTAATACTTTAGGTAAAAAAGAATTAGAAGTTAGATATAAAATTGATAAAAAAGAATATGCTTATAAATTTAATATTGAAGTTGTTGATAGTAATCCACCAATTGTTTTTAGTGGCACTAATAAAACGGTAGAAGTTGGCTATGATAAAAATATATGTGATTTAATTTCTTATGGAGATGAATATGATGGTAATATTAATTGTGAAGTTGAAGGAACTTATGATTTAAATAAAGTAGGAACTTATAAATTAATTTATCATTTAAGTGATTCATCTCAAAATAAAAAAGATGTAAATGTTACATTAAATGTTAAGCAAAAAGAAAAAAGCGATAATAAGCCAAGTACTCCAACTAAAAGAATAGTTACCGAGTTTAAAGATGTTTATGATAAACATAAAAATGATAATACAGAAATAGGTATAGATGTATCTAAATGGCAAGAAGATATTGATTATGAAAAAGTTAAGAATGCTGGGGCTTCATTTGTCATGATGCGAATAGGCTATCAAGGACAATCGACTAGAGAAATATATGATGATGAATACTATGCAAATAATATTAAAAAAGCGAAAGAAGCTGGTTTAAAAGTAGGGGTTTATTTCTTTACTGTTGCAAAATCAGTAGAGGAAGTAAAAGAACATGCCAGTTGGGTAATAAAAAAATTAGATGGTCAAAAATTAGATTTACCAATTGCTTTTGACTGGGAAAATTGGAGTAATTGGAATAGTTATAAATTAAGTTTTCATGAGATAAATGAAATAGCTAATGCTTATATGGATACTTTAGAAGAATCTGGTTATAAAGCGATGCTTTATAGTAGTAAATTTTATATGGAGACTATTTGGAAAAATAAAAAAGAATATCCAGTATGGTTAGCCCATTATACCACTAATAACAATACTAGTTCTTATCAAGGAAAATATATGATGTGGCAATTATGTAATAATGGTCATATTGATGGCATTAATAATGATGTAGATATTGACATCTTATACCATTAAATTAAAAAATATTAGTTATATATTTTTAATTAATTACTTGTTTAATATTGTAAATATATAGAGCAATTTATTTTATAAAAATAATGATTATTGGTATAATATTATTAGGAGAATGTGTAATATGAAATGTGTAGCTATAAAGGGCCCTAGAGAATTTGAAATTAAAGAAATAGAGGAACCTAAAAAAGAAAATGGTAAAGTTTTAATTGCTGTTAAAAAGACTGGAATTTGTGGATCGGATTTGCATTATTTTGAAATAGGAATGCCTGTAGGTCTTGTTATGGGGCATGAATATTGTGGAACAGTTTTAGATAATGGAGGAAGAGAAGATTTAAAAGTAGGTGATCGAGTAACAGCCTTACCTATTTCTCCTTGTGGCCATTGTGAAGCTTGTCTAAGTGGAAATATTCATTATTGCTTAAAGACATGGGATCATGCTAGTGGATTATCATTAGATAATTCCGGAGGGTTAGCTCCAATTCTTAGTGTTAGAAGTGATATGGTATTAAAAGTTCCTTCTGAAATGAGTGATGAAGAAGGGGCTTTAGTTGAACCAACGGCGGTTGGGTATCATGCGATTAACTTAGCTAATATAAATGTTGGTGATGAAGTATTAGTAGTTGGTGGAGGCATAATCGGATTAGTTAGTGCAATGTTTGCCAAAAAAAGTGGTGCTAGTAAAGTAGTTGTTTCAGAGACTAATCCTAAAAGAGGAGAATTAGCTATAAAACTTGGAGTAGCAGATGAATGGTTAAATGTTTTAGAAGAAAGGGAAGTAGCAAAATATAATAATACGTTTGATAAAGTTATTGAATGCTGTGGAAATACTCCAGCCGTTAATAGTGCAGTATCTTTAGTTAAACCGGGTGGAACGGTTATTTTAGTTGGAGTTTCTATGAGCCCAATTAATTTTGCTAGTGTAGCGGCAGTGATGAAAGAAGCTCATTTAATCGGAGCGATTGCTTATAAAAAAGAAGAATTTGCTAAGTGCATTGATATGATTGCTCATAAAGAGATAGATGTTTTAAAGTTTGTAACTAAAAGAATAGGTTTAGATGAAGTAGAAGATGCTTATAAAGATTTAACAAGTGGATCATCAAATGAAATTAAAATTATAGTGGATCCTAATAAATAGGTTTTTATGAACATATATAAGGGTCAAAATTGGGAAGTAATTTATATTGATGATTGTCAAGAATTTCCAGGTTATATGATTATTTCTAGTCCCAAAGAAAATTTAAGTATGCTTACAGATGAAGAATGGATAGAACTCGGCAAAATTGAAAAAGAACTAGAAAGAGTTTGCCATAAAGTTTTAGATAGTACCATGTTTAATTTTGCTTGTCTTATGAATAATGCTTATCGTGATAATGAGAATCCTCATGTCCATTTTCACTTTATTCCTAGATATAGAGATGAAAAAATTATTTTAGGTAAGAAGTATAAAGATCTACATTTTGGTTATAATTTTTGGAAATGGTCATTAAATAAGTTTAAAAGACAAAAAGATATTTTTACTAAAGAAGAAAAAATAGAATTAGGTAATTTGTTAAAAAAAGAATTTAAAAAGCGTTAAATGAAAACTTAAATTCTCGAAATGTAAAAAACAGAGGATTAAAGAAGTAAATGCACACAAAA
>CANRKS010000045.1 GCA_947631285.1 uncultured Bacilli bacterium | reverse complement strand
ACATTAAAAATACCTGTTTTTATTAGATTTTACCTAAGTTTTATTAAAATTTACTTCACACCAGAAATTCTAGAACCTAAATAAAACTCTTAGGAGTTTTTTTCTTTTGCTAATTTGTTGTTAAGTGGCTTCCTTTATGCTAAAATAAATATATAGAAGATGATGTAATATGAATAAAGGATTAGAATTTATAAGAAAAAATTTTAAACTTGCCATTTTTTTAATTATGGTAATTTTTTTAACAATTTTTATAGTATATGCCATTCCAGATGAAACTGATCGCATCCATTTTTTAAATGTAGGATCTGCTGATGCCATCATTATTGAAAGTAATGGTCATTATGGTTTAGTGGATGCTGCTAATCCTTCTTTAAATCATTCAAGTAATGGTTGGGCAACTGAAACAGGTAATGGCATAACTGTCACAGATTATTTAAAATTACTGGGTGTTAAAAAATTAGATTTTGTTATTGGAACTCATAGTCATTCTGATCATATTGGGGGGATTCCTGATATTGTCGAGGGAATTAATGCCGATGGTAATAGTTATATAACTTCTGATACAACTTATATTTATAAAAAATATACTTGGATACCTAGTGAAGAAGATACCAACCTTGATTATCGTAATGAACGGTTTTATAAGGCAGCCGTTTCTGCCATGGAATCTAAAAGTGTTAATATGTTAGAAACTTCAGCTCATCCTGATACAGCTTTAAAAAAATTAATGGATGGAGCCAAGTATATTGATCAAACTGATAATGTTTTAGATTATATTGAATTTAATTTTTATGATTATAATATAAAAATATTTAATTTATATAATGTATCAACTGAACAAGAAAATGTAAATTCTTTAGTAACTTTAGTCACTAAAGATGATAAAAAAGCTTTATTAATGGCTGATATGGAACATGTTTTAGGGACTGAACAAAAAATTGGAAAATATGTTGGAGAAGTTGATTTATTTAAAGTTGGTCACCATGGTATTAATAACACTAGTTATGCCTTACTAGATTATACTAAGCCTAAAATTGCTATTTATACAAAAGATGCCAATTATGATTTAAAGGCTCTTCCACGCATCTTTTTTAAACATTTAAATACTAAGTTATATCGGACTGGCGAAGTATCTAAAGCTTTAGTAGCTACGATTAACAGCGATGTTACAATTAAGTCTTATGATGAAAAAGAAGCTCCGCTGGTATCCCAAAAGTATACCTTAGCTAATGGGCCAGATAATTTTTATCAAGTATTTGATGAAACAGATGAAAAAGAATGGATATATGTAGATAGCAATTATAATTTAACTTTTGATTGGGCATATCTTACTTCTTATGGTAAAAAACACTGGTATTATTTTAATGAAAGAGGCATTATGCAAACTGGCTGGCTTTCTCTGGTTGATGGAACCTATTATTTAGCCACTGAACCAGCTGATGACAAAAGTTATGATAAAGGTTCAATGTTAACTGGTTGGCAAAAACTAGAGCAAAACGGTCAAACTAACTGGTATTATTTTGCTAAATGGAAAGATAGTAATGTTCCCGATTATAAAGAAGGTCAAATGGTAACCGGTTGGCATTATATTGATGATGATTATTGGACTGATGGTTGGTATTATTTTAAACAAGATAGTGATGAGATCGTCACCTTAAATAAAGGAGCCATGCTAAGTGGTGGCTGGTATGTTTTAGAAGATGATCAAAATAAAGGAAATAAAGCCGGTTATTATTTTGAAAGCTCAGGATTATATAATAACAAAAAAGATGTAACTGCCCCTACGGTGAAAATAACGGGTAATACTTTAAATCCTTCTAAGGAAATTACTTTAAAAATTCAAACAGCGTATGATTGTTCTAATGAAGGAGTAGATTGTATAGGTCTTCCTAAAAATCCCTATAGTTTTGATGGAGGAGTAACTTATCAAGAAAGTAATCAGTATACCTTTAAAGAAAATGGTAAAGTAGATATTTGGGTAAGAGATAAAGCTGGTAATACTAAAAAGATGGTTGAAAATATTACGAGTATTGTAAGTGATGGGCCAATTATAGAGAGTGTTACGGGAAATCGTGATGACTGGTCTAAAGATAATGTTATTTTAACTATTAATGCTAAGGAAAATGGAGTAGGGCTTCATAATACAGCTTACAGTTTTGATGATGGTGAATCTTGGCAAGTGAGTAATAAAAAGACCTATACCGAAAATACTCCTGATATAAAAATTAAAGTAAGAGATGCTTTAGGCAATATAACAAGTTATAAAGAAACAATAAATATTACTAAAATAAAAAGAGTTACTAGTATTAATATTAAAGATGAGATTCTTAAAAAAGATTATGTTAAAAATAAAGATGAATTAGACTTAACAAACGGAACAATTTATGTAAATTATAATGATAATACTAAAGAAATAGTAAATTTAAATGAAAAGATGGTTACTGGTTTTGATAATAAAACTTTAGGTGAAAAAAATATAACGGTTACCTATACCGAAAGTGAAACGGGTAAAAAATTTACAACCTCTTTTAAAATTAATATTGTGGCTAAAGGAATTAGTAATATTACGCTTTTAAATATGCCTTCCAAAACTTCTTATGTTAAAGATTCTGAAGAAGAATTGGATTTAAGGGGTGGAAGTCTTAAGGTAGTATATAATGATGGTGAAGAAGAAGTAATTAATCTTCCTAATGCTTTTGTTAAAGCAACTGGATTTAATAAAAGTAATCTTGGAAAAAACAAAATTACTTTAACTTATGAAAATCATACCGTTACTTTTGAAGTTAATATTATCGAAAAGAAAATAGCTAGTATTAAGGTAACAACACTGCCTACTAAGAAAACATATATTCAAAATTTTGAAAATGAATTAGACTTATCTGGTGGAAAGTTAACTATTACTTATAATGATAATACTAGTACTATTATCTCTTTAGATAATGAAGAAGTTGAAACGCAAAATTTTAATAATACTAAAATTGGAATTAATACTATTACAGTAATTTATAAAAATGTAAGAACGACATTTAATGTAGAAATAATTGGAAAAGCTATTGATCATATAGAAGTTACTAAAAATCCTAATAAGATGGATTATCTTGAAAATTATGAAAATCTTAATTTAGAAGGTGGCATGCTAACCGTTACTTATACAGATAAAACTAATACGGTTATTTCTCTTCCTAATGAAGCAGTTAAATATAATGGCTTTAATAATACGACGGTTGGAGATTGTCCTGTAACGTTAACTTATGAAGGAAAGCTAACTACTTTAACTGTTCATATAATAGCTAAAAGTATTAGTAATATTGCCATGGAAGCTTTACCTATTAAAACTGTCTATTTAAAAAATTCTGATGAGATAATAGATTTAAGCGGAGCAAAGTTACGTATTAATTATAATAATAATACAAAAGGTATTATTGATTTACCTAATGATTTAGTTAAAGTATCAGATCTTGATAATAAAACAGTTGGAGAAAAAACAATTACGGTTACTTATAAAAATAATAATACCAATTTTAAAATAATGGTTATTGATGATGATTTAGAAGTTAGTAAAATAGAAGTAATAACAACTCCTACTAAGAAAACATATATTCAAAATTTTGAAAACGATTTAAAATTAGAGGGAGGAATTCTAAAAATTACATATAAAAATGGTGTTACAAGAAATATTAGTTTGACTTCTAACGATATAGTAGTTACGGGATTTGATAATCGCTTAGTTGGTTTTAACTATCTTAAAGTTAGCTATAAAGGATTAGAAACCGAATTCTCTGTTCAAATTATACCTAAAAGTATCACGAGTATTAGTTTAAAAGTACCTCCGCAAAAATTAGAATATATTCAAAATTATGAAAATTTAAATTTAACTGGAGGAATATTACAAGTTAATTATAATGATAACACATCTGATTTAGTTAGTTTACCAGATAGTAATGTTACGGCTTTAGGTTTTAATAATAAAGAATTAGGATCTAATAAAATCATTTTAAAATATGAAGGATTTACAACTAATTTTAATATTCAAATAATTTCTAAAAGTATAACCAAAATAGATATTGATAATCTACCTTTAAAGAAAATATATTTACAAAGTAGTAACGAAGAATTAGATTTAACTGGGGGAGTTTTAAATATTACTTATAATGATGAAACCACTTCTAAAGTTAGTCTTCTAAATACCAAAATTACAACTAGCGGTTTTAATACAACTTCTTTAGGTGAAAAAATAGTTAAAGTAAATTATGAAAATTTTACCACTAGTTTTAAAGTAACAGTTGTTGCTAAAGAAGTAACAAAAATTGAAATAACTAAATTACCTAATAAATTAAAATATTTACAAAATATAGAATCACTTGATTTTGAAGGAGGAGAAGTACTTGTTACATTTGTTGATAATACAACAGATAGAATGAGTCTTTCTAATAAGGCTATTACCAAAACGGGATTTGATAATAGTAAATTGGGTAAAGAAAATATTGTTATAAGTTATGAAGGAGTTAGTAGTAATTACGAAGTTCTCATAATTGATAAAAGAGTAGTTAATATTGAACTAATTAAAGAACCTTTAAAAACTGTATATATTGAAAATTATGAAGAATTAGATTTAGAAGGGGGAATTTTAAAAGTTACTTATCATGATGATTCTACGGACAATATTAGTTTAACTAATGAATTAGTTAAAGTAGAAGGATTTAATAATAAAATAGTAGGTAAAAATACCTTAACTGTTATGTATGAAGATTTAATTACTTCTTTTGAAGTTGAAATAATCCCTAAAAGTGTTATAAAAATAGAAATTATTAAACCAATAAATAAGCTTGATTATCTTCAAAATAATGATGATTTAAACTTAGCTGGAGGAATTTTAAAAATTTATTATAATAATGGTACAACAGAAGAATTAAAGATGGATGATGAAAGAATTGAATATGAAGGATTTTCAAATAATACTTTAGGGGAAAGAGAAATAACCGTTAAATATGCCGGAGTAAAAACTACTTTTAAAGTTCGCATTTATTTTGATGAAAAAGGTAATCGGGGTGATAATCCTAAAACAGGTATAACAGGGAATTTAATTTTAGTTACTAGTATTCTTTTAATTACGGTTTTTGCTTATTGGTATTTAAAAAAATATAATCGTTTATATAAGTTATAGAAGTTTAGAAAATTAAACTTCTTTTCTTTAAGATTAACTATCTATTTCTTTCATTTACTAAGTAGTATTATCCGTGTTATAATATGTAATGAGGTGGATTATGGGACTATTCAAAAAATTATTAAATAGTGAGTATAAAGAATTAAAAAGGTTTGAATCTATTGCTGATAAAATTGTAGCTTTAGATTCTGAAATGCAAAAATTAAAAGATAGTGATTTTAAAAAGAAAACAGAAGAATTTAAAGAGAGATTAAAAAATGGTGAAACTTTAGATGATATTTTAGTTGAGGCATTTGCTTTAGCTCGAGAGGCAGCCTTTAGAACTATTGGTGAAAAAGCCTTTTATGTTCAACTTTTAGGAGGGCTTGCTATTCATTATGGCAATATTGCTGAGATGAAAACTGGTGAAGGTAAAACCTTAACAACAATTTTACCGGCTTATGTTAATGCTTTAACAGGAGATGGAGTTCATGTAGTTACCACTAATGAATACTTATCTAGCCGTAATGCTGAATGGATGCGTCCGGTATATGAACTTTTAGGAGTATCAGTGGGGGTTAATTTACGAGAAATGTCTTCAACTGAGAAACAAGAAGCTTATAAATGTGATATCTTATATTCAACTAATAATGAAATAGGATTCGATTACTTAAGAGATAATATGGTTGTAAGAAGTGAAGATCGTGTTCAAAGACCTCTTAATTTTTGTATCATTGATGAAGTTGATTCTATTTTAATTGATGAAGCTAGAACACCACTTATTATTAGTGGGGGTAGAATGAATTCTAAAAATCTTTATATTGATGCTGATCGGGCCGTTAAAAGATTAAAAGAAACTGAAGATTATGATATTGATGTTAAAACTAAGAATGTATCTTTAACTGCTGAAGGAAGTAAAAAAATTGAGAGTTATTTTAATTTACAAAATTTATATGATTTAGATAATACGGCTTTAGTTCATCATTTAAACCAAGCTTTAAAAGCCAATTATGGATTTAAAAAAGATGTCGATTATGTTGTGCAAAATGATGAAGTTATTATTGTTGATCAATTTACGGGTCGATTAATGCATGGAAGACAATTTAGTGATGGGCTTCATCAAGCAATTGAAGCTAAAGAAAATGTTACTATTAATACAGAAACTAAAACAATGGCTACCATAACTTTTCAAAATTTATTTAGAATGTATAAAAAATTATCAGGTATGACTGGTACAGCTAAAACCGAAGAAGAGGAATTTAGAAATATTTATAATATGTATGTTATTGAAATTCCTACCAATAAAGAAGTTATTAGAGAAGATTATGCTGATTTAGTCTACGCTACAAGTAAGGGTAAATACAATGCGATTATTAATTATGTTAAAGAAATTCACGCTACTGGTGAGCCTATTTTGATTGGTACTATTTCAGTTGAAGCCAACGAATATTTAAGTGGTTTACTAAAAAAAGCCGGCTTAAAGCATGAAGTTTTAAATGCTAAAAATCATGAAAGAGAAGCCGAAATAATTGCTAAAGCTGGTGAAAAAGGGGCAATCACTTTAGCCACTAATATGGCTGGTCGTGGTACCGACATTAAGTTAGGTGAGGGTGTAAGAGAACTTGGAGGTTTATGTGTTATTGGAACCGAAAGACATGAATCTCGTCGAATTGATAATCAGTTACGTGGTCGGGCTGGTCGTCAAGGAGATCCAGGTAAAAGTCAATTTTTTGTTTCATTTGAAGATGATTTAATGCGTCGTTTTGGGACAGAAAGTATTAAAAATATGCTTGCTAGAATGGGAATTGATGAAAATCAAGCTATTCGTTCGAAAGCTTTAACTAAGAGTATTGAAACAGCGCAAAAGAAAGTAGAAGGAAACAACTATGATATAAGAAAAACACTTCTTGATTATGATAATGTCTTAAATGAACAACGAGAAATTATTTATAGTAGAAGAAATGAAATTTTAGATATGGATAGTATTCATGAAAGTATTTTAGGAGTTTTCAAAAATACAATTACGAATTTAGTAGAAAGTCATTTTTCTAAAGATGGTAAAATATCTAGTGATGATAAAAAAGAATTAGTCGAATATGTTAATACCAATTATCTTAAAAATAATGCTTTAAAATTAAAAGATGTTTTAAAATTAGATGATGAAGAGTTAAGAGATAAAATCTATGAATTAGTCATTGCTGATTATGAAAAGAAAATGATTGATGCTCCATTAATGAATGAATTTGAAAAAGCAATATCTTTAAGAATTATAGATTCTAATTGGGTAGATCATATGAGTGCAATGGAACATTTAAAAGAGGGGATATCTCTAAGAGGCTATGGTCAAACAAATCCTATTCAAGCTTATACAATGGAAGGTTTTGAAATGTTTGATAATCTTTTAATTAAAATAGAAGATTTAACGGCTCAATTTTTACTTAAAGCCGAGGTAAGACAAAATACTGAAAGAAAGCAAACTTTAAATGGTGTTGCTAATGATGGTAAAGAAACAGTCAAAAGTGCTCCTAAAAGAGTAACAAAAGTGGGTCGAAATGATCCTTGTCCATGCGGAAGTGGTAAGAAATATAAGAACTGTTGTGGCAAATAAACTCGCAAATCCTTATAAAATAAGGGAAAAACGAGTTTTTTCTTGTTCCAATT
>CANRKS010000044.1 GCA_947631285.1 uncultured Bacilli bacterium | reverse complement strand
ATCAAGTGACTTAAAAATATCTGGTAATGGTAAAGTTGATGATCCATATATAATCGCGGGAATACCAGATTAAATAATATAAGAAAGAGAGAAATCTCTTTTTTTTAGGTAAGAGATTTTGACTTATTTTGACATCATTTGTCGAAAGTGTTTAAAAAAGGAAAAAAATATTCTATATTAAAATAGCAGGTGAATATATGTTAAAGATGGATTTAGAATACCGGAATTTTAAAAGGTATAAGAGAGAGATACTTTTTGTTAGATTAAAAGGTAGTTTAAATAAGAAAACAGTTTATAAAATTCACACTTATTTAGTACCAGTATTAAAGAAACATAAAATTGAAAATCTTATTTATAATTTTAAAAGTTTAGAAAGTATTGATGAATCGGGAATAGATGCAATATTATTCACTAAATGCATGGTTAAAAAGTACCAAGGGAATATTTTTATATGTAATGTTAAGGAGGAATTAGAGTCTAAATTAAGGAGATTAAAAATAAAAACCTTCTTATCGGAAGCGCGAATTATAAAAAATTTTGGTGCAAAAAATGAATTGTGAAAAAATAATAAAAGAAAATGAAAGAATGATATGGAAGATTGCTAGTCATTTTTATGGTGTTGATAAAAATGACTTATTTCAAGCTGGTATAGTAGGGCTTTTAAAAGCTTTAAAGAAATATCAACCTAATAGTGAGACAAAATTTTCTAGTTATGCTCATGATTATATATTCGGGGAAATGTATTTATTAGCTAGTAATAAAAATTTTAAAGTAAGTAAAGATATTTTAAAATTATACCGAAGTTTAGAAGAAGCAAGATATAAATATGCTCAATCAATGGGGAAAGTACCTAGTAATTTAGAACTTGCTGAGCTTTTAGGTTTAAGCATTACTGATGTTGATCTAGCTTGTCAATGTGCATCTTCTATTATGTCATTAGATAATACTAATGATGAAGATCGAAGTTTATATGAGATAGTGGGAGAAAATATTGATTTAGATACCAAAATTCTTGTTGATGATAGTTTTAAAGTATTAACTGAGGAAGAAAGGAATATTATTAAATCGCGCTACTACGAAGATTTAACCCAGAGTGAAGTAGCCAAAAAACTTAATATGACTCAAGTAATGGTTTCGAGATATGAAAAGAAAAGTTTAGAAAAAATGAAAACTTACTTAAATGTTTAAAATACTTCGTATAACTAAGCCATTTATTACCATAATATAAATGGTGATAATATGAATAAAGACGAGTATGCAAAACTAGTGAAGAAACTTTCTCCGAAAGAACCTAAATTACGAAATGCTTTAGTAGCTTTCTTAGTTGGGGGCTTAGTTGGTTTTTTAGGAGAAGTTATTGTCAATATTTTAATGAATTCCTTTGGCCTTGCTCGCGTTGATTCTTATGCCTGGTTAGCTTTTATTCTAATTCTTTTGGCTACATTCATGACTGCAATTGGCAAATTTGATAATCTAGTTTCTAAAGCTAAATGCGGTCTTATAATACCGACAACTGGATTTGCTCATAGTATTCAAAGTGCCGCTTTAGATTATAAAAAAGATGGTTTAATTACCGGAATTGGCGCCAATGTTTTTAAACTAGCAGGTTCCGTTATTTTATATGGCATTGTTAGTGCTTTTCTTTTAGTCCTTCTCAAGGTGGTTTTATATGGCTAGTCTAAAATTTAATAATATTTATTTAAATGATTGGGTAACTTTATCTGGACCTTTAGAAAGTAATAGTAGTCTTAAAAAAATTGATTTAAAGATGGATGATTATTATTATGGCGAAAAGACTTTTGAAAAAGCGGAAGCTAAAATGCAACGAGTAGTAATTGAAAAAATATTAGAGGAAAATAAATTAGAAGAAGATGATATTGATTTATTAGTTGGTGGAGATTTATTAAATCAAATATCAGCGACTAATTATGCCGCGATGAATATTCCTATATCATTTTTAGGTATTTATAGTGCTTGTGCTACTTTTCCTGAATCTGTAATAATTGCTGCGATGTTTTTACATAATACAAGTATTAAAAAGGTAGTGGGTGTAACTAGTAGTCATAATTTAACGGCGGAAAGACAGTTTCGTTACCCTATTGAGTACGGTAGTCCAAAACCACATACTTCAACCTTTACGGCAACCGCGGGAATAAGTATTCTTTTATCAAAAGAAGAAGCAAAAGTAAAAGTTGAATCTGCCACTATTGGAAAAGTGACAGAAATGGGGATAAAAGATGCCAACAATTTAGGGGCAGTCATGGCTCCGGCTGCCGCCAAAACACTTTATGAACATTTAAATGATTTAAAAAGAGATCTTGATTATTATGATTTAATTTTAACCGGAGATTTAGGCTGTGTAGGGGGTAGTATTTTTAAAGAATATTGTGATAAACGATATCATTTAAAATTAAAAAAGCATTTAGATGCCGGGTGTGAGTTATATCTTAAAAGTCAAGAAACTTATGCCGGAGGATCAGGACCTTCTTGTCTACCTTTAGTATTATTTAATAAAATTTTAGAGAGCAAAAAATATAAGAGAATTCTTATTATTGGGACAGGGGCTTTACATAGTCAAACTTTTGTTAATCAAAAATGCCCAATCCCAGCAATTGCTCATGCCATTAGTTTGGAGGTTTTATAATGATGTATTTAAGAGCCTTCTTCTTCGCGGGCCTTGTTTGTCTTATTTGCCAAGTTGTCCTTGATAACACTAAGCTTACACCAGGACATATTACCAGTAGTGTTACCGTCATTGGAGCTCTCCTTTCCTTTTTAGGTATATATGATAAAATTGTTGCTTGGTGTGGAGCTGGGGCGACCGTTTTAATTGCCAACTTCGGTCATATGCTTTATTCTTCGGCCTTGGCTGGTTATGAAGAAGCGGGAGCTTTAGGCATATTTCAAAATATGCTTTGTGGATCAGGTATAGCGATTGTCAGTGTTGTAGTATTTTCTTTTGTCTTTACTCTCATTTTTAAAGCAAGAGATTAAAAAGGGAATTTATTCTCTTTTTTCTTTTTCGCCTTTTTGGTATAATATGTTTATCTTGTTCTCGTAGCTCAGTTGGATAGAGCAATCGCCTCCTAAGCGGTGGGTCGGGCGTTCGAATCGCCTCGAGAACACCAGATGAATATTAAACTCATTTGAGTTAATGCGTCCTTGTTAAAAGGACGTTTTTTAAATAAATGTGAAATTTTAGAAAAAATTACCAAAAACTTATTGTCAAACTTTTTAAAAAATGGTATTATAAAAACAATTTTTAAAAGTTTCATTCTCAAAGGTGTGATACTTTGAATATTAAAAAAGAAAGATTTGATAATTATGACAGATTTTAATTTAGACAAACTTAAATCATATTCTGTAGATGATATTAAAGCTTTCTTTTTTTCTATTATTAAAGAGACATATTTTATATTTAAATATTCATATACATTGGAAGAATTTAGTGATTTAGTAGGGCCTTCTTTAAAGAATGTTATTGACTCATTTAAGGGAAAAGATGAAGTTAACTATGAAGAAGTATTGACTGATGAAATTATTAAATTTATGATGCAAGATTCTTTAAGAGCAGAAAAGATAATAAAAGATTTTATAGAGAAAAAATTAACTATAAAAGATGAACAAGTAAATGTTAAGTTATTAGAAAATTTTTTTAATAAGCTTAATTATGATCCACCCAGAGAGGTTGTAATAAATCTTTTTAAAAGTGTACCTAAATTAAATGATCTTTTTAAAAGTATTATTGATCCTAAAAAAGAAGAGATTGCAAATAATGGTTTAGAAAGTATTATTTTAGATGATATCTTTTTGTCATTCGCGGAAATGTATTGTGAATTAAATCAAATAAAAGTAAAGAAGAAAGATTATAGTGATGAATCTTTATTAAAAGGTGTAAAAGATGCATCAGTTAATGATGTTAAAGATTATTTGAATGGGATTGGTAGTATTGCTCTTCCTTCTTCAGATGAACTAGTTAAGGCCTTAGCCCATGATCCAGAAAATATTGAACTTAGAAATCGTTTAGTGGAAGCTAACTTACGATTAGTGGTCAGTGTTGCTAAAAGGTATACAGGAAGAGGGGTGCCATTTTTAGATTTAATTCAAGAAGGTAATATTGGTTTAATAAAAGCATCAGAAAAATATGATTATTCTTTAGGCTATCAATTTTCAACTTATGCTGTTTGGTGGATCAGACAAAGTGTAATTAGAGCCGTTGAAAATCAAGCAAGAACTATTAGAATTCCGGTTCATATGATGACTATTATTAATAAATATCTCTGGATTAAAGATAGTTTAGCTTTAGAATTATTAAGAGAACCAACCTTAGGAGAAATAGCTAAGAAAATGGGTGTGACCATTAACCGAGCAAAAGAAATAAAAAAATATTTTGATCAAATACCTCTTTCTTTAGAGGCTCCCATTGGGGAAGATAAAGATAGTCCCCTTTCCGAAATAGTTTCGGATAATAGTAAACCTAATTTAGAAGATGAAGTAATAAATAACGAGCTTCATGCTGCCTTAGATAAAGCTTTTCTTTATCTTAAACCAAGAGAGGTTAAGATATTAAAACTTCGTTTTGGCTATGATGGTGAACCATGGACTTTAGAAGAAGTAGGAAAGGAATTTGGTTTAACAAGAGAAAGAATTAGACAAATAGAATTTAAAGCTTTAAAAAAATTGCAACATTCGTCCGCTTCTAAATATATTATTGATTATTATGAAGGTATGCCTTCGGAAATGGTTAAAGAAAGTGAAGAAGAAGTTGAAGGAGAAGAAAAAAAAGATAACGGAGAAAAAGAAACTGATGATGGTATTACTGTAGTTACCAAGGGAGATTTTTTTACCCCCATTAAAGTTCATATTGATCCCCCAGTAGAAAAACATTATTCTATTATTCCTCCAAGTGATAGTAAGTCATTTATAAATAAACAAATAAATTTAGATAAGTTAAAAAAGGAAGATGAAGATATGGGAAGAAAGATTGCTATAATTTATAATTATAGTCATTTTAGTGGTTATAATAAGGAAGAAATTGATACTGTTTTAGATAATTTGCCAATAGATTATAAAAAAGTAATTAATCTTGCTTTTGGTAAAGATTTAGAACATCCAGTAAGAAGTAGTTTATGGAATGATTTCTATAAAGCACAATTATATAACGTAATATATCCAAGAATTCTTAGTGATTTAGAACAAACATATGGTAAAAGGGAAAAAATACTTGTAAATGTAACGCCTTTAAATGATCCTACTTTTAGTGATTATTCAAAAGAAGAAATACTACTAGCAATTACTTATTTACCTAAATCACTTCAAAATGCTATGGCCTTAAAATGGGGTGATGATTTAGAACATCCTATTAAAAATCCAGAATTTACTGAAAAAGATAATATTCATATTCGAGCTAATTTAAATCGTCGTCTTTTAACTATTTTAAAAAAATTACGAAATGGGGAAAAAATAGTAAAATATGAAAAGGAAAAAGATATTTTAAAAATGGAAGTCTTTCGTGAATATAGTCAAGAAGAAATGATTTGGGCCGCTAGTGTGTTACCAGAACGTTTTAAAAAGATAGTTTACGCAAGATGGGGAAGTAATTTAGATGAGCTCAATAATGAAAAATGGGGAAGGTATCAAAGGAGTGTATTTAAAAAAGAAATAATTCCCCAAATGATATCAGCTATGCTTAAAAAACGTAATGGTATGGATTTGGAGATTCTTCCTAGGGAAGAAGAAATAAGTAAAGAAGATGAATCTTTAAAAGAAGATAATGTTATTGATACTATGAAAGATTATGAAATTAGAAAAATATATATTAAAGCAATTGAACTATTAAAAATGCCAAGATTTACTAATTTATTAATTAACCATAGTTTAAAAGAAAGTATTCTTTTTATGATCTTAATTGTCTCTTATTTAGAAGGTAAATATTTTACTTCTTCCGAAATAGCAGAATTCTTAGATATAAGTCAAGAAGAAATTAAAAATTGCTTAGAAAATGTTATGGCTATGTTTAAGGATAGTATTAATGAACATTTTTCTAAGATCCTTGATGAAAGTGAAGGAAGAAAAAATATTTTTTGAATGTTCACGATGGGATGTTCTAACAAAAATGCTACCAGATAAAAATAGAGAAGTATAATATTTCACTTGTTAGTCGATAAAACTAGCAAGTGATTTTTTTATGAATAAAGACATTATAATAATGGTGTAATAAATTTTAAAAATTAAAAGTTATTACGGTTGAACGTAATAGCTTTACAAAAACATTTTGATAAAATATCATATAAAAAGGCTTTAGATAAAGCTAAATGTGAATATGAAAAATTTAGAATTAAACAAGATAAAGAATATATATCATCAATGGATGAATTGTATCAGAGATATTTAATAGAAAATAAAAAGTTGTTAAGATGCTATTCTTTTTTCTTTTAAAGGCCATAGTGGTTTTTACTGCAAATGTGTCTACTTTAAATAAAAAAATATTTATTTATCTTGAATTTTTGGTATAATTTTTATAGAAAGTAGGAAGAATAATGATGGAAGATAAAAAGGGTGAATTAAAAAATAAGAAAAAACCCGATAAGGTTAAATTAAAAAGTGAAATGTATAATCATGATAATGAACTCATCAATCGTAGAGAAGAATCTAATGACGCTGTTATGTGGGGCTTCGTCCTTGGTTTTATTCTATTTTTTATTCTTTTAGTATTAATTGTTGCTTTTACAATTTAACTAGAAAGGACTGTTATGTTACTAAAGTGTATTCAAATTTTTACAGCCAGAATTGTCGATGTTACTTTAGGAACCATTAGAACAGTCTTTTTTGTTAAAGGAAAAACCATTGAACCTTTTATTATTGCTTTTTTTGAAGTATTTATTTGGTATATTGTCGCGAGGGAAGCAATTAATACTGATGGTAATCTCTGGTTGATTGCAATATTTTATGCCGGCGGCTATGCGACAGGAACATATATTGGTTCTAAATTGTCAAATAAATTAATCAAGGGAGTTGTGGGAGTTCAAATAGTTTTAAAAAATGGTTCAGAGAAATTAGTTCGTAAATTAAGAAAAGCAGGCTATGCTGTTTCTGTTATTTGTCTTAAAGATGACTATGAAGGTTATAATAAAGATATGCTTTATATTCAAATTAATAGTAATAAATTAAAGGAATTAACTAATATAGTCCAAAATTTTGATAAAGAAGCCTTTATGGCTATTAGTGAAACAAAATTAGTTCATAATGGCTTATTAAAGTAAACTTCTTTTTTTTACGTTATTTTGACGTCCGTTCCAACAAAACTAATGTCAAAAATTGACACTGGGGGGGGTATTATATAATAACCATATAGGATAAGAAAGGTATTGTTAATAATGATTTTTATTAACAATAATATATGGTTATGAATGAAGAAAATAAAAGTAAAATCTTAATTGGAAGTTTAGTAGCAATCATAACATTAGTAATTGCTGTAGTTGGGGCAACTTATGCATTCTTTTCCTTAAATGTAAGTGGAGATACCACCAATACTAATGTTGATATTGAAACAGGTAATGCTGATGTTGTAACAATAGAACAAGGTGCAGAGAATATCCATATTAACTTAGCTGTTTCTGATATGGCAGAAAATAATCCCAATAAAGCTTATTATGCTACCGATACAGATGATAATTACAAATTAACTGTAGAAGAAGGAACCTTAACATTTGCAACCATTACAGGAACAAATAAAGAAGCAAGTGATTGCACAGCTAAAGTAACAATCACGATGGATACAAGTGATGATTCCATGGGTAAAGTATTACAAAAAGGAGATGCAATATTGTACATTACATCAGGTAAAACCGAAGAAACAGTAGACTTATATGATTTACTAACGGAAGAATTATCTACTTCTGTAACAAAAGAGATAGAAGTAGAATTAAGTGTAAGTGAGGATAATTCCTCAACTATACAAGGATACTTAAAAGTAAATAATACAGAATCAGATCAATCATATTTAGCAGGTAAAACCTTAAATATTACGATAACAGTGGATAATTTAGCGTGTGGAGTAAGTAAAGTTGGACCTACAATAGGTTATATAATTGCTAATTCTACAAGTGGAACATTAGATACTAAAAATGAATTAAAAATTAGAAATGAAGAATTAACAAGTGCCGGAGT
>CANRKS010000043.1 GCA_947631285.1 uncultured Bacilli bacterium | reverse complement strand
AATTTTTTTATTTTTAATTTTTTCTATTATTTTACTTAAAAAGAAGTGATTTTTATTTTTCACTCCTTACTACTGAAGCAAATCTTGTCAATAGATTAGACTAGATTTTGAATCGTAAATTTTAAATATTCATAAAAAGAAATTTCTCTTGGACTTAAGATATCATTACTTAAAAAAGCATTAATCATAAAATAGATTAAAACAACTTCCATTAAAAATAAAACAAGATTAATAATTAGAAAACTCTTTTTCGAAACACGCATAGTATCCCTTCTCTAAATAAATATTGAAGAGTTTTTCTTAATTTTATGCAAAAAGATGAACAAATCCTAAAATAAATAAAAGAATTATTCCTAAAATATTACCATAAATACCTAAAATACCTGATGAATATTTACCAATAAGAAGACCCATAAAAGTAAAAGAAAAAGCACAAATACTAAAAATAATTCCCGACATAATAATATTACTAGATATAGCACTTAAACCCAGTCCGGTAGAAAAACTATCTAATGAAACTGATATAGCAATTATAAGCATATTAATAATACTTAAATCAAAATGCTTTTCTTCTTTATTAAAAAGACTAATTAACATTTCTATACCAATTAAGATTAAAATGATTCCTAAAAGAAAATTTACATTAACATTTAAAAAGTTAACTATTTTTTCTCCTAAAATAAATCCAAATAAAGGCATAAAGAAATGAAAAACTCCCACTAATACACTAAAGATTAAAACTTTTCTTTTAGATATATTAAAAGAGCCAATAGATAAACTAATGGAAAACGTGTCCATTGATAAAGAAATACCAATTAAAAATAATGATATAATTATTGACACATAATCACCTAATTAAATATATTTAAGTTATTTAAATTTATTAATTAATTTACTAGCATATAATTCGTATTCTACATTTTTTAAATTACTATTTTCATCAAGTAAACATAAAGGAGGAAATAACACACACCACCAGTTATGTCCTAAACCATTTCCTAGTGTAATAACTAAACTTTCATAATTACCTTCTTCATATTTTATTCCTTTATAATATTTGTTAGGAAAATAATTATTACCAAAATTAATATCATATGAAACATCATATTTACTGACAATTTCATCAACTTTATCTAAATTATTACTAATGATCTCTCTCGCTTCTTTTATATTATTTGCCCCACTTACTAACGTAAATAATTCCTTTTCCACATCTTTTTTAATCTCTTTTTTTAATTTTTGATCATCATCACTATTGCTATTTGCTATAATTCTAAATCTAATCGCATTATCAGGAATTAATATTTGTTCTTTTTCATTAATTCCTACACTAATTACTATTATTATAAATAAACTTACTATTATTTTTTTCATAATTCACCCAACTAATAATGAGTATCTTATTCAATTTTTATACATTTTCCAATTAAAAAGATGCTTATTTCTTATATATAGCACCCTTATTAGTTTTCTTAAATCTATTTTATATATTTTAATTTAAAATACATAAAATTAACCAGCAATCCTAAATGGATCAGCTGCATTTCCTTCACCCACAAGTGTTACTCCCGGTTGAAGATAGAAGGCGGGACGAACGGCATGGGACTCATCTAAACTGTAGGCTTTGAGGGAACCACTGGATCTCACACACCATGCTTTGACGTTGGTGCCGCCGTAGCTGTACCTACTGATCGTCCATTCATCAACAGCTGTGTTACTTGACCATCCGTGTCCTATAAATAACCAGTTGTCACTGTTGGCTGAGTAGGCATTCGAATAGTCTGTTGCATACATTAAACCTATCTTACTTTCGGCAGTTGTTGAGTCGGTTGGTTCTGCCATTGCTGGTGGAGTGGCAGGAAGGTCTACATTGTACCAACTTTGGCTTGTGATTAGTCCTTCCCAATAATCTGGACTTTCCCATTTTACTGTTCCTAAAAATTGATTGTTGCCTGTTCCATTTAAGTATGTTTTCATTGCTGAACCATCCCATTTTGTATCGTCTGCCCAACTATGCCATATTCGGCTTGTGTTTGATGGAGTGGCTTTTATTATTTTTAGTTGATTAGCATGTAATCCTAATTTTGTGTCTGCCTCGTTTGTTACTCCTATTATTCTGTACATGAATTCATTTGGATCACTTGTACATTTTGATAAGTCGGTTGTTCCAAAGCATATATAATTATGAGTTACTTGGCCACCGCTCCCTATAAATCGGTACATGCCATTTTTTAATGTAAATGTACTAGATCCTTGGGTTTGTAATAATTGTAAAGATGCTTTTCCTTTAACAAAATATAAAGTACAGTATATTGTATTTTTGGTTTTTATTGTCGTTGTTTTTTTATCATAATTAAATGTTAATACTGTTTTATAATCTACAGAATTTCCATCACTATCTGTACATTCCGCTTTATCATATACATATTTATTTATATCGGGCCAAACACTTCTATCGGTTGCTTCTTTAAAATCTGATCCTTCTTCTTGTAACATTATTGATAATGTTTTATCTCTTTTATCAAATAAATCGACTGTTTTAACATTTTCTAAAACATTTTTGGGAATATTATTATAAGATTTATATGTCAAAAATAAAGATATTCCTTCAATAATTAATAATACTGATATTACACTAATTAATACTTTCTTTTTCATATTTTATTTTCTCCTAACTATTTTTAAAATAAGCATAACAAGTATCTGGTCCACTCGATGTTACTGTATAACCATTTGTTGGATTAGCATCAAATGTTGTTGCTTGGTTATTACATACATATTTTACTAATGTAAAATTACTTTCTATTTGATTTACCAATTTATAAGTTTGATTTTCAAAAGTTCTATCACCACTTGGATCTTGAATATAAGTATATATTATGACATCTGATAATTTATCGCGATCATAATAGATCCGACATACGACTTGTGTTGGTTGTGTTTCACTATATTCAATAGATATTGTGCCATCTTCTAAAATAGAATAACTACTATAAGTGGCTTCTCCACCAGTAGCTGGGTAACAATTACTTACCTCTTCATTTATTTTATATCCATTATCAGGTATTACTTTGCTTATTAAATATTTTTTAGGATTGTCAGGCAATTGAGCATAAAAGATAATATTAACATCACTTGTTTTATCGCCTAAAGGACCATTCTTAACACTCTCTCCCTCTCCAGCAAAATTTCCAATCTTAGCACTAATAAGAGGAATAGGATTCGTTTGGCTATCATAATAAGCATGTGTTCCTCTTATACCCCATATAGTTAAAGATACAATTAACATAAGAATTAAAATTAAAATTACATTTCTATTATTTAATTTATTTATTACATCTTTCATTCATAACCATATATTGTTGTTAATAATTTATATTATTAACAACACCTTTCTTATCCTATATGGTTATTATATAACACCCCCCCCGGTGTCAATTTTTAATCATCATTTTGTTGTAATTGATGTGTGTAAAATTTTTATTTTGTAATGCTAAACTTAAAGTCAAACAGGTTATTCAGCTTATGAAACAGGATTCTGTGATATACCTACTAAAGTTTTAAAAAAATTAGCTATTCATTATAATGTTAGTATCGATTATATTCTCTATGTAACTGATGAAAGAAAGGCTTATAAAAAAAATTAAAAAGCCCTATAGCTTTTCATTTGAAATAAAAACATATCTTTCATAATTATTATAATCTTTCTCTAGTTTAAAAGAAGATGTCGGTAAATACTTATTAGTTAAATCTTTTATTAATGATCCTTCTTTATTCCCAATTTCTAACGCTATTAAATAATTATCTTTTATATTATTATGTAATCTTTCTAAAATAACTTTATAAAAATATAATCCATTATCTTTAGCAAAAATGGCTTCTTTAGGTTCATATTTAATTTTGGAATCTACTTTTGAATTTAGGGGAACATAAGGAGGATTACTAATAATTAAATCATATTTATTACGATCTTCATAACTGTTTATATCACTTTCAAAAAAATTAATATCTACTTTATTAACTTTCGCATTATATTTGGCTAATTCTAAAGCTTCTTCATTTATATCAAAAGCATTAATTGTACATTCAATATTTTTTTTAAGGGCAATACTTATACAACCACTTCCACATCCTATTTCTAAAATATTAGGATTTTTAATATTTAATTTTTGCAAATATTTTATTGCCTTTTCTACTAAATATTCCGTTTCAAAACGAGGAATTAAGACATTTTCATTTACTTTTATAAGGCAGCCAAAAAAATCGACATTGCCGATTATATATTGGATGGGATAGCCTTTTTCTAATTTTTTAAAGGCATTATCCCACTTATCTTTATCAAGATATTTTTTAATTAAATTTATATCGAATTGATCAATCATTGTAATTCTTGTTCACCTGCTAATTTTAACCGCATATCTTCCGTGATTAAAGCTTCAATAATGGGATCTAAATGACCATTCATAACTCGATCAAGTTCCATAACAGAAAAATTAATTCGATGATCGGTAACTCTATTTTGTGGATAGTTATAAGTCCTGATTTTTTCGGATCTATCGCCCGTTCCTATTTTAGTCTTTCTTTCGGCCCCCACTTCTTGAGCTTGTTTTTGCATCATATCATCATGTAATTTTATTTTTAATAAACGCATCGCATTTTCTTTATTTTTTAACTGACTTCTTTCTGTTTGACATCCCACAACTACTCCCGTTGGAATATGAGTAATACGAACAGCAGAATTAGAAGTATTAACTGATTGACCACCCGCTCCACTGGAATGGAAAACATCAATTTTTAAATCACTTTCTTTTATTTCAATATCGACATCTTCAACTTCGGGCATAACTAAAACAGTTGCTGTTGAAGTATGAACTCTTCCTTGCGTTTCAGTAACTGGCACTCTTTGAACCCGATGTGAACCACTTTCATATTTTAACTTAGAATAAACATTACTTCCTTTAATCATACACTCTATTTGCGAAAATCCTCCACTTGTGCCTTCAATAGAATTTAATACTTCTATTTTCCAACCATTAGCTTCCGCATAGTATGAGTACATTCTAAATAAATCACCAGCAAATATATTTGCTTCATCGCCCCCTGCGGCTCCTCTTATTTCCATAATAACATTTTTACCATCATTTTCATCTTTAGGAACAAGGAGTATTTCTAATTCCTTTTTTAAACTTTCCAATTTAGCAGTTTTTTCTTCTACTTCACTTAAGGCTATTTCTTTAAATTCTGGATCATTAATTAAACTTTTAGCTTCTTCTAAAGAAGTTAAATTATTTTTATATTCTTGATATTTTAAAACTATTTCTTCTAAATCACTTTGCTCTTTTGATAATACTTTTAATTTATTATAGTCATTTAAGACTTCTGGTTTAGTTAATTCTTCTTTTAACTCATTATATTTTGCTACAATATTATCTAATCTTTCAAACATAATATCACCTTTTCATTTAAAAATTATAACATTTTAAATCTTTATCTTCAACTTTACTTAAAATAAAAGATTAAAAGAAGCATTACTTGGAACATTAATAAATTTATCTCTATTTTTTACTCTTTTTAAAATAGGCCCAATGGAAGGTTTATCATGTTCATTAGAAAAAATAGCTTTTAGTTCATCTTTACTACTATTATCGATATTAATATAATCCATGGCTTTTTCAAAAGATGTCATCGTATCCATAAAAGTAATTCCATGATAACTAAATAATTCTCTCATTACCATATAAGCAAGCAAAAATTGATCATTATCATAATAAGAAAATTCTTCTTCAAATATTTCTTCTAATCTATAAGTAACATTAGGTCTAACATCAAATCCAAAATTAGCAAACGCATAATTATCTGTATCAATAAAGATCGGATTTAAAGAAGTATCTATTAATATATTTCCCCATTTGATATCCCCCACTATAATTCCTCGATCATGAGCGCGATCTAAGGCATCACACGCTTTAATTAAAATATCAAATAATATATCTAAATTAGGAACATGTCTTAAATAAGCAAAAGATTTAACTACAGGATGAGTTATTATTCTACGCATATAATATCCAGTTTTAAAGATTCCATCTAAAGTAACAAGCCCTATTGGAAAAGTAAAAGAAGGATCGTTATATTTAGCTAATAATTCAATTTTAATAAATTTATTATTTAAATTAACATTGGGATTATAAAATTTAAAAATTTTACATGCTAAATTAGAATCTAAAGCATAAACTTTGCCTTCTGATCCACTAAAAATATAATCAGTTAAAGTTTTCTTTTTTATAACTGGTAAGTTAGTATCGGTAATTAATTCCCTTTCATAAGTCATAACAATTCCCCACTTGCAAGTTTATAATTTACCATAAAGAAAAGAATTTAGCAACTAATCATTAGGAATTATATGAATATTACAGTGTTTTACTTCCCTAAATTTATCTTCAACTTCATTATGAATATGCTCTACTATTTTATTAGCATCATTTAATGACATATTACCATCCGCAGCAATTAAAGCATCAATATATATTTTACTTCCAAACATTCTAGTTTTAAAATCTTTAATAACAATATTTTCATGCGTATTTTTGATTATTTCAATAATTGCTTTATTAGTATCTTCATCACATGAAGTATCTATCATTTGACTTATGGCATCTTTAAATATTTCTAAAGCCGAAATAATTATTAATAAACATATAATTAGACTACAAATTGGATCTACGACGGGTAATCCTGCTCTCGCGGCATAAATACCTATAAAAGAACCAATTGAAGATAAGGCATCACTTCGATGATGCCAAGCATCAGCTTTTAGAGAAGATGACTTTAATTTTTTAGCATAGTAAACTGTATAATGGAACATTCCTTCTTTAACTAAAATAGAGATGAAGGCAGCGATTAAAGAAATACTTCCCGGTGAGACTAAGTCTTGATAATTAATTATTTTAATAAGGCCAAAATAACCAATGCCAAGACCTGTTAAAAAAAGACAAAAAGAAAGAATAATGCCACAGACAGATTCAATTCTATCATGACCATAAGGATGCTTTTCATCAGCATTCTTACTAGCCATAACCAGCCCAAATATTACTAAAAAAGTAGTTAGAATATCTGATAAGGAATGAACTGCATCACTAACCATAACATTGGAATGACCAATTATTCCCGCGATTAATTTAAAGACAAACAAAAAAATATTAACTAAAATAGTTATTATTGATACTTTTATTCCTTTATTTTTTAACCAATTCATTTATATCACCTACAAAAAAGTGAAACTTAAAGTCTCACATTATTTATCTTATATAATATATGTAACTTTTTTAAGTAAGGTTACTCACTAATATTTTCTTCATCATCGATAATAACTAAATCTTTTAAGTCATCATCTTCTTCATCAGAATCATCTAAGTCATTATCATAGAAAATATCTTCATCTTCCGAAGATTCTTCTTCCATTCTATCTTCTTCATTTTCTTCTAATTCTAAATTATCAGAATCTTCTTCATCTTCAACAACTATATCTTGAACATGATTCGTAGATAAATCCCAATAACCATTGGGTAGTAAGATAAACTTTTTATTAATAGAAAGTAATTCAAAAAAATCAGCAATTCTATTTTCAACCGTTTCTTCTGGTAATTCTAAGGCTTGACAAACTTTTTTAAATAAATCTAATAACTTCATTTTCTTACCATTTTTTTCTAAAATAAGATAAGCTATTTCATCATAGCTCATTGATTCTAGTTCTTCTTTTGATATATCTTTTAAATTCATTTATATCTCCTCTATTCTACTCATTATATGCAATATATTATATTTATTACTATAACAAATGTATTATAATTTGTTTTTCTTCATCATCTAATTTATATTTTAAGACTATATCTTCTTTTACTTCTAAACTACAACTTAAAAGTTTATCTTCCAATTTATAATTTTTTTCTTTTAATAAATAACTAAATTTCTTATTTTTAAAATCAATTACGAGAACAAAATCTTCATTTTCTCTTCGATAAGTTAAATTCTTTAAATCTACAATATTAGAAGCATCACGTTCATTATACTTAACATAATACCCTAATTTATACTCACAAATGACATTTTCATTATTAATGATTATCTCATCATTGTTTAATAAACGCCAGTTTATCAACTTTTTGATATAATCACCTCTTTTGTCTTAAAAACTATAACATAACATATATATAATTTCAACATAATTTTTTAT
>CANRKS010000042.1 GCA_947631285.1 uncultured Bacilli bacterium | reverse complement strand
AAATCTCATTTTTCCCTTTATTTATAAGGGATTGTGAGATTTTTTGCTTTCAACAACTGTCAAACTCAAGATTATAACTAATAATTTTTAAAATATCAATTAATATTTAAGATTTTTTAATACTTACTTATAAAGCTGTAATTTTCGTGTCAATAAAATTTAATTTTTATAAGTTTTTTCTCTTTTTTTTAAATCAATCCAATTTTTTATTAATATTACAAAAGAGAAAAGAGTAAAAAAACTAATTGATATAATAATTGATTTTGAAAACTCACATTTATATTCCATAGCTAATTTATGTTTTCCCTCACTTACTTCAATTCCTATTAAAGAATCAAGTATTTTTAACGGCTTAACTTCTTTACCATCAACAGTGATCTTCCAGTTTTCATCATAAGGAATTGATGTAAATATTACTTTATCTTTAGATATATTTATTGTTCCCTCAATTTTATCATCTTGATAACTAGTATAGACTATTTGCTCTTTAGAAAGATACTCATATATCTCTTTTATTTTTTTATAATTTAAAACATATATTATTATTTTATTTTCAGGATTAATATTTTTATCTAAAATAATTTCATTTCCTTTTACAGGATATGTTTTATCATTATCTTTATATAAAAAATAATTGTAATCTATTTTATAAATATTTTGATTGTCATTACTGTCACTTGGTTTTAGAACTACTTCTTCATATATATCTTTAATTCCAGTCGTTTTATAAACCAAATCTTCAGTATTTTCTTTAACTTTTTTTTCTTCAAAAAACACATTTTTTATTTGATCATTAACAGCGTATATTTTTTCTAAATAATATTCATTTTTAACATTAAAAAGCATTGAAAATAAATCATTATAAATATTACCAAAAATACCATTAAAACCAGAATTAAATCCAATATTTTCAACTAGAGCTAACGTATTATTATATGTCATTGAAGTAAATTCATAAGTTACATCTTGATTACTATATAAATTTTTATTCATATAATCATTATCATCAATTGTATTTAGCCGATATGTATATCTTTCTGCATTAAATGATTTTCGATTATTTTCAAAACTTAACTTAACGTTAGACGGGATAGTCCAAAGACCAACCACCAAAACTTCTATAATTATAAAAGATGTTAGTAAAGTTTTAAATATTTTATTATCTTTATAAAAAATAGCTATTAATAAATAAAACATTAAGGATACTATATTTAATATTAATACTTTTCGATCCATACTTTTGCCAATAAAAAGCAAAACAACTAATACTACACTGATGATCGGTATTATCTTTTTCAGATCTTCTTTAGCAAAATTATTTATATTTTTAATAAACAATATAATGGCTAAAAACTCAAAAATAAAAGTATAACGATAAGTAAGTCCAACAACATTATGAAAAAAATGCATTATATAATCCAATTTAGTTGAGAATACACAATCAATAACTAAAGTAAGTGCTATAAAAGTAAATGCTTTATCTCTTGGTTTAATTTTAGAGTTAAAAAAGTAATAGATTACATTTAACATAATAAAAGTATTTAATGCTATATTGGGATAAGTTGTTCCAGAAAAATCAATAGTCAAAACATTGTTGCCAAAAAACAAACTTTTTATAAAATTTATTGTCATTAAAATATAGTTACTATCTGATGCGTCAGAAAAACCAAGCCCCATTTGCCTTTTTACAACTACAAACATATGAAAATAGAAAGCTATAATTAATATTCCAACTACCAGAGAAAATAAAAGTAATATTAATTTTTTTAGTTTTTCTTTCAAGCAATCTTTCCTATAAAAGAAATTAACAATAACAAAATACACTAAAGCATAAACTAAAACTGAAAATGCCAAATAAAAATTAGTGGCATATAAATAAGCAAACGAAAAAACAAAAATAGGAATTCTTTTTTCATTAATTAATTTTTCTAAACCGTATTGAAATAAAGGAAATATCATGAATGTATCTAACCACATAATATTATAATAATAAATCATAAACCAACTAGAAAATATGTATGATAATGAAACTATAAAAGAAACTAAATTCGAGCATTCTTTTTTCTTAGCGTAAAATGTGCAAAATATAACAGTAAAAAAAATTTTTATTAGAATAACGCTTAAGTACATAATATCTGGGTTATTAAAAAATATTGCTATTAAATTTAAAGGACTAGTTAAATAATATGCAAAATTAAAAAAGAAAGAATTACCTAACCCATTATTGAATGTATACTGATATAAAGTTCCAGTTTTAAGCCGCATAATAAAATTATAAAGCATTGGTTTATATTGGTATATTGCATCAGATTTTCCAATTGTTAATTTATTACCAAAGGGGAAAGTCTTGCTTAATGTTAATATTAAGCAAAATAAACCAATTACTATTACACTATTTATTAAATAAGGTAAATACTTTTTTAATTTTTCTTTTAAATTTAATTTCATATTTCATCACTCTATTTTAATTTTATCATGTCATTACTTTTAAATCAAAAAAATTATCAAAAATTTTCTTTGATAATTTTATAAATTCATCATTTGTAAAACAGCAAATATTAATAATACCATTACTCCAAGACCAGTTGAAACTAACATATGCATTGTTTTACCTTCCATTTTATCAAGTCTTGTTTTATATTTAGTTTCTCTGGCTTTTTGTTGCAAATTAGATATTGTTCTTGAAAACATAAGCATTTGTTCTTGTTTTCGCTCTTGACTACCTAAACTTAGCCGATATAAAAGTCTCATCATTCGCATAGAATCTCTTACTGGGTATTTTTTAGCAAAATTCATATATGGATCAATTGTATCAACACCAGAATTGATTTCATTAATCATTTCTTGAAGCCCATCTTTAAAAATATCGGGAGCATCTAATATCGATTTACCAATAGCTACAGGTACCGTATAATGTTGAATTAAAATCTCAATACTTTTTAAATAATATGGTAACATACTATCAATATAAAACATATGCTTTTTATAATAAGATTTAATATTAATATAATCCATTTTAAAGATAACAAATCCTAGAACAAAAGCAATTAAAATATACATAGCATTCAACTTTTGAATAAAGAAGAATATGGTTACAATTATAACTAATAATCCATTCCTAACTCTTTTAGTAAAAATAGCATCTGAGTTAACATTATCTCCGTATCTTGCTCGTACATAGAAATCCCAATCTTCTTCTTTTAACCTTCTAAATAAATAGAAGTTATCATTTATTAAATCTTTTATACTAACTTGGCCATTATAAGTCATAACTAAAAATATTAGACCAGCAATAATAATTATCTCTATTTGCATTATTCAGCCCCCACATCTTCATTATAATATTTCTCACCACTAATTAAGAAATAAACATTTACTAAAATAATAGCATGTAGGATAAGTTGAACATACCAAATATTAAGTAGCTCAATATAGTTTTCTTCTCCTAACATAAATTCAACAATAATAACTAAGAAGAATAAAACCGCAGAGAAAGTTAAAAATCTTGTATGGAAATTTTTTCTATCCATTTGATCTCGATATACACCTTCTACTAATGAGTCGATATCAAGAGACATATTTTCTAATGATTCACCGGCATCTTTAGCGCCTTCTTTAGTTATTTGTAAAAATAATTGGTGCATATTTTTTACCATATAAAATGGATATTTACTATTAAAATATTCAATGGATTCATCAATTGTACCATTAACATACGAAAGATCAATCATCTTTTTTATATCCCCTAATACTGGTTCTTCAATAATACCAGAATCTCTAACACCCTCTAAGCTTTTAACAAAACTTTGGGTCGTATTAAATTCCATAATAACGTTGGTAGTATATGTTTGAATTTGTTCAAAAATAAATTCACTATATATTCTTTGGCAACGTAAATAAGCTAAATAAGGAATAAAAGCTATTGTGGCCACAGCATAGACTGCTGCCCAAATAATACTATAAAAATAAAAGTAACCAACTAATGCAGCAAAACCACCAAGTAAAACAACTTGCATAAGATATTGCTTAGGTGTATATTCTTGGCCTAATTCTTTCGATTTTTCCCTAACTACTTTAAAAGAGTATGGTGCATATTTATCATAAATTCCTTCTACTTTATTTAAAACTTCTTTATAGGATTTACCATTTTTACTATTTCGATATATTAAAACAAAAATAGCTAAAGTTAATAAAATTAATAACTCTGGTAATGTTTTCATTTAATGCACCTCCTTTATAAAGTATCAATGGCTTCTGCTCCTGCAGCTAGTGAAGGATTTTCTTCCTCATCACTAGTTTCTACAAATAAATTTTCTTTTAATGTAACCCCTTGACTGCCTAAATATTCTCTTAAATACTTGGTTGGATTTTTAAAATGAAATTTTCCATCCAAACTTTTTTTATAAATAATGTTATAACCTGCTTCATTCTCTTCATCTACATAAAATTCACAAACTTCAACAATTTCTCTTTGAAATCTTCCCAATTCAGCACTCATATAGCCTTTAACATGAATAGCTATTTGAACATAACGATGAATTGATTTTAAAAATTGGTCAATATCTTGACTTGATTCCAATAATGAATAAAGCCGCATTGGGACATTTCTAGCACTATCAGAGTGAATAGTTGAAATAATATTATGCCCTGATGATATAGAGTTACGAACCGCGGTAACCGCTTCAGCACTACGAACTTCGGATAGTAAAATCCATCTTGGATTTTGCCGCATGCAAGCTACTAATACTTCAGTATAACTAGCAATATTATTAGTCTTAACTGCTACTATATCACGATGAGGAAATATTTTATCTAAGTGAAGTTCCAAGGTATCTTCTATTGTTATTATTTTCTCATTTTCTTTTGTATGAGAAGCTAAATATTTAACAAGTTCTGTTTTACCACTACCAGTTTCTCCACTAACTATAATATTACAATGTCCCTCAACACAAGTTAGTAAAAAGTCTAATAATTCTTCGGTTACATACTTTTCACTAATTAACTTTTCTTTATTAAGCCTTATCTTAGCTGGAGTTTTCCGAATAACGCAGGAAATTCCATTAGTAGAAATGGAATCATGAATAAAATTTAAACGTAATTCGGCTGATTCGGCATCGAGGAATGGATGAGCCATATTGAATGTCTTACCCATAACATTAGAACATTGAAAAGCCAATTTTTCTAAAAGAGCATTATTTATCTCTGGTCTTTCAACTCGATATACACCTTTATCAAGAGTTTTTAAATGGATTTGTCCCCCGTTACCATAGGAAATATCGGTTACATTATCATCATCTAAAAATTCTTTTAAAGGTCCGAAGTCAATTTGCGAAAATATTGCATCATTCACTAAAGCTCACCCCTTTCTTTTTATTCTTCTTCTCCTGAGCTTTCAGCATTATTCATAATAAATGAATATATTTCTCGACTAGAGATTTGCGTGTCTCCAGGATTTTGTGTATAAGTTTTGTTTCTTGGTACTGGTTTAATTTGAAGCCCAGATATTTGTTGAGCAACATTTAATAATTTTAAATAATCATTAGGCACAGCAAACAATAAATGGGCTGAATCACTAGCTTGAGAATCCCAGAATACATCACGTAAGCTACTATCCCTAACAGCTAATACTTCGATACTTTCAATTAATTTGCCAAAAATAATCTTATTATCATTATCTCTATCTCTTGCCGTAACGTATAAGTCAATATAATCCCCTGGAGCTATTGAGTTAGCATAAGTAGATGTACTAGTAACTGCTAAGTCAAATAAGGAATAACCATCGGGAATATCTTCGGTAATTGATGTTGATATTTCATTTTCACTACATATTTGTGAAGCATGGAAAAATCCATTAGCAGGTATACTTGTACCAGCGCAAACATACATATCTTGTAATTGATTAATATCCCTTATAATATCATTATTCTTTAAAGAACTTTCGGTAATTTCTCGATACTTAATATTATCGGTTTCAATCTTTTTAGTAGTATCAATTCTCTCAATTGCATATGGTACTTGAACGGTTGTAATCGCTTGATTAACTCGGTAATTATAAAAGTACCATAGAATAATAATTCCTGCTAGTACCGCCAAAATTGTTACCGTATTTTTATTTTGGATAAATCTCTTTAATGTAGCCACTAAATTTCCCATTTTATTCCTCCTAATTCGTTTGTTCTAATATTGCTTCAACTCTGCTCGCCATATCAAATGATGATGAATCAGATGCAATTACATAAGTTTCCGTTTTACTAGTAATCTCTACCCCAACTTTAGGAGGTGTTTCATAAATACCAGCAAAAACTAATTTATATTCTGTTGTTAATTGGGCATTATCAGCAAATCTTCTTAAAAAACTTTCAATAAATTTTTCTCTATTAATTTTTAATTCTCCATATTGTCTATAATAAGCATAATCTACCGCATCAATCATGGCAGCTTCGCTTATTTGATTTACCGTATAAGTATCCTCGGTGTTATTGGAGGTTACATTTTGAATCAATAGCATTATTATTACGACGAAAACGCCTAGTAAAACTAACCAATATCCCCAATAAGCTTCTTTCATTCTATGTTCCCTCCTTTTCTATTTCCAAGATGGTCCAACGTAATAATCAATTTCTTTTTTCGTTGCCTCATCATAAACTTTTCCAAAATATGATTTATAATATTCAATTCCTCTTTCTGTTGTAATTTCCCAATTAGTTGTATCTATTGAAGCATTAGCCCAACTAGTAAAGTACTTATCACTATCAGCTTCTCTTTCTTGAGGAGTTCTTGGCCTTTTATTTCCTAACTCTGGAATAGCAAATCTAATATTCTTACCAGTATCTTCATCATCTAATAAGTAATCAATAAAGGTACTATAACAATAAATGTTTTTATAAACCTGATCATTAACTTCTAAATTATAACATTCAAGACTATTACTCAAATATCCTTCCGTTTCTGGATCATTATTATAACTTCTAATTTTATTGATCATTTTACTATCCATTTTTACTTCCATAGCGAAGTCATCAGTATCACTTGGATTATCAAAATCGACATCATAAATAGCATTACCTTTATCCTCGATTTCTTTAGTAGTAACATAAGCTTTTAATTCAATAGCTGTATCAACTACTTTATCCCAATCCCAATTTCGACCCATATCTCGATCATTTGGATTAATATTTTCATTAGTTACTTGATGATAATCTACTTGTAAATCACTACCATTATATAAACAAGATATACAATTTACAGGACATTTATTGTTTGGACAACATTTAGCTCGATAAACATTTTCTTCAACTTCTTGTCCTTTATCATCATAGAAATGATTAGCTCCTTCTTTATCTACTAAAACCGCACATTTATTTTTAACATTAGTTGGACACTCACCATTTGGACAACATATATTAACGTCATATTCACAAGAATACAGACCACTGTCAAAGTACATGTCTCCTACTGTTTGATCAAATACTAAAGCCGAATTTTCATCTCGACAAGCACTTGATTCTTTAAGATTATTGACCATGACACTATCGCTGTCACCCCAAATTCTTCCTAATTTTCCGTCATTATAATATTCACCAAGTTCTTTTACCCATAATAAGTATGTTCTTGCTTCATTTGGTGTATCATATCCAACTGGTAAACCATTTGGTAATTCTGTAGCATTCTCAATATCTACCCCTTGTTTAGCACTAAGTACTGCTCCTGTTGGATAAACCGTATAGAATTGAGTAGGTGTTACAAATTTAGCTTCAGCATTTAATGATGCTTTAGAATATGTTACTTTTGATTGAATATAGCTAAACCAACGACATCCATCTAAATCACAAGCCCAAATATTATGGGTATCATATGTTTCTCCTTCTCTTGGCGTCGTTTTCCAATTACTTTCTGACCCATCACATTTTTTATAATCATCAGATACTTTACCAGTACATAACATGTACTCAGGTTCAGTATCAATATTATATTGTTCAATTAATTCTAACTTATCAGTTAAGACATTTTTCATGTAATAATTTTCTTGATACCAGAAATACATCTCTGGTCCAAATTGATAGCTCATTTTCCAACCATCTTCAAATGGTCTTGGATTAATAAGACTACCTAAACCATTACCACTATAAGCTCCTTCAATGTAACCAGTTGCTTTATTAAGTTCAGTTACAGCTGAATATATGCCACCAGTTCCAACGGTAACTTCACCAATAGCTCCCGTCGCTGTTACA
>CANRKS010000041.1 GCA_947631285.1 uncultured Bacilli bacterium | reverse complement strand
TCATTCTTTACAATGGATTGTAGTTGTTTATGCAGTATTAGATGTTTATCTGATACTTATGTAGATTGTGTTTGCTAAAAGGAGCAAAGGGTATTAAACCATAAGAAATTATGGTTTTTTCTTGCTTTAAGAGTTATAATACTGTCTATAAAGAAAGAAGTAATAGAATGAATTTTAAGAAAAAAATAAAAAAAGCTTATAGAGAATCTGACAAAAAGACCTTAATTGTTTATATTATTTTAAGAACTTTAGTCTTTTTATCTTTTATAAGACAAATAACTTTAGGAGAAACTTCAAAAGCTATTTTATGCTTGCTTACTTTAATTTTATTAATTATTCCTTTCTTTATTGAAAATAAATTTAAAATAACTATTCCTAGTCTTTTAGAAATTATTCTCCTTTTAATGATATTTACATCTACTATTTTGGGAGAAATAAATAATTTCTATGTCAGAATTCCCCATATAGATACTTTAATGCATACACTTAATGGTTTTTTATCCGCAGGTATTGGTTTTTCATTAGTATATTTATTAAATGAAAATGTTGATTTAATTAAATTATCACCTTTATTTGTGGCTATTGTATCTTTCTGCTTTTCAATGACGGTTGGTGTCTTATGGGAATTTTATGAATTTGGTTTTGATCTTATTTTTAAAACAGATATGCAAAAAGATACCATATTACAAAATATTTCTACGGTCGAATTAGATGAATCGAAAACCAATAATGCGATTAAAATTAAGGATATTAATAAAATGATCTTGTATAATAAAGAGAATGAAGAATTAGCAACATTTACAGGATACCTAGATATTGGTATAATAGATACTATGAAGGACTTAATTGTTAATTTTATTGGTTCTTTAACATTTAGTATTTTTGGTTATTTATATATAAAAAATAAAGAGAAATATCGATTTGCCAATAATTTTATTTTAACTAAACAAATAGATACGATAAAGGAGGATTAGCAAAATGAAAAATATGACAAATACTGGTGACAAAAATTATTTCATCAAAAGACTTAATATTATTGGAGGGCAAATAAGAGGCCTTGCCGGAATGATTGATGAAGAAAGAAGTTATGAAGAAATTCTAATTCAACTTGGGGCTTTAACTAATTCTTTAAAAGGAGTTGGCGTTAGTATATTAGAGAATTATATGAAAAATAATTTAGATAAAGTTGATCAAAAACAAATAGAGGAAATAATAAACTTGTATAATAAACTAGTTTAATATTTCCTCTTTTTTTCTTTCATCAATTCGTGAATAATGTGTAATATGATTTTTATTAAATGTTACTAAATCTTCTGAGCTTATTTTTTCTTTTTTGTCATATTTATTTATATTATTAGCAAATTTATCAATGGTAGATGATTTCACATCTACTTTATTATTTTCAATTTGATTTAAATAAGATAAAGTAGTTCCTAATATTTCAGCAAATTTTTCTTGTGATAAATTGTATTTCTTCCGATAATATTTTAAATTAATGGCTAAATTTTTAGATAAACTCATAAAGTTTTCTCCTTACTATTATTTAAAATTATTTTATACTTTAGCGAAATAAATGTCTTTAATAGTAAAGCGAAAGTAAATTCCTGGACTTTCCTTTCGTTTTACTATATAATAAATATTAGATATAAATAATCAAAAATAAGCCATATTAGTAGTAAGGAGTTTAGCAAAATGAATGACAATAAAAATAATAAAAAAGTCTTGATTGGAAGTTTAGTTGCAGTCATAACATTAGTAATTGCGGTAGTGGGAGCAACCTATGCCTTCTTTTCCTTAAATGTAAGTGGAGACGCCACCAACACTAATGTCGATATTGAAACAGGTAATGCTGATGTTGTATCAATAAAGCAGGGAGTAAATAATATGCATATCAATTTATCAGTATCCGATATGGCAAAAGATAGTTCTAATAAAGAGTATTATGCTACCGATACCGAAGATAATTACAAATTAACTGAAGAAGATGGAACATTAACATTTGCCACAGTAACGGGAACAAATAAAGAAGCAAGTGATTGTACAGCTAAAGTAACAATCACAATGGATACAAGTACTAATTCTATGGGTAAAGCATTGCAAAAAGGAGATACTGAATTATACATTACCTCAGGTAAAACCGAAGAAACAGTAGACTTATATGATTTACTAACGGAAGAATTACCTGAATCTGTAACAAAAGAGATAGAAATAGAACTAAGTGTCAGTGAAAGTGCTGAAGCATCAATAACGGGATATTTAAAAGTAAACAACACAGAATCAGATCAATCATACTTATCAGGTAAAACATTAAACATCACGATAACAGTAGATAATTTAGTATGTGGTGTAAGTAAAGGAAATGCCTTAGAAGTACTTTCTCTTAATCCGGATTTAGAATCTAATGAGCATATGACGTCAAGAAATGATACCCTAAGAAGGTTTCAAGGTCAAGCAGAAGTTAGTGGAAATAAAATAATAAATGATGTAAATAATTATGTCTGCTTTGGAATTAAAACTAAAGAAATCTGTAAAAGTGATACTGATAAATATCTATATCGAATAATTGGTATAGATACAGAAACGAATGAATTAAAAATAATTAAAAGAGAAGCTTTGAATTATAGTTATCAATGGAATAGTAGTTATAATGATGATACTAAATGGTCTGAATCAGATTTACAAAAGAATTTAAATAGTAGTTATTTTTTAACTAATACTAAAGATTTTCCATATATGCAAGACGATATTAATGTAGATAGTTATTGGACAAAAATTATTTCACCACATGATTGGGAATATGGTGATGTTTTAAGAGATGATAGTGGGTTTAATGAAAATACTACCAGCTTACAGGCTTATCAAAACGAAAAAAATGCATGGAATAATACTTTAAATGCTAAAATAGGATTAATGTATACAAGTGATTATTACCTATCTGGGGTTGACTCAAGTGTTAATAATGAAAGTGATTTAAAATGTTATTATAATTCATTCGTGGAATCTTATTATGGACAATGTAAAAAAAGTTGGCTTTATTTAATAAACAATGACTCATCCAATTTAAGTACTTCTGGAGAATCTCCTGCTGCATCTTATGAATGGAATATGTCACGGTCAACAAACAGTTCTGCATGGCTTATACACTATGATGGATACATTACTGTTGGTTTACTAACGAATGCATATGCTGTTCGCCCAGTTTTTTATTTATCATCTGATATAAATATAATTGAAGGCGACGGTAGTTTAAATAATCCATATATAATAAGTGGGCAAGAGAGTTCTGCTGCTGAGACTATAATCGCTAATTCTAAAGGATTAGAATCTGAAAAACATATGAATTTAAGAAATGATAACATAAGAAGATTCCAAGGGCAAGTTGAAACAAGAGGATCTTATATAGCTAATGATATAAATAATTATATTTGTTTTGGAACAAATGTAGAAAATGAATGTATAAATGATACTGATAAATATTTATATCGAATTATTGGAATTGATACCAATAATAATGAATTAAAAATAATTAAAAGAGAAGCACTAAATACTTCATATATATGGAATGCTTCTTCTGGGGCCACATGGAATGATGCTGATTTGCAGAAAAATCTAAATGGTAGTTATTTTTTAACAAACACTAGTGAATATCCATATATGCAAAATGATAAAGAAACTGAAAATAAATGGACAAAACTAATTTCATCACATAACTGGGGATATGGCAATGTTCCTTCTGGTGATGACTCAGGATTTAACAAAACTATGAAAGGTACTCAAGCTTTTCAAAATGAAAAAGATTTGTGGAATAATACATTAAAGAACGTAAAAATAGGCTTGATGTATGCCAGCGATTATTGGTTGTCGGGGACAACATCAATTGAAGAAGATGATTTGCGGTGCGGTGACGATTCTCGTTCAGATGTATATTGTAAAAATAGTTGGCTTAATTTTCTTAACAATGATTCAGCTGAATTAAGTACGTCTGGTGAAGAACCTCCTGATCAATTTTATGAATGGACAATGTCGCAACATAACATTTCAGGATCTTATGCTATTTACAATGATGGACGTCTAATTGTTAACAGTCAAACATCTTATAATGATATGGTTCGTCCTGTCTTCTATCTGAGTAATAAAATAAAATTATCTGGTAAGGGGACACGTGATCATCCATATGTTATAACTAATGTATAATAATTTTTGACTAAAGGAGTAGCAAAATGAATGAAGAAAATAAAAGTAAATTATTAATTGGAACTTTAGTGGCAGTCATAACATTAGTAATTGCTGTTGTTGGTGCAACTTATGCATTCTTTTCTTTAAATGTAAGTGGAGATACCACCAATACAAATGTTGATATAGAAACAGGAACGGCTGATGTTGTAACAATCGAGCAAGGTGCAGAGAATATTCATATAAACTTAGCAGTATCAGATATGACAGAAGATAATCCTAATAAAGCATATTATGCAACTGATACGGAAGATAATTATAAATTAAGTGAAGAGGAAGGAACCTTAACATTTGCCACCATAACAGGAACAAATAAAGAAGCAAGTGATTGTACAGCTAAAGTAACAATCACAATGGATACAGGAAATGATTCTATGGGTAAAGTATTACAAGAAGGAGATGCGATATTATACATCACATCAGGTAAAACCGAAGAAACAGTAGACTTATATGATTTGCTAACGGAAGAATTACCTACTTCTGTAACAAAAGAGATAGAAATAGAGTTAAGTGTCAGTGAAAGTGCTGAAGCATCAATAACAGGATATTTAAAAGTAAATAATACAGAATTTGATCAATCATACTTAGCGGGTAAAACATTAAATATTACGATAACAGTGGGTAATCTAGTATGTGGAAATGCATCAAAACCAGCCATAGAGCAAATATTAGCTAATTCTACAAGTGGAACATTAGATACTAAAAATGAATTAAAAATTAGAAATGAAGAATTAACAAGTGCCGGAGTAGCGGAAGAAGATTTAGATACCTTAAGAAGATTTACAGGAACAACGACAGATGTAAAAGATAATTATATCTGCTTTGGGACAAGTGATACAGAGGAATGTTTAAATAGTTTAGACCAATATATGTACAGAATAATAGGAATAGATGAAACTAGTAATCAAATAAAAATTATAAAAGCTACCAAGATGATGAATGGAATCCATTCTCAATTTGCCTGGACTTCTTCTAGTAATGGGAATTGGGAAGTGTCTGAGGCATATAAATATTTGAATAGTCCTGAAGAAAATGAAAATGAAGTCAAAAGTCATTTTGTAGGTAATCCTTACTATAGTTATATGAAAGATATCAATTGGACAAATTTAATCGTTGCCCATCCAACTTGGCCCGCCGGAGCGACCCCGGAGATCATTACCTTTGTCAATCCTGGAGCTTACGTATACGAAAGAAGTAAAAAATTAGAAAATGGTAATCCAATTGGGCTAATGTATGCGAGTGATTATTTATATGCTGGAGAGCAAGATACAACCAATTGGCTCTTTATTCAAAATGGTTTAAATGGAACAAAAAATACAGGAACGCGTCGTGATGGAGGTGCAGCAATTCAACCTAATTCAGAGACTGAGTGGACAATGGCTGAACACACAAGTAGTAGCCAAGCTATTAGCATTAAGTCCAGTGGTAAAGCAGGGGTTTATTCTCAAAAATCTAAATATGCAATGCGTCCAGCCTTTTACCTAGATGGAAGTAAAGTGATGTTAGGTGGAGAAGGGTCAATGGAAACACCTTATTATGTAACTAATGTTAGTTAGTATTATTTAGAAATATAGTCAAATATATTTCTTTTTTTCTGATTAGAATTGTTTTAGAAGTCATTTTAAATTATAATTATAATTGGTGATACTAATGAAAAATATATTAACCAAAAAGGAAGTTGAATTATTAGATAAATATTTTAGATTATGTAATTATATGTCTGTAGGAATGCTTTATTTAAAAGATAATCCTCTTTTAAATAGAGAACTTACATATGATGATATAAAAAGTAAATTAGTTGGTCATTGGGGAAGTGCTCCTGGTCAAAATTTTATCTATCTTCATTTAAATAGAATTATTAATAAATATAAACTTAATATGTTATATATAGCGGGCCCTGGTCATAGTGGCGAAGCTGTTATAGCTAATAGTTATATTGAGGGAACTTATACAGAAGCTTATCCTTCGATTACTAAAGATGAAAAGGGATTACAAAAGCTTTTTAAAAATTTCTCTTTCCCTGGAGGTACTTCGAGTCATGTAGCGCCAGAAGTTCCTGGAAGTATTAATGAAGGAGGAGAACTTGGTTATAGTTTATCTCATGCTTTTGGGGCAGTTTTAGATAATCCTTCTTTAATCGTTGCTTGTGTAATTGGTGATGGGGAAGCCGAAACAGGACCTTTAGCTACTTCTTGGCATGGTAATAAATTTATTAATCCTCAAAAAGATGGAATAGTATTACCTATTCTTCATTTAAATGGTTATAAAATAGCTAGCCCAACAATTTTTAGTCGCATTAGTGAAGAAGAGAGAATTAAATTTTTTGAAGGCTGTGGATGGGATCCTATTGTGGTAGATGTTACAAAAACTAAAGAATATCATGAAGTAATGGCTGAAGCTTTAGAAGAAGCCATTACTAAAATTAATAAAATAAAGGAGAAAGCTAAAAAAAGTAAAGAATTTAGTCGCCCTAAATATCCAATGCTTATATTTAAAAGTAAAAAGGGCTGGACTTGTCCTAAAGTAGTTGAAAAAAAAGAAGTAGAGGGTACTTTTAGAGCCCATCAAATTCCGGTTGCAATTGATAGTGAGACTAAAGATATTAGAATGCTTAATGATTGGTTACATAGTTATCATCCCGAAGAATTATTTGAAAAGAATGGAAAAATAAAAAAAGAAATATTAGATTTATGTCCTCGGGGTACTAGAAGAATGAGTGCTAACTTACATGCTAATGGAGGTTTACTTTTAAAAGAATTAAAAGTGCCTGATTTTACTAATTATAAAATAGATGTAATAAGAGGTAATACTAAGAGTGAAGATATGAAAGTTCTTGGTAGTTATTTAAAAGATATTTTAAAATTAAATCGTCATAATTTTAAAATATTTGGGCCTGATGAAGCTTTATCTAATCGTCTTAATGAAGTATTTAAAGTTACTACTCGTAAATGGGCTAATAAAATAATTAATACTGATGAATTTTTAAGCAGTGAAGGTAATGTTTTTGATAGTTATTTATCTGAGCATATGTGTGAAGGAATGCTTGAAGGTTATCTTTTAACGGGTCGATATGGCTTATTCCATAGTTATGAAGCTTTTATTAGAATAATTGATTCGATGGCAAGTCAACATGCTAAATGGTTAAAGGTAACGAAAGAAATTCCTTGGCGAGCTCCCATTGCTTCTTTAAACTATCTTTTAACTAGTCATATTTGGCAACAAGATCATAATGGTTATACCCATCAAGATCCTGGTTTTATAAATCATATTGTTACAAAGAAAGCAGATATTGCTCGAGTATATTTTCCAATTGATACTAATACCTTACTATCTACGGTAGATCATATATTAAAGACAAAAGATTATATTAATGTAGTCGTGGCATCTAAGCATCCAAGCTTACAATGGTTAACCATGGATGAAGCTAAAGCTCATTGTAAAAGAGGAATAGGAATATTTACTTGGGCTTCTAATAAACCTAATCAACCCGATATTATTTTAGCTTGTGCGGGGGATACACCAACTTTAGAGACAATCGCTGCCGCTCAAATATTAAAAGAATATTGTCCTAAGATTAAAACTAGAGTGGTAAATGTTATAGATCTTATGCGTTTACAAAATAAAAATAAACATCCTCATGGTTTAGCTGATAGTGATTTTAATCGTTTATTTACCAAGGATAAACATGTTATTTTTGCCTATCATGGTTATCCTAATCTTATACATGAATTAACTTATAATAGAATGAATCGCAATTTCCATGTTCATGGTTATCAAGAAGAAGGAACGATAACTACTGCTTTTGATATGCGAGTTCAAAATAAAATAGATCGTTTTCATTTAGTCTTAGATGTTTTAAAATATGTTGAAGAGACAGAAGAAGTTAGAATGACTAAAAATTTAATGTTAAAAAAATTAAAAGAACATGAAAAATATATAAGAGAAAAAGGGATTGACTTAGAAGAAATTAGAAATTTTCACTTAGAGGTTTAGTCTGAAAAGAAAAAAGAAATTTATTTTATAAAAATAGTAAAAAAGGGCAGACTTCCCCTTACCCCAAAGAAAGT
>CANRKS010000040.1 GCA_947631285.1 uncultured Bacilli bacterium | reverse complement strand
TTTCGGGAGCTTTTTTAGAAAGAATAGCCACCCTAAAGCCCCCATTAAGTGAGAATTAGGATCAACAATTATTTTTTCACCAGTTGCTTCTTCAAAAGCCTTTATAACTCCAACATTTTTTGATACTCCCCCTTGGAAAACAATTGGAGAAGTTATTTTTTTTCCTTTTCCAACATTATTTAAATAATTATTCACAACGGCCTTACATAATCCGGCGATAATATCTTCTTTTTTATGCCCGATTTGAGCTTTATGAACTAAATCACTTTCAGCAAAAACTGTACAACGAGCAGCAATATTAGTTGGATTTTTACTTTTTAAAGCCATTTCCCCAAACTCTTCTACTTCTAAACCTAATCTTTTTGATTGACTAGATAAGAATGAGCCTGTTCCTGCTGCACATAAAGTATTCATTGCATAATCAGTTACAATCCCATTATCAATAATGATAATTTTAGAATCTTGACCACCAATTTCAAAAATAGTATGAACATCCGGATAAAGGGATAAAGTTCCAATGGCATGAGCTGTTATTTCATTTTTAACAATATTAGCGCCAAGGATAACCCCAATTAATTTACGGGCTGAACCTGTTGTTCCAACCCCAACAACCTTATATTTTTGCTGGTTAAAGCCTTTTTTTAAAATGCCAATTAATTTTTTGACAGCTCCAATGGGATCTCCTTCAGTCCAAATATATTCACTCGCGAGTATTTTATTATCTTCATCAATTATAATTCCTTTAGTAGAAATAGAACCTATATCTACGCCCATATAAGCTTTTTTCATTTTACTTTATCTTCCTTTCGCATCATTATCATATCATAGAATGCCTCAATTCTCGTATTAATTCCTACATCACTTGTTTGCGTATCAAAACTAAAATAAATAATTGGTATTTTATAGTCTTCACTAATTCGTTGCAAAACGGGCATCGTATCAATTTCGGGTGTACAGCCAAAACTTTTAACATGAATAATTCCATCAAATCCTTCTTTAGCATAATCTAAAGCTTTATTTATCGTATACATTGATGTAGCCCCCATATCATATTTAGCATAATGCTTAATACTCTGCTTAATTTCTTTAACATAATTATGAAAAACACTATTAGAGACATTCATCCATCTTTCAATAACGATTCCCTTTTTGGCAAGCTCCTTTTCCATATAATGGTTGCTATACTCATCCATGATTGTATAATATTCACCTACAATACCTACTCTTAAAGGATTCTTAGGCCTTGCTACTTCTAATTTTTTAAACTTACTCATATAAAGTTTAAAAAGTAAATTTAGTTCTTTTTTATCATTAATTTCTTTTAAGTCTTCTAAAAAGTCTTTATGTAATTTATCAAAAGAGCCTTCTTCTTTTTCAAATCCAACATTAGCTCTTATGTAATCTTCTACTTTATCAATAGCTTCGACCATTTTAACCGCCAGTAAAACGGCTGATGTAATTTTTTTAATGTTTAAATTAGGCGTTATTTTCTTAAATTCTTCATAAAAAGTTAAGGGTTTAGCAAAATCAGCATTAGCCATATTAACAAATTTAACGTTATAACCTAAATCTTTTAATATTTGCTCATGTAATTCTCCATAATAATTAAGTCGGCAAGCCCCACCCACTTGAATTAAAGTATTGGCACCAGCTTCAATAGCTTCTAAATAGCCTCCCAATTGATATTTAAAAGGGGTGCAAACAAAATCAGGGGAGTATTTAGCCCCTATTTCTAAAGTTTTCTTAGTAATAGGGGGAGAATCAATATAATCAACTCCACAGCCATTAACAATAATGTGTCTTACAGCTACATTATAAGAACCAAATCGGGGAAAATTAACTTTAATATTACTCATGAACGCCACCTTCTTTTTGCAAATTTAAAATATCAACAAAACTTTCTAAACGAGTTTCTATTCCCGCTGTTCCTTCTTGACCATCTAAAACCAAATTAATTATGGGCTTATCTTTAACTCGTCTAATAATCATTTCATTTACTAAAGAATCTGGTCCACAAGGAAAAGAAGAAACTAAAATGATCCCATCAACTTTATTTTTATAAATAGAAATGGCCCCGACTAGTTCTTTATTAAAAGTCCAAGGTAATGTTGAACTAATTTTTCTCGCTTTATCTCTGGCTTTTTTCTCATCAACGACACAAGCTAAAACTGGTTCACAGTTTAATTCTTTTAAAGTATTTAAAATTGGTTTTCCTACAAATTCATCATAGATATTATAAGGATGAGAAACAATTAATATTTTTAATTTTTCACTATTAAGCAAACTATTTTGATTATTTATATCAAGCATCTTCGCTGTTTTCTCAGCTTGTTTAGCAATATAATAAGCTTTTAATATTTGAACTTTTTTCTTGCCTAAAAATTTTCCCATTTTAAGGAAAGCTTTTAATTCCGTATCTTTATTAATAATATCAATACTATAATATAAAATTTTTAAATTTTTTTCACGATAAATATTATTAATAACATCATAAATTGCTTGAAACTTAGAACAAACAGTATCTTTATGCGTCCCTAATGTTGCTACTCGAGGAATAAATATATAATCACATTTATCAATTAAATAATCAACATGACCTGTAAAAATTTTACTGGAAAGACACGATTCATCCATGGCATGCCTTTCTCCTCTTTTAATAATATCTTTATTTGTTTTGGGACTAACTATATATTCGATACCTAATTCTTCAAAAAAAGTTTCCCATAAAACATGATATTTGTAATATAAGAACGCTCTTGGAATACCAATCTTCATAAAATACCTCACTACCAATAATATAATATCACAAATTAGAAAGAGTTTTAAGATGTTACCTATTAAAAAAGAGATTTTAAAATCCCTTATCTTGTTACTTTAGAAATATAACTATCTAAATCTTTAATCATTGGATTATCTTGAAGAAAACAAGCGATATTTTCTAACCCTAAGGCTATCATTTCTAAACTTTCCCATTCTTTTTTGAAATTTTCTTCCTCTAAAGGAGAAGAAAAAACTACCTTGACACTTAATAAAGCATGAGCAAGTGTTACATAATCAATATCTTCTAAATCGCGATTAATTAATTTTTTTAATACTCCTACATGATGATGCCATTCATCATATTTCATCTCATTCAAAGTTGTACCTTCCATCATTCTGTCTGTTGATAAATTTAATAAACTATTACTTTTACTTGCCATTCATAAACATCCTTTCATTGCGAAAATTTATTATACACAAAATAATTTATTTAGCAAGCCATTTTATTAATTTTTTATTATCTTAAAGCCAAAACATAAAAAGATAATAAAAATGGTAATAGATATAACCTAAAATATCATAGCCAGAATAAGATACTTTATCTAAGAAGAAAGTTAAAGCATTAAATGTCATACTGATTACTAAAAAGGTAATTAAAAGTTTTTTTACTTCGATAGATAATTTAGCATTGTTTACCAATGATAAAATTACAATAATGGTACTAATATTTAAAAGCCAACCAAAATCTGATAAATAACGAGGCAATATCCCAGCCATTTCGGTATCAGCAATAATAATTAAAAAAGTAGAGATAACGGCAACTAGGGAAAAAGTAAATAATTCTTTATTGTTAATTTGCTTTTTAAATTTAAAGAAAAGCAAGCCGAGAAAACAAATAAGATTGGAAAAGAAGAAACCTCCGAACATCGGCTCATAAACCGTCACTCCTAAATAAGAGGTTGGAAGAGGGGCAAAAGTACTTACTCCTTCGGAAATTATTTTTTCAGGTAAAGGCGCAATAAAAGGAAATTTTAAAGTTATTTGTCCCGGAGCAAATAAGAAGTAATAAAGTCCTAAAAAAATCCGATCAAGACGAAAACCTCTTCTGGTCATATCATTAGTTGTCAAATTATAATTGGCACCAAAGTCAAATACACTACCAAACCTACTATAATTATAATACATAAGGAAAGATGCCACGATTAGGTAAGGAAGACAAAACCAAAAAGTATTCTTTAACCCTTTCTTACTAAATAATTCTCGCTTCTTAAAAATATATTTTCCTAAAATAGGTAAAGCAAAGAAACTGCCTAATAATAATTGGGGACGACAACCAGCGACTAAAGCCATACATAAACTTCCTAAGCCTAAATATTTAGAATTTAAATTTTCTTTAGACGTAGCTTTAAACCAAAAAGATAGACCTAAAAGGGAAAAAGATAAGCCATAAATTATCGGCATGTTATAAAAAGTTGGCTCCCCAGAAAAAACAATTAAGCCACTTGCCAAAAGGAAAAAAAGACTCAAAATGGTATACCACATATAAGATGTTTTCGGGTAATATTTTTTTATTAATTCATACATAAAGAAAAATGATGATGTTATAAAGAAAACGATTCCAATACACATTGCTATATAATTAGGTAAATTATTATGGGTTAATAAATGATAAGGTAAGTAAGTTAAAAGACAAGGAACAATCCCAAAATAAGTGTAATACTTTCCTTCAAAATAAGAGTAATCCCAATAATAATCTTTATATCTTCTTAATTGAGAATCCCGATAATTAGTATCATAAGGATTTTCTAAATCAAGTAATTTATCATTTACTTTTAAGTTAAGATAAAATTTACCCTTACTTAATGATTCAGCTAAATTTTTATATTGAGAATATTGACTTGTTTCATTATCACTATAGCTTTTAGGATTAAGAAGCGTCCCAAAACATAAAATACCACTTAAAAAGCTAATAATAATTAGAGTAACGAATTGTGACTTTTTAAAATTATATTTTAACTTATATAAATTATTTTTAGGATTAATTATTAAAATGCAAAAGATAGCTAATGCCACGATTAACAAACGACTATTAAGAATAAATAGAGGTACTTTTTTATTAATAGATATTTTCTCTAAATTAAAACTACCACTACTTTCTAAAATATTTATTTTTAAATTCTTTACTTTACCAGAAGGATTAACTTTTAAATAATGACTATTTTCTATCTTCGAAACATAATTCCGTGATCCTGCTTCATAATATAATTTATTGGCTTCATCACTTAATTCTAAAGAATAATCTATAAATAATAAATCATTACTTTTAAAATCTAAATAAATATTATTAATTGTACTATCTATATTATATATTTCAATATAAGCATTTTCTTTATCAATGACTTGGCATACATCATGGCAAATTATCCCATCACTATAATTATAATGCGTTAAATTTCGTTCATTTTTAAAAAGTAATGATTCATAATGGCGAAAATTAAAAAGAGTAACTTCTAAAATACTAGCTATCACTAATGAAGTCAATAAACATTTAAATACTGTTTTTAAATACTCATTTTTAATATACCCTTTTTTAAGTAAAATAGCTAATATAATACTTGCTATTATAAATATAATAATCATATTAAGCCCTCACTTTTAGTTAAGTTCTTCCATAATTATAATGGAACTTTTCTTTTAATGCAATAGACCCTTTACTATTTTTAAAAGATATTTATTAGGGTTTAAAAAAGAGTTCAAAATGAACTCATTATTTAATTTCAATTAATTCGTATTCTGTCGTTCCAATACCTAGTTTTTCCGCAACTTCAATCGTATAATGACCATTTCGAGAATTAATTCGTTCAAGTAAATGATCTTTACCAGGATCAGAAGAATTTTTCACTAAATCAAGACAAGCTTCATCAATAGCCACTGGATCAAGAGAAGCAAGAATACCAATATCTTGCATACAAGGATCTTCAGCTACATCACAACAATCACAATCAACTGACATGTTACACATAACATTAATATAAGCTATATTGCCTTTAAAATAATTTGTGATAGAAGAAGCAGCCGAAGCCATAGCTTCTAAAAAACTGTTTTGATTAGCTTTAAACATATCTTCATAAGAAGCATTCTCTTTACCATGACAATGAATATACCTCTTACCATAACTCGAAGCAAGACCAATTGATAATTGCTTTAAAGCTCCTCCATAGCCACCCATTGGATGTCCTTTAAAATGAGATAAAACGAGCATAGAATCATAATTAGCCATCTTTTTACCCACATAATTTTTCTTAATGGCAATACCACTAGGAATATCTAATACCATATCCCCATCACTATCTAAAATATCAACATTAAATATTTTACTAAAGCCATGTTCTTCCATTAATTCCGTATGTTTTTCCGTAGTGTTTCTAGCTCCTTCATAAGCTGTATTACATTCTACAACTGTTCCCTTTAAATATTCCACGATTGGCTTCATAAATTCTGGTCTTAAATAATTTTGATTTCCTCTTTCTCCAGAATGAACTTTAATCGCAACATTGCCTTTCAATTCTTTATTTAATTCTTTAAATATTTTAACAACATTCGAAGGATTAATTTCTCTTATAAAATAAACTTTTGCTTTTTCCATTTTTTCCTCTTTTCTTATTTTATATTTTTTATTTCTAAATATTCTCCCGGAACCGAAATTTTTAATTTATCATATTCTTCTTTTAAATATTCCATAAATTTTCGATTAATATTAAATTGACTTTCCGGACTACATTCAATCATTACTTTATAATAATATTTATTACCGGCAATTTTTTCAATTCCTAACATTTCCATATCTTTTTTTACATCACTAATTTTTAATAACTTTTTATTTACTTTTTCTAATATTTCTTCTAACTCTTTTAAAGAAACCTCTTTATATATTGGAATTTCTAAATATAATAAATTATTATACATACTATGATTAATAACACTCGTTATTAGAGAATTATTAATTATTAACACTTCCCCATTATAAGCTTTTACTTTTGTTGTTTGAAGTCCTAACTCAATAACTTCTCCCCGAAAGCCATTAATTGTTACAACATCACCTTGCATATAATGATTATCAAAAATAATGGCAATACCCGATAATAAATTTTTAATCGTATCTTGAAAAGCTAATCCAATAATAGCTCCCGCTATTCCTAAAGAGGCAATAATACTGGTTGTCTCAATTCCATAGATATTTAATATTGCTAAAATAGTTATAATAGCAATAATATACTTTAAAATACTTTTTATTAAATTAATAATTGTCTTTTCTCTTTTTTTATGTAAGGGAGTAGACTTAATCGCTCCCTTTTTAATTACTAAAGCCTTATCAATTAATTTGCTGATAACTTTATAAATGATAAAAGCAATTATTAAATAAACAAAAGGTAAGTATACTGTTGGTACTAAAATCTTTTTGAGCATTTCATCATCCTTTTCCTTTAATATTTATTCCTATAAGATAAAGAAATAAACATCACTTACTTCTTTTTGGCTTTTTTCTTTTTAGATTCAGAAGCAGCTTCTTTTATGACAGCTTCTCCTTCAATAATTTCATTTTCAATATATTCTTGGGCATCTTTTAAATCTTTTTCGAAATCATTAATTGATTTATTATACATAAAATAACTAACAATATCTATAATTGCATATAATACCATAAATAAACCTATAATAGATAAAGCTAAATTTGCCTCTAAAACAATGTATAAACCAATACCAACTAAAACTATTCCCATGACAATAAGAGCATAAAACTTATTACTTCTATCTGTAGTATAAAATGTTTGCATTATTTTATTTAAGCCGGCCACGATAACCCATATACCAATTATAAGTCTTAGTAAGAAAGCAATTGATTCTGATAAGAAGATTAATACTATTCCTAAAACTATTGCTGTTACCCCAAAAGCTAGTTCATTATAGTTTACAACTTGTAATCTTTTATTTTGAATAATATAATTAATTGTTCGATAAGCTCCCATTAAGATTAAAACAGCGCCAAAAACATTGGACATAAGTTTAACTACTCCATCTGGTTTGGCAAACAAAATAATGCCAAATATTAAAAATATTATTGAACTAATTAAAGATAAACCATTTTGCTTTTTCATTATCCACCTCTAAAATAATTATACAATTAATTAAATATATGCGCAATTAAAAAACTGAGTTAAACTCAATTTTTTCCTTATTATTTTACTTTCTTATTAATTTCATTAGTATTTTTCCAAATCATAATATTGACTAAAATACTTTCAAAGACGATTCTTAAAACTAAGTTTCCAATTAATAATGTGAAAATGAAGGCTATGAAGCTCTCAGTGATTAATTCAAATGAGTATAAAGTAATGAAAATAGCTAAAATTAGATAAATAATTTTTAACATATCTTCTATTAACATTTTTTTAAAGCCAAAGAAATCTTTAACTTTTTGTAAAAATGGATTTTTTTCAGCTTTATTATTATTAATGAATAAAAAATATAAAACTATTCCACCAATAATTGCTATTACAATAGCTACTACTGCCCAAACACTTACCCCACTTGAAACTGGAGCTGGTTCTCCAATATATGGATTAGTATACATAAAGTTTTCTCCTTTCAAGAATTATTATACAATTATTTCTAAGATAGTTCAATTTCTTCTAATTCATTTTAGAAATTAATCATAACTTTACAAGTTTAAAAAGCGTTAAATGAAAACTTAAATTCTCGAAATGTAAAAAACAGAGGATTAAAGAAGTAAATGCACACAAAA
>CANRKS010000039.1 GCA_947631285.1 uncultured Bacilli bacterium | reverse complement strand
AATATTTTAAATAAAATTATGATAGAAAATAAAACCTATACAAAAATAGAAACTCCAGTTAGAAAAGAAATAAAAATGTATGATTATAATGCAGTAAAGGAATTAATTACTAATGCGCTTATTCATAATGATTGGTGTAATGGTTATTGTCCTAAATTTGAAATGTTTGATAATAAGCTAGTTATATCTTCAAATGGTGGAATACAAGAAGGAGTTAGTCAAGAAGAATTTTTAGAAGGTTTTTCTAATCCTAGAAATCCAGAATTAATGAGAATTTTTAGAGATTTAAATTTTGTGGAACAACTTGGGACAGGGATACAAAGAGTATTAAAAACGTATGATAAAAGTATTTTTGAATTTTTTCCTAACCACATACGAGTAACAGTACCTTTTAATATTAATGAATTTAAAGATAATAATGAAATTTCAGAAAATGGACCATTTAAATCTCTTAACAATTTACAAAAATCAATTATAAAATTAATAATGGACAAACCATCAATAACTCAAGAAGAACTTGCAAGATTACTAGATGTAAATAAAAGAACTATTATAAGAAATTTTAAAATACTTATTGAGTGTGATTATATTGAAAGAGTAGGTGCAAATAAAAATGGTTATTGGAAAGTTAATCATAAATTATAAATTGGGAATAAATGTGCTTATATAAAACAAAGAATAAGTAACATATTATAAACTTTTGGTGCATATTGAAATTACAATAAATACAGTTGTAGCTACACCAAGAGGTTTAATTGCTTTACTTGAAAATAATTACCAAGAAGATGGAAGTATTTTAATTCCAAAAGTATTACAACCTTACATGGGGGGAAAAGAGAAAATCGAAAAGAGGTAAGAAAAAATAATACTTCTTTTTAATTTGTTTATTAAATTAAATAAATTTATAGTGATGATTTATGAAAAATTACTCAACTGGCAAAACCTCCTGAGTAAAAAAGTTTTTCCGGTTGAATCAAAAAAATTTTTGCTTGAGAATTTATATTTAATATGCTATTGTAAAAAAGTGGCAGAAATGCCAAAAAAATACAATGGACTATTTTTAAAATATTGAAAGAAAAAAAGAGAAATAAAAAGAGTGTACTTTTTCCCTATATTTGGCATAGATTAAATTAGGGAGTGATAAATTTGGCTAATTTTAGAGAAATTGTAACTAAAGCTGTCATTGGTAAAGCCAAAAAAACTAGTGGCAATAAATTTACAATCGAAACTGAAGAAAGACCGAATACTGTATTAGGATGTTGGGTAATCAATAATACTTTTAATGGTTCAAATAATAATGGAGCCGTTTTAATTGAAGGAGCTTTTGATGTTAATGTTTGGTATTCATATGATAATGATACAAAAACAGCTGTTAGCACTAAAAGATTTACTTATACTGATAAAATGAATGTGCCACTTAAAAATGATACTGTTTTAGATAATAACTCAGAAATTATTGTTAGAAGTTTAAAACAACCAACCGTTACTAATGTAGATGTTAATGGTAGTGTCGTAGAACTAACTATTGAAAAAGAATTGGGAGTAGAAATTGTTGGTAATACTAAAGTTAAAATTTCGGTTGAAGACTTAGATGATGATTATGTTGAACTAGTTGATGATGATCTAGATAAAGAAATAGATGATATTAAAGAAGATTATTTAGAGACGGAAGTAGTTGATCAATAGTCTTGTCAACAAAAAAAGTTGACAAGACTATTTAAACAATGATATACTAAAAGCAGTAAAAAAGGAGGCATATATATGGCAGTTAAATTAAGATTAAAAAGAATGGGTTCAAAGCAAAAACCTTTTTATAGAATAGTTGCGGCTGATTCTCATTCACCAAGAGATGGTCGTTTTATTGAAACTCTTGGAACTTATGATCCTCTTAAGGGAGCTGAAGTTGTAACAATTGATGAAGAAAAAACTTTAAATTGGTTAAAGAATGGAGCAGAGCCAACTGCTACCGTTAGAAATATTTTATCAAGAGAAGGCATTATGGCAAAATATGCTGCATCTAAGACAATTAAGAAAAAGAATTAGGTAGGCATTTATGAATGTTGTAGAGTTTGCCGAATATTTAGTAAAAAGTATAGTTGCCAACAAAGAGCTTGTTAAAGTTTCTCTTTTTGAAGCTGATGATGATATAACTATTTTAGAAATCTTAGTTCCAGAAGCTGATATGGGAAGAGTGATTGGTAAAAATGGAAAAACATCTACATCTATTAGAACTTTAATTCAAGCCTATGCCGCAATAAACAAAATGCCAAAAGTAAAAATTAATATTGATTCTTTTTAAGAAATAGGTTCTATTTCTTTTTTTCAAATTAAGGGGAGGTTTTATAATGATAAAAGTCGCAGATATTTGTGGAACTTGTAAGGGAAGTACAAATGCTTTAAATTTAATTTATGAAATATACGAAAGGGAAATTGAAAAAGAAAACCCTAAAAGAATATGTATCTATAAAGAAATTTTACATAACGAAAAAGTATTAGAGGAATTAAATGATTTAGGAATAGTTACTATAAATAAAATAGAAGAATGTGATAGTAATGATATTGTAATATTAAGAGCTCATGGTGAAAGTAAGAATACTTATGACTATTTAAATGCTAATCAAATTGAATACTATGATGCTACTTGTCCTAAAGTTAGTAAAATTCATGAAAAAGTATATCAAAAATATTTAGATGGTTATGAAATTATTTTAGTGGGTAAGAAAAATCATCCAGAAATTATTGGTACTAATGGTTGGTGTAATAATGAAGGTTTAATAATTGATAGCCTTGATGACTTAAATAAGATAAGTGATTCTAAAAAGAAATATATTACCTCTCAAACAACAATTAGTCCTGCTTTTTTTAAAGAAGTTACCAGCCTAATAAAAGATAAATATTTAGATGCCGAAATAATTATCGATGATACAACTTGTAATGCCGTGGAAAAGATTAAAGAAAGTGGTTTAAAATTAGCAAAAGAGGTCGATATAGTTTTTGTCATTGGAGGCGAAAATAGTAGTAATACCGAAGAGGTATATAATGAATTATCTAGTATTGTCCCATGTTATAAATTTTCCCATATTAAAGAGTTTATGAATTTTATTTTAAACAGTAGGGAAATAAATGAAAAGACAAAAATTGGCATTACGGGTGGAGCATCAACCCCTATAAAAGAAATTTATAACTATAAATACTTATTAGCCTTTTTAATATTTTATAAAGAAAAGTATCAAGAGTTTAAAGATAATCAAGAGGCATTTAATGAAGAACTATTTAAAGAAAAAGATCAAGATAATGATTTAGTTCAAAAAGTTATTTTCAATATGCAAGATTTAAATCAAGGGGGTAAATATATAAGAGCAACGTTAATTGCTTTAGGATATTATCTTACAGGAAATAAAGATAAAAAGTATTTAGATTTAGGTTATGCGTATGAAACATTTCAAAGTGCTATTTTAATTCATGACGATATAATTGATAATGCTAAAATAAGAAGAGGTAAAGAAACTATTCCTAGACGAATATGTCATGAATATTTAGAATTATCAAGTAATAGAGAATACAATAATGATGTTTTAAAATTAGCTAATTCCCTAGCCATCTGTGCTGGTGATTTAGGCCTTTTTGAAGCTAATAAATATTTAGCCCAAAAATTTGGCTCTTTACCTGCATTTGCCAAACTTATATCTTATTATAATGATATTATTATAAAGACGATTAAAGGAGAAATGATAGATGTTTACCTTCCTTTTTTAGGAAAATATAATTTAAAAGCTGTAACGGAGGAAGATATTCTAAGTATTTATCATTTAAAAACAAGTTGGTATACCATCATTGGCCCTTTTATGCTTGGTTATCTTTTGGGTGGAAAAGATGCCAATGAACAATTAGAAAATGTTTTAAATAAAATTGGTATTTCTTTTCAAATTAAAGATGATCTATTAGGCATTTATTCTAAAGAAGAAGAAACGGGTAAATCTAATACTTCAGATATTGAAGAATTTAAACAAACTATTTTATATTCTTATGTTATAAATAGTCCTTATAAAGATGATTTTTTGAAAATTTATGGTAACCATAATATTAGTAAAGATGATTTAGAAGAGATAAGAGCTATTCTAAAATTAAGCGGAGCTTATGATTACGCTAATAACTATTTAAATGATTTATATGGCGAGTGTTTAGATCTTATTAATGAGTTAGAAATTTTAGAAATTGGCAAAGATATCTTGAAAGGTTTGCTTATTTATATTAATATTAGAAGTAAGTAGGTAGATGTTATGAAAAAGAAGCTTTCCAAAATGAAAAATAAAAAGAGAAATTATAATAAATTAAATACAGCTTTAGAAAGTATTTTCTTAATAATTATTCTTATTTTAATTGCTATCTTTATTATTGGTTTAATTCCTTCCAAAAAGAAGGGTGAACCTGTAGATACTTATAATTTTAATAATACTGTCAAAGAATATTTTAGAGTTAATAATCGCGTTATTTATTTATATAATATAGATGAATTAAATATAACTTATGAAGAAAGTAAATTATCATTTAAAGATTATTTAACTAAATTTAATGATGATTTAGAAGCAGCTTTTAAAAATATGGAAGAATCTTTAAAAGTAAAATCAGCTTTAAGAGATGGGGGAACAGTTATTTATGAAACAAAAGATAATCATCTTTTTAATGAAGATTTAACTATTATTAAATGTCATACTTCTGATGGTAATGAAGATATTTATTTTGGTAAGAATATGAATGCAGTTAATGCTTTTAAAGATGGAGCCTGTGGGAAAAATTATTTTGAAGATAAAGAATTTAGTCGGGTATATACTTTAAGTAATATTAAAGATTTAGGAATTAAAGAGGGAAGTGTCTATAATCCTGAGACGGATACAACGGAAGTTAAGATGAGTCATTATTATGAGCTTACTATAAAAGATGAAAATGGTAAGACTGTAACTTTAGAAAGAGTTATGGATGATGATAGTCGAAAATCTTTAATTAAAGGGAAAGACTATACTTTCTATTTTGAAAATAAATATGGCGAATTAATTAAAAATGATATTGAAGATATTGTTAATAAATGTACAATTAAAAAAATTGTTTTAAGGGAAGACTAAGTTCTTCTTTTTATTTTACTGTCAATATTGGAGAGAAAAGGTTAACATTAAAGAAAAAAATGATATAATTTAAGAGTGAGATGTATGAAAAAAATAAATTTATTTATAATTTTTTTATTTAGTTTTATTTATATGGAAGTGGTATATAAATTATTAATAGGTAATCCTATTTTTCGTATGTCCTTCCTTAATATGGTTTTGTTTTTAATTCCTTTTGCTTTATTTTTAAGTTTATTTACGAATCTCTTTAAAAATAAAACAGTTAATAAAACTATTTTTTACATTTTAATTGGCTTAATAGGTTTTTGGTTTAGTGCTCAATATGTAGTTAAAAGTTATTTTGATTTTACTTTATCTTTAAGTGATTTTCAAGTAGCGGATCAAATCGGGGAATTTGCCGGTAAAGCTGTAATGGAAACCGTTAAAAGGTTACCAGGAATTATTTTATTTTTTGTTCCATTAATCGTTTCCTTATTGGGACGTAATTATTTACATTTTAAACAAAATAGTTTTAAAAAAAGTTTAGTTATTTTAGCTATGACTTTAGGTTTTTATGGCCTTTATTTATTAGGGCTTAATATTGATAAAGATAAATCATATTCACCTCATGCTTTATATTATGATATTAATGATGTTTCTTTAAATATGGAGAATTTTGGCGTTTTAAATTCATTTGTTATTGATGTTAAAAGAGCTATTTTTGGATTTGAAGAGAAAATTGTTTTAAATGGTAGTCTTAATCATGATGAAGATAAATCTTCAGAACCAATTGTTTATGATTACAATAATTTAGATATTGATTTTGATTCTTTAATAAGTGGGGAAGCTAATAATCAAGTTAAGCAAATTCATGAATATATGAAAAATGATAAAGGAACTTTACAAAATGAATATACCGGCTTTTTTAAAGATAAAAATTTAATTTTGTTTATGGCGGAAAGCTTTAATGAAATTGCTGTTTCTAAAGATTTAACGCCGACATTATATAAATTAGTTAACAATGGATTTGTCTTTACTAATTTTTATACTCCAACTATTTATAGTACAATTGGGGGAGAGTTCCAAGAATTAACGGGATTATATGCTCAATCTACTTCTATTTTATCTAAATTTAGAAGTGGTAATATTGCTTTTCCTCAAGGTGTAGCAACTAAATTTAAGGAAAACAATTATCAAACATATGCCTATCATAATAATTCTTATCGTTTTCAAGATCGTAATAAGTATTTGGAAAGCTTAGGATTTGATAATTTTAAAGCTTGTTATAATGGTTTAGAAACTTTAATTAATTGTAAAGAATGGCCTCAAAGTGATGTGGCTATGATTGAAAAGACTTACACAGATTATATTAATGATGATAAATTTATGGTCTTTTATGCTTCTGTATCAGGTCATGCTACTTATACATTTGCTGCGAATGCTCAAGCTCGCAAGCATAGAGAAGAGTATGAAAAGTTTAATCTTCCTTATAGTGAAGGACCGGCTTCTTATATTGCTGCCCAAATGGAATTAGACAAGGCTTTAGAAACTTTAATTCAAAAATTAAGTGAAGCTGGAAAACTAGATAATACTGTCATTGCTTTAGTGGGAGATCATTATCCATATGAACTTACCATTGAAGAAATAAATGAAGTATCTTCTTATCCAAAAGATGATAAAGTGTTAGTAAATAAAAGTAATTTTATCTTATGGAATAATCAAATGGATCCAATTAAAGTTGATAAAGTAGGAAGTGAAATAGATGTTATACCGACAATTTACAATGCATTTGGTATAAAATATGATTCTCGATTATTTATTGGTAAAGATATTCTAAGTACCGAAGGAGGACTTGCTATGTTTGCCGATCGTTCTTGGGCTAGTGATAAAGGTATCTATTATGCTGCTAAAAGACAATTTGTTCCTGTTGAAGGAGAAGAAAATGATCCTCAATATGTAACAACTGTTAATCAAATTGTTAATAATAAAATAACGATGAGTAAATTAATTATTGATAATAATTATTATAGTAAAGTATTTAAATAAAAAAATATTAAAGATCTAAGGAATAATAATCTTCTCTTTATGATCTTTAATATTTTTTAATTTTCCATTAATTCTTTTAGCAACCTTTTCATCATATAAAGGATGACTTTCTATTTTATTTTTATAATAGTTAATTTTTTCTACGTCATTTCTTTTATAATAGATAGCTAGTAATTCTTCTAAAGACTCTATTAGAGAATCGGAATTTTCAAAATAGCTAATCGCTTTATCTTCATCTTTTAATATTTTACTTTCTAAATTACCTTCTAGATAATAATATTTACCAATATTATAATATGCCCATATACATCTTTCACGGATACTACTATTAAGGGCTTTTTCGTAATATTCCAAAGCTTCTTTTGGTATGTTTTTACCTCTTTTGTATTCACCAACTCTATTGCAGGCAAAACTTTCATTTAAAGAAGCACTTTTTAAAAAGTAATCATAAGCTTTTTCGTAATCTTTTTCTTTTTCATAATAAAGGCCTAAGTTATTATACGCATAAGCATAATTTTTCTTCGCCGCTTCTTGAAAAAGAGCCAATGCTTTATCAGTATCTTTAGTAGTACCCTCACCTTTTAAATAACATAGCCCTAAGGAATTTTTCGCGGCAATATTTCCGAGCTTCGCGGCTTTTTTAAAATATTGGAATCCTTTTTTTAGATCTTCATCACTACCATTACCAATGATTTTTTTCATTATCATATTACCCATCATCCAATAAGCAGATGGATGTTCTTTTGCGGAAGCTTTTTCAAAATAAGCATAAGCTTTATCAAAACGAGGGGTGCCCGAGAAGGTTCCTCGATATTCTTGAACAGCAATTTCATAATTAGCATAAGCATTACCACTTTCGGCTAAATTTAAAAGAGAATAACTAAAATTAATACCTTCATTTAATTCTAAAAGCAAAAAGTTTTGTAAATCCACGACCGAAATATCTGTGTTTTGTAAAATGGTTTCTACAATATTTTTGGTTTTTTCATCTTCATAAAGAGGTTGTTTTTTCTCTAATATAGCAAAAAGAAGAAATTCCACAAAAAGTTGATAATAATTTTTTTCACTTAATAAATTTCGAAATAAAGTGATGCTTTCTTTAGGAACAAAAAAATCATTCTTACTAATATTATATAATTTTTGACATATATTTTTTAAAGATTTGTTTCCATTTAACGATTTAATATTTTTAATATCATAAATAGAACCTTCAACAATAGTTAAAATGTTATCGATAATTTCAACAAATACGGAAGGATCAGTTGCATATTTCTTTTTTAAACTAATATAAATTTGTTTATAGTCGTTTCCTAAACTACGAGAACCAATGCAATAATTATTAACAGTTGATTCATTAGCATACGTTATATTAAATAAGGCACAGAAAACTTCTTCCTGAATAGCTGAAGATTTATTTTTGCTTTCTTCTTTAATAACATTAATAATATTACCGATTGCTAAATGACTATAATTATCATTTAATTTTATATACTTCTTTTTCATATCTCTATTATATCATCAATGTGAGTGAAATATGAATACTTTTTTTAACAAGTGCATAATTGTGCTTATAAATATTAAGATTATTTATAATATAACCCGAGTTTGACAGATGAAGAAATAAAAAAAGTTTAATTTCTATTGAAATTAGGCTTTTCTTTTTATGCAAAGTATG
>CANRKS010000038.1 GCA_947631285.1 uncultured Bacilli bacterium | reverse complement strand
ACCGCCGTATACCGAACGGTACGTACGGTGGTGTGAGAGGGACGAAATAATTTAATTATTTCTCTCTACTCGATTAATCCTGTATCTTCATCATCATCATCATGACTATTGTTAGGATCAACCATGTTACTAACATTATTATCGATTGTTCTAGTACTAATAATTAGACCAGGGGAAGCATTACTCTTAAAGATTGAGTAAGAAGCCTTAACAACAAATGTGTAGTTACCACCAACGGAAGCAGAGTAGTTAAAGGTATTGCCCGTTGTACTTCCTATTTCGGTTAATGTGCCATCACTGTTTTTTAAATAAATTCGGTAAACTAAATTACCAATATTAGTATTATTATACTCTAAACGACTATTGTAATATTGACTGGCATAATCACCATAATACTCATTAAAATGATTAGTTAAGTAAGTTTGATCAATGGCTTCTGGTGTTGAAATTGGCGTCCACTTTAGGGTAATTGTGCTGCCACTAAATGAGAAGCTACCATTAGTTGGATCAGGTAAAGTATCAAATCTTTTAGAAGCTTCAGTAGGTTCTGTTCCCGAAACAAAATATTCGGTGATGCATAAATTACTTGGAGTATAAGCACTACATAATTTTGGTGGGAAAGTTTCTTTTTCTACATTTACGCTTGTAACCCCTTTAGGAACAGGGAATGCTTTTTTATCTTTATGAATTTTACTTGCCAGATAACTCATTATAGTACTTCTAGCTGTTCCACCACTTGAACTAGTTAAGTAATGTTTAGTCTCTGAAGCATTTGGATATAATTTCTTATAACCATACCATAAAGATACTGAGTATTCGGTCGAATAACTATTGTACCAAACTTCTAGAATAGCGCCACTTGGTAAGTGATTACTATCTTTAACATCTTTTGGTAAGTTAGTTGTACCTGTTTTACTAGCAACCTTACTACCACCAGCTCCATAATTATCTAGGATACTATTAATCATATAAGCAGTAGATTCTTCCATTACTTTTTCTTTACTATAACTATAATTAATTTCTTTTTCGGTTTCATTATTATATATCTTAGTATAAGAATATGGTTTTATATAATAACCACCTCTCGCAAATGTGGCATAAGCTGCGGCCATTTGTAAAGGCGATACTCCATCAAAACCACCAATTGAAGCAGCTTCAAATAAATTTTCACCATAATCAATACCCACACTATGAACGAAATCTTCGATTATTTTTTGATCTAATTTAGATACTTCCTTAAAGGCTAGGTAGGCTGGAATATTACGTGAATCTCTTAAAGCATCACGCATAGTTATTAAATGCTTATAACTATTATCATAGTTAGTTATTTTTTTCCCTGTTGAATAAGTAGTTGGTTCATCTAAGAACATAGCATAAGAACTTTGAGAAATATGTTCAATATACATTGCATAATCGAAAATAGGTTTAGCTGTTGAACCAGGTTGCTTTTTAATATCGGTTGCTAAGTTTTGACCATTAGCTTTATAATTTCTTCCTCCAGATAAAGCCACAATAGAACCATCAGCAATACTAGTAACAGCAATACCTTCATCAACATATTCAGGTGTTTCTGTATAACTATTTGGGAATTTATAAACCTCTCCATCTTCAACTTTTTCTAAGACATCTTGAATCTTTGGATCAAACGTTGTATAAATCTTTAAAGAAACTTCTCTTGGATTAATTTTTAAGTTAGCCTCAACTTCTTTTAAACAATAATCAATAAAAGCTTGTTTACTTTCGGCTTGTAATATTTCACTTCGATCTTGTTTAACTAATAAATCATCAAGACTAATTGCATAAGCATCATCGGCTTCTTCTTGGGTAATATAACCATGTCTAACCATTAATTTTAAAACAGTCTTTTGTCTATCTTTCGCAGCGTCAGGAAAACTATAAGGATTTTTATAATAAGTATTTTGGAACATTCCTACTAAAAGGGAAGCTTCTGCTAGGTTTAAATCTTTACTTGATTTACCGAAGAAGTATAGACTAGCTTGTTCAATACCATATATACCTTTTTCAATATTGATATCACCAGCATTAGCAAACCATTGACTGTTAAAATAAAATTCAATTATTTCTTCTTTAGTATAATTAGCTTCTAGTTTAAAGACTGCCATATAGATATCAGTAAATTTCCGGATAATACCTTCAATGCCTTCATCATTAGTACTAGTATAAGTTCTCTTAATTACTTGCATGGATAGAGTTGATGCCCCACCAGCTGAATTACTTCCTAGTAATTGTCCAAATGAAGCTTTCAAAAATCTAAATAAATCAAGTCCATTATGTTGAAAGAAACGAGAGTCTTCCGTCGCAATTAAAGCATCAATTAAAACATCAGGTATTTCATCATAAGTAATAACATCACTATCCATAGAACCAACTCTGGCTAGTTCATCACCATATTTATCATAAAGAATAGTAGGTTCTTTTTGATATAATTTATTTTTATCGAAATTAGGTGAAGTTATAACAATATAAAGAGCAAAAGCTAAACAAGCACTGATAAGACCTATGGCACATATAAGACAAAAGTTTAAAATGCTTTTCCAAACTACTTTTTTGTCTTTAGAACTTTTAGCTTTAACTTTCTTATTTTTTAATTTAATCTTCTTCATTTTTAAATCCTCCAATTAAATCAACAATTTTTAAGTAATCAAGACCTCTGTTATAATTATATTCAATTAAATAACCATTTTCTTCTATAAAAGAATAGGGAATACTTTTTCTTGTATTGGTGTCAATAAACTGAATAAATACAGGTCCATTCAATAAATAGATAAGACCATTAATTCGAATAATTAAAAAAACAATTCCCCCATGTCTTATTACCCTTCTAATATGCAAAATTTGATGTTCATGGACATTATTAATGGGAAAAGAAGTTTTTGACTCAGTATTTTTAGCATCAAATTCTATATATTTTCCTTTATATAATCCATTATAATCTAATGTTGATTGGGTAGCAAAATATGCATCTGTTATCCGTTGTTTATTATTTTCATAATTTACTTTTACAATCCCAATAGGGGTTGGCTTTTTATATATTAAAGCTAAGTCGTTATCTAGATAATATTGATTAGCTTCATTGATAATACCTTCTAAGTCCATTCCTCGATTAGCATAGTTGGTATTTTTATGATAAACTTTTTTAATTTGATTGGGATAATTCACACATTTCACCTGTTAATTATTATACCAAAAAACCACCAAATTTTAAACCTTTTGCCTATGAAAAATGCTTACTTGACAAAGTAAGCATAGTATTCATCAAAAGTAATATTATTTTCATAAATATAAGTAGCAGCCTCAACACCAACATAACGATAATGCCAAGATTCAAAGTTGTAGCCGGTTATTTCTTCTTTATCTTCGGGATAACGTTGGATAAAGCCATATTTATGGGCATTTTCTACTAGCCATTTATAAGAATCAGTTTGGGGAAAAGTCTTTTGACTAGTCCCTTGTTCAAAAATATCTAAAGTATATCCAGTTTGATGTTCCGAGTATCCTGGCCTAGCTGCGATAGAGTCGGCATAAGTGGTGCCATATGATTTTTTATAGTCATTATAAACAGCTTGTTGTTTTTCGTGAGTCCGATATGAAGAATTAACCATTAAATAGTAGCCTTGTTCATGGGACGCTCTCCACATATCAAGAAAAGCATCATAAGTAGATTGAGTAGCTTTTTGACTACCAATTTCACCGTAGGAATAAGTTGGCGGAATGGTTACTAATTCTTCTGGCTCATAAGTTTCATCTAAATAAGTATATTTATTAACTAGCATTAATTCTTTTTTACTAACATCAGTCGGAGTTGAATCTTCATAATAAGCTTTATTCGTCTTCGTATTAACTCTTTCGACAACCTCTCTTATATCTTTATCACTTTCTTGTTTATAATTTAAATAATCATAAAATTGATCATAGATAAAATATTTATCATTAGCAATATTTAAATAGACATCACTAATTTCATTATTTAAAATATATTCTAATTCCGTATCTTTAAATATTTTAGCTAATTTACTGGCATCACTTTCTTGATAGCCTTTATTAATTAATTTATATTCATAAGTTTTTTCATAATCTAACTTAGCTTTTATTTTAATAAAAGAATAAGTGCCCATACTTATTAAAGCAATCAAAATAATGGCAATTACTAATCCTTTATGATTATGCTTTTTTCCTTCCATATCATCACCACCTAATATAATAATATTGTACCATGAATCTTTATTTAATGCATTTAAAAAAACACTCTTTTAAAGTGTTTTAATATACGATGGTGTTTCCGAGGCGATTCGAACGCCTGACCGATCGCTTAGAAGGCGATTGCTCTATCCAGCTGAGCTACGGAAACGTCTTTTTTAAACAATTAAAATTATATACTATTATTCTTAATATTTCAAGGTTAAAAAACGCCTTTTTATCACGCTAGATAAAAAAGGCATCAATTAAGCGATCATCTACATAAAAAATAGTTTCGTTAATATTATAAGTATCGCGAATGGATAGAGCAATCGAATATTTAACTTCTTCAATAATTTTATTATCATCTAAATTTAAAACGGAATTATTAAAACTTAAATTAACTGAATTTTCTAATATTTCATAATTTAAAAGTTCAGCCGAGGAGGCAAGATAACTCGTTAAATTAGTTTCATAAGTAGGGGAGGTTTTTAATTTTTCAATAATAATTTCAACTTTTTCATTTTGGGTATTAGTCACAGTGGTAAGAGGTGTAAAATAGGAAAAACCATCTATTTTACTAACATAATAAGTTGTTATTTTAGCGACATCTTTCATACTATTAAGTTCATAAACTTTATTAATTCCAATACTCCTATCGAGAGTAGGAGGAAGAATTTTCCCACTGTGGGGAAGGGATTTTAAAAGTTCTCCTTCGACAAAAATCATGACTTTTTTAACATCTTTAATTTCAGTTAGAGAATAGATGATAGCTTCTAACATTTTTTCTTCATTAGAAGAGGAAACATTTAATAATTCTTTAGAAAAATTTATTTTCAAAAGGCCATCAGTTAAATCTTTATTAATAATTTTGGTATTTTGCGGAATAACGGGTTTAAAATTACTCGGAATATGGGATATATTTTCATTTCCCACAGTTAAATTATTAATAACTTCTTCAATTAAAGTATTAATATCATCACTTTTTTTAATTACTTCAAACCGTGATACTAAATTATTATCATCGACTAAGTAAATGGGAATAGTAACAGGATTAGTATAAGTTAAAGTAGTATGAATATTATAAGCTTCATTACTGGGAAATAAATAAATTAAAAGCAAGATAAAAAATGATAAAGAAATAATAATAGTTTTTTTAAAAGCGAAGCGCTTCAGCATAAAACCACCTAATTAATTATACTAATTAACTTCTTTTTTATAACTAATAAAAAAGAATGATAAGAATCACTCTTTAAAGTATCAGGAACAATCTAAATTGATAGTTCTCCTAGTTTTAATAATTCTACGACAGCTTGAGCCCGGCTTTTAACTCCTAGTTTTTGCATGGTATTAGAAATATGATTACGAACTGTTTTTTCACTAATAGCTAAATATTCTGCAATTTCTTTAGTCGTTTTATTTAATACTAGTAGTTCAAAGACCTCTTTTTCTCGCCCTGTTAAAATTCCTTTCGTCATTAAACCTTCCTTTCATACTTCATAATATTTTATGATAAGGCTTAAATTATGGTTAAAAAGGAAATTTTATTTGGAAATTTTTCCTAATAAATAATCAATTGAAGTATGATATCTTTTTGCAAGTTCATATAAGATAAGAGTAGGTATTTGATATTTAGAACTTTCATAACCAGTCCAAGTACTTCTTGAAATATTTAAAATCTCTGCCATTTTGATTTGAGTAATATTATTTTCTTTACGGAGCAATTTTAATCTTTTTCCAGTTAAAGCTTTATCAATGTCTGGTTTCATATTAAAATATTTTTTCTGATCAGTAAGACCTAAAACATAGTCGATTGAAACATCAAAATAGTTACATAGTGTATTTAAATGACTAATAGGAATGGTATCTCTTCCTATTTCATAAGAAGTATAAGTAGATCTTTTTAAACCAATAATGTTGGCAACATCTTCTTGTTTTAAATCAATATCATCTCTTAAATTTTTTAGCCTTTCCATTTTTTTACGCTCCATTTCTTATGCGTTATTATAAGGTTTCTTTAAATCGAAAAAGAAAAATGTGTATATATTTGGACAAAAGACTTGCTTTAAAATGTTGGCTATGTTATACTTCTATTGTTAGGAGAATTTCTTAACTATCATAATCATTAGTCAGATGTTAAAGACTCAAAAACATACTTATTCAGACATATTTATGATATGTCTGATTTTTTTGCATACATTTTCTTTAAAATATAGTAAAATAAAAGTATGAAAAATTTAATAAGTTTAAATATGGAACAATTAGAAGACTATTTTTTAAAATTGGGCGAGAAGAAATATAAGGCTACGCAAATTTTTGAATGGTTATATATTCATAAAGAAAAAGATATTGATCATTTTACTAATTTAAAAAAAGATTTACGTGACACTTTAAAAAAAGATTTTAATCTTGATTTTATAAAAATAAAGCGAAAAGAAGAAGGACCTTTAGTTAAAAAGTATCTTTTTGAATTAAAAGATGGTAATTATGTTGAAGCTGTTTTAATGGAACATGATTATGGCAAAAGTGTTTGTGTTTCTTCTGAAGTTGGTTGTAATATGGGATGCAAATTTTGTGAAAGTGGGCGTTTGAAAAAAGTTAGAGGCTTAGAAGCTTATGAAATGGTTGAACAAATTCTTTTAATTGAGGAAGATATTAAGGATAAAATTAATAATGTAGTTGTCATGGGAATTGGAGAGCCATTTGATAATTATGACAATGTCATTAATTTTATTAAAATTATTAATCATCCAAAAGGTTTAGGGATTGGCTCTAGACATATAACGGTATCTACTTGTGGACTTGTTCCGAAAATTTTAGAATTTAGTAATTTACCCTTACAAGTTAATTTAGCTATTAGTTTGCATGCGCCGAATGATGTCATTAGAAGTCAAATTATGCCGATTAATAAAGTGTATAATATTAGTCAACTAATGGGATCTTTAAGAAAATATATTTTAAAAACTAATAGACGAGTAACTATAGAATATGTTATGCTTAAGGAGGTAAATGATAGCCTAGAATGTGCTCATGAACTAGCAAACCTTTTAAAAGGAATGAATGTCTATGTTAATCTTATACCTTATAATGAAACAAATAATTTAGACTTTAAAAAAAGTGAAAGAATAAAAGAATTTAAAGAAGAATTAAGTAAACAAAAAATTAATGTTACTGTTCGAAAAGAATTTGGGGATTCGATTAGTGCAGCTTGTGGACAACTAAGAAGTAAAGAGGTGTAAAAATGGAATCATGTTATATGACGGATTCAGGAAGAGTTAGAAGTCATAATGAAGATAGTGTTACAATTTTAAAAAATGAAAGCAATGAATATTTATTAGTGGTTGCTGATGGTATGGGTGGTCATCGTAAAGGGGAAGTAGCCTCAAGTATTGCGGTGTCTCATTTAGGGAAAAGGTTTAATGATACGCCATCAATTGGCTCAAAATTAGACGCAGTTAATTGGTTAAATGATAATATTAATGAAATTAATGGCGAAATCTTAGACTATGGCGAAAAAAATGTTGATTCTAAAGGTTTAGGAACAACTTTAGTCGTAGCTCTTTTAACTAAAAGTTATTTAATTTTTGGTAATATTGGGGATTCTTCAGGTTTTGTTATGAAAAATAAAAAACTGCATAAAGTAACGCATGACCATACTTTAGTCAGTTTGTTAGTTGATGCGGGAAATTTAACCGAAGAAGAAGCCAAAATTCACCCTAAGAAAAATGTCTTGATGAAAGCCTTGGGGGCTGCAGAAAAAGTAGATATGGATATTTTTGATGTTATAGATATTGAATTCGATGCCATTATGTTATGTAGTGATGGCCTTACGAATATGTTAACGGAAGAACAAATTGAAAAAGTTTTAAATGATGATGAATTAGAAGCCCATGAAAAAGTGGAAAAATTAATTAGAAAATGTAATGCTAGAGGAGGAAATGACAATATCTCAATAGCATATCTTTCAAGGAATGGTGAATAAAAATGATAATGAAAGGGCAAAAGATTAGTGACCGTTACCAAGTAATTAAAAGCATTGGTGAAGGTGGAATGGCTAATGTATATTTAGCATACGATACAATTCTTGATCGAAATGTAGCTGTTAAAGTCTTACGGGGCGATTTAGCTAATGATGAGAAATTTGTCAGAAGATTTCAAAGAGAAGCTCTCGCCGCTAGTAGTTTATCTAATCCTAATATTGTGGAAGTTTATGATGTTGGAGAAGATAATGGGGAATATTATATTGTTATGGAATATATTGAAGGTAAACACTTAAAGCAGCTTTTAAAAAAGCGGGGACATTTAACTATTCCGGAAGCTGTAGATATTGTTTTACAAATAACGGATGGTCTTTCTGTAGCCCATGATTCTTATATTATTCATCGAGATATAAAACCACAGAATATAATGATTTTAGAAAATGGTATGGTTAAAATTACGGATTTTGGAATTGCCATGGCCATGAATTCTACGCAACTTACACAAACTAATTCAGTTATGGGAAGTGTTCATTATCTTCCGCCAGAACAAGCTAATGGTAAAGGATCGACATTACAAAGTGATATTTATTCTATCGGTATTTTATTTTATGAACTACTTACTGGAAAACTTCCTTTTAAAGGTGAAAACGCTGTAGAAATTGCTTTAAAGCATTTAAAAGAACCACTTCCATCTATAAGAGATGAAATTCCGAATA
>CANRKS010000037.1 GCA_947631285.1 uncultured Bacilli bacterium | reverse complement strand
AATAATTTAGTTAGTAAACTTTCTTCTTTAGTTTTTTTCATATTTTCTAAATAAGCTATACTTATTAATTTACCTTTTATTTTAACATTACCATCATGGGTATCTAATTTAATTATTTCTAAGCCTTCTCCTTTTAAAAGAATAATTCCCATATTGGATTCCATTAAAAATTCTTGATCATCAAAACTACTTATTTTATTAATTCCTGATAAACTAATAATACTACGATCAACTACTTTTATTTCATGACTACCATAATTATTTCCATCTATAACACTTTCCATATATCCTCCTATTAAAAAGGGTATGTGAAAATTAAAAATTTAGAACAAAATAAAAAGTAGGTTTCCCTACTTAATTTTCTTCAACAGTTGGATTATTATATTCTTCTAAGATTTTAGATTCAAACATTTCTCTTGTTTCAGCATTAGTTGGATGAACTATATCTTCAAATTTATCATCATTTACTTTACGACTTGGCATTGCGCAGAATAAACGGTTTTCTCCTTCTATTATTCTAATATTGCTTACAACAAAGCAATCATCAATAGTTACTGTTGCGTAACCTTTTAGTCGAGATCCTTCTCTATCGACCTTGTGAACACGTACTTTTGTAATTTCCATAATTTTCACTCCTTATCTTGAAATACTCACCAATTTAATTGTAAAACAAACCCCACTAATTTTCAACTATTTTTAAATAAATTTTATTTTTATATCCCCCGTTATATATTCATTATAAGTAAAACTTTTTTCATTACCATTATACATAATTGTAAATATATTGGGATATATTTTATATAATATTCCTTCATATCGGGAAATTTTATTTCTAAGGCCATAAACTGTTACAATAACTTTTTTATTAAGATTAGCTTCTAACTTATTTTTAACTAAATCAATATTCATTATCTTGGGTACCCCACATACATAAGGCCATTACCCATGATGCCACCCATACCATCTTTACCATATTTAGTTTTTTCTAAAGTTTCTTTTAAATCTACTTCTTTATTTCTTTCTGTTAAAGCAATGGTAACAGCAATAATCGCGGGATCTAAAGCATGAATATTAACTCGCTTCGGACTAGAGGCATAATTAGCCCCGGCCATGATTAATTCTTCATAATTACTCTGACAAGCTCCAGCAATTATTACTAATTTATCGTGACTTTTTTCATAATTTCGGGCTGCTTTAACAGCTTTAATAAAGTTCTTAGTATTCTTATAGTTATCATTATCTTTAATACTTCCTTTTTTCTTATAATAGGCATCATGTCCTGTTATGATAAGAATGTCAGGTTTATATTCTTTTAAAAGAAGTCCTACTTGTTCATACATATCTTCTTCTTTAATCTTTTTACCAATGGCATACACACCAGCATATTTATAATACTTTAAGCACTTCTCTAAATATTCACTATCCCCATCAATATGTAAGATTTTTCCTGGAAGATAAAAGAAATCTTCACTTGTTAAGGACTTACCTCCTCTTACATCTTTAGAGTAATCTTCTTCTTTTGGCTTATCACACTTTACTAAATCCGAAATATCACTATCGGCATATAATCTAACTTCGGCTCCTTTTAAATAATATATTCCATTTTTGATATTAATAACCTTAAAAACAGTATCATGATTATAACTTTTTCTGGTTACAAAATCCCCTTTATTAATTTCCAAACATATCACCAGTAAATTTTATGATATTAACTTTAAATTATGAATTTTTAAGAATAGCATCTAAATCTAAATTATAGAAAATTAAATTATAATCTTTCAAATATGTATTATTATCGATAACTTGATAATTTAATTTTTTAAGTGGCTCACTAAAGATTACATAATATAAAGGTGGCATATAAAGACCTCTTGTATTAAGCGCCGTTCCTTCATTATAATTATCAAATAATAATATATTTTTATTCGTAATTAATAAACATTTAGTTCCTAATTTTTCATCTTTTTCAATTACTAAATTAGTATTTTCATAAATTACTTTTTCATTATTTTTTGAAAAATCATAATTATACATAAAACCTCCTACAAGGTATCTTGCCTTTGTTCTGTAGATAGTTTATTTGTGAGTTTAACACTTTTTAAAGTCATATTTGAAAAAATAGAGGTTACCGTATCCTCAAGGGCTGGACCATTATAGTCAAAAGTAAACTCATAAGGACTATCTTCAATTATTTCATCTTCAATTAAATTTCTGGCTACTTTAACAACTGCCAAACTATCACTGTTTAGATCCCTAATGGTTAAATTGACATACTCAGCATCATCACTAGCATTAATACTTATAACATTATAAGTCCTAACAAAATCAACATAATTTTTAACTTCCCCATTTTTCTTTGCAACGATAAAAATAGAGATAATTACAATACCTAAAATTAAAATAGCAATACTTATTAAAATATATTTTGTTTTCTTTTCCATATCTTCCCTCTTTTTATTTTTCTTTATTTTCTTCTATTTTATGAGTAATCTCTACAAATACTTCTTCTTCTAATTCTTCCGCCCTAACATTTTCTTTATATTGATATTTATCAAGAATTGCTTTTATTATTGGAAAATCATAATTACTTAAATTATTCTTTAAAGTCTTCCGTTTCATTCTAAAGCTTTCATTAATTATTTTAAAATAGTCATCTTCTTTTACGTTAGGTTTATCTTTCCTTTTTTCTAATTTTATAATCGCACTGTCAACTTTAGGAATCGGTTTAAAACAATTTTTATCTACTTTAAATAATTTCTTAACTTCAAAATAATATTTTAAATATAATGTCATACTCCCATATTCTTTACTCTTAGGTAAAGCTGTAAAGCGATCGGCAACTTCATCTTGAACCATAAATAGCATTTCGTTGGCATTTAAATCTAAACTAATTAAATACTTTATAATAGGTGTTGTTATATAATAAGGTAAATTTCCTACAATATATAAATTTTCATATTTAATATTCTTTATATCATTTTTAATATCACTTGTTAAAATATCTTGCCAGATTATTTTTACTTTTTCATCTTCAAGGACCTTAAGATAACTTTCTAAATCATGATCAATTTCATACGCTAATAAAAAAGATCCTTTAGCTTTTAACTTTTTTGTTAAAGCTCCCATTCCAGGTCCTATTTCAATTATTAAATCATTTGGGGTTGCTAAAATACTTTCATCTATTTTATTTATGACTTTTTCATCAATTAAAAAATTTTGTCCTAAACTCTTTTTAGCCTTCATTTGTTCCATAACCAAATCTTAATACATCATAAGTTATTACGCTTCTTTCTACAATATCATAAGCGTATCTAATATCACTACTAAGTAAGTCTAAAGCATTACCCCTAACTCCTCGATCAAGCACAATAGCAATTACTGGTTCACTTGATATCCGATTAGTTTGAAATCTGACAATAGAGCCACATGGTAAATTTTTAGATGATGCCACTATTCTAACAACTCCATATGTCTCATCAGGATAAGTTGTTTTACCATCTGTTATATCATAAGAAGGCTTACACCCTAAAGTTCCTCCACATAAAGGGCAATTATAAACATAGCCGGTTAAATCACCAGTAAATGTATCTTTAGCACTATATATATCATTTTCTTGAAATTCTTGCGCTTTTAAAGCCATTGTTGATAGATTAACTGTTTTATTAATATTATCACTATATGACTTAGTTTCCACAATATTAACATAACTAGAAGAAGCCACAACAAAAAGAATTATAAAAGATGTTCTAATTATAAAATTGATTACTCTTTTCATTATTCACCTTCTAACATATTAATTATAACTAATTTTACTGCTAATGTCAAAAAAAGATAACAAGCGTTACCAGGTTATCTTTGAACTTTTATTTAGTTTAGTTTTGTTAGTTTTTTATTATTAATATCAAATCTATAAACTGTAATATTTTTTTGACCTGCTTCTATATATTCTTCAAGATTATCATAATATTTTCCATTATCCTCTATACCATCATCTTCAAAAGAATAATATAGATTTTCATTATTATTAGGCATTACAACATAAATATTACTATCACTTACTTTAAAACTAATATTATTGCTAATAATTTCCCAATCATAATCTATATCTTCAAATGATTGAGAAATTTTAACACTATCATTTACTAAATTATTTCCTTTTAAATTTTTAAAATAAATATTTTTATTTTCTTCAACTACTAAAACATCATTATACACAGTTATTATTTGATCATAACCCGTATCTAATACTTTTTTATTTTCTTTAATATTATATAAATACCATTTATCTTTTTCTTTTATCTTAACGTAGGACGTATTAAACTCATTATGACTATAATATAACAATCTTAAATAATCAAACTTCGCTCCGATTAATATAGCACCATCATCAAGTTTAAGTAGGCCATATTTATTATTCTCATGATAAACCATTAAATTATTTTTAATAGAGTACATATAGCCATCTAAGCCTTTATTACCAGCTAAATCCCAATCCGTAAGTTCACCATTAACACTGTATAGAGTTTTACCATATAAAGTCATTAAACTACATTGATTGTCATTTTTAACTATGAAATATTTTTCATCATTATCTTCAATTAATTCAATATAATCATACGTACCAAGTGAACCTTTATTAAAATCAAAAATAATGTTTTTATCATCAGAGTTAATAACTACGCGACCAACATCTAAATCTTCATAAGTAAAATGGACATAAGACGCTATTTCACAAACTCTTCCACAAGAAGTAGAATTCAAATATTCATATCTTTCATTAGCATTATTATATTTATAAGCTACAAAATAGCCATCGATAAATTCATAGGCATAAAGTTGTTCATATTTTTTTTCTAAATATTCTTTAGCCCCTTCTGGCTTAGGATTAACTACATAATGACCAGGCACATAAATTTGTCCATCGTCATAATCTACATTTATTCCCGGTTTGGAAGTATCCCTGTTGGCATAATTAGTTATGACAAAACCAATACCTATTCCTAAACCAATAAAAAGGAAAACAAATAAAAGATTGAAAGCAATTCTTTTTCCAGTACTCACCTATAATCATCCCATTCTTAACTACAATATATCATATTAAATCATGGCTAGACTATCTTTTTAAAAAAACACTTTACAAAAAAAGACAACTAGAAATATTAGTTATCTTGTATTTTCTTAAATAAATTTTCAATGTTTTGATTAGTAATATGAGCTAGTTCTTCTAAACTTATACCTTTTAAATCAGCAACAAATTTAGCAATATCAATTATATGACTAGGATTATTTTGTTTACCTCTAAAAGGTTCAGGCGTAAGATAAGGGGAATCTGTTTCTAAAACTATTTTATCTAAAGGTATTTCTTTAATAACTTCTTTAATATTAGCATTTTTAAAAGTTATAACGCCATTAACCCCAAGTAAATAGCCCATTTTTAAATACTCTCTAGCGGTTTCAAGGGAACCACTAAAAGAATGAATTACCCCTTTAACCTTATATTTTTTTAAAGAATTAATAGTATCTAAAGTTGCTTCTCTACTATGAATAACCACTGGTATATGATATTTTTCAGCCATTTGTAATTGTAATTCTAATAAGTTAATTTGTTTATCTTTATTTTCTTTAGAATAATGATAATCTAAGCCAATTTCGCCAATTGCTATAATTTTAGGATTAGCTAAATTATCTTCAATAAACTTTAAATCTTCCCTAGTATAGCTATCAACATTTTCGGGATGAATTCCTAAAGTACCATACATATTATCATAAAGTTTTATTCCTTCTAAAACTTCTATATTAGATAATTTATCACATCCATTATTTATAAATCGATTTACTTTTTGCTTAATACTATCTTCAATAATAGAGTCTAAATTTTCATAATATTCTTTATATAAATGACAATGACTATCGGTAAACATTAATCTTCTTTAATCCTTTCAAAAAGATTTGCTGGTTTCTCATTCCCTAAATTATAAACTTCTTCTTTTTCATTAATATTAGCAAAATCTGTCTTCGTAATATTTAATCCTTTAAATATTTTTTCAGAAGTTGTAGGAATAAAAGCTTGTAATAAAATAGCACATACTCTAATTCCTTCAAGTAAGTTATAAATAACTGTTTCTAATCTTTCTTTCTTACTTTCATCTTTAGCTAAAACCCAAGGTGTTGTATCATCGATATATTTGTTACATTTTCTTAATACTTCAAATATACTTTCTAAAGCCTCATTTATTTTTAAAGCTTCAACTTTTTTATCTACTTCATCTTTTAAATTAGCAATAGCTGATAGTAAGTAAGAATCAATATCTTCTCGAGCTAAAGGATTAGTTACCACTCCATTAAAGTATTTAATTCCCATTTGAATTGTTCTACTTACCAGATTACCTAAAATATTGCACAAATCACCATTGGTTCTGGTAATTAAAGCTTTCTCAGAGAAATTACCATCACTACCAAAAGGTACTTCACGAAGAGCAAAATAACGAACAGCATCAACGCCATAAGCATTAATATATTCTCTTGGATCTTTATAGTTTCCTAAACTTTTACTTATTTTACCTCCATCAATTATTAACCAACCATGGCCAAATACTTGCGTTGGAAGTTCTAAGCCTAAAGCCATTAAGATTGCAGGCCAGATAATTGTATGAAATCTCACAATTTCTTTTCCCACTAAATGTAAGTCAGCTGGCCAATATTTTTTAAATTCTGGTGTAATATCCGGATATCCTAAACTAGTAATATAATTCGTTAAAGCATCAATCCAAACATATATAACATGTTTTTCATCAAAAGTAACAGGAATACCCCAAGTAAAAGATGTTCGAGAAACACATAAATCTTCTAAACCAGGACGAATAAAGTTATTAAGCATTTCATTTTTTCTTGATTCCGGTTCAATAAAATGAGGATGGCTTTCATAATATTCCTCTAATTTCTTTTGATACTTACTTAATCTAAAAAAATAAGCTTCCTCCGTTACTTCATTAACTATCCTACCACAATCAGGACATTTACCATCAATAACTTGAGTTTCAGTCCAAAATGATTCACAAGGGACACAATATAATCCCTTATATTCTCCCTTATAAATATCACCTTGATCATATAACTTTTTAAATATTTGTTGAACTTTTTTAACATGAAATTCATCAGTTGTTCTAATAAAAAAATCATAAGAAATATTTAAACTATGCCATAAGTCTTTCGCATTTTCAATGATCTTATCAACATATTCTTTGGGAGTTACTCCAGCTTCTTTCGCTTTATTTTCAATCTTTAAACCATGTTCATCCGTTCCTGTTTGAAAAAATACATCATATCCTGATAATCTTTTATATCTCGCAATGGCATCGGCGATAATAGTGGTATAACAATGCCCAATATGAAATTCTGCACTTGGATAATATATTGGTGTTGTTATATAATACTTTCCTTTCATTTAACTTTCCTCTTTTCTATTTGTACTACCAAGACCACCTTGGCGTTCCACATTTACTTCATCACCACAAGTTAAATATTTTAAAAATATTCCTTGCGCATAAGCTTCCCCTTTTCTTACTTTAAATACCTTATCTCCTTCATTTTGGAGCGATACATAAAAATGACCTTCATTATCTTTATTATTATAAAAATCACTATCAATAATTCCTACCTGATTAGTGGCTCTTATATTATATTTAAAACCCATGCTACTTCTTACAACAATGATAAGCATTTCATCACCCGGAAATTTAGCTTTATATCCTGTTGGTATCTTTTTTATTTCCCCAGGATTTATTTCAAATCCTTCAATAGCTAAAAAATCATAACCCGCACTATGTTTTGTTTTTCTCACTGGCAATTTATATTCTTCATATAATTTCTTATCTTCTTTTATATCTTTTTTAAATTGTTCATAACTAATCTTTTCAAAATATCTTTCCATTGTATACTCCTTAAAATATATTCATTAAATCTTTAATTTGTTTAATTGTTTGATATCTTTCACTCTTTTCATTTGTTTTCCATATAGCCTTCATTCCTAAAGAAAGAGGAAATATCACATCTTTTTTTAAACTATCTCCTACATAAACACATTCTTCTGGCTTATATTTTTTAAATAAAATATCAAACGTCCTGGGATCGGGTTTAAAATAATTTTGATCAGCCCCAATAACATCTTTAAAATATTTTAGAATTCCTGATTTAGCTAATCTAACTTTTTGACATTCTGTAAACCAATTAGTTATAACATATAAATCATACTTTTGACTTAAATATTCCATTGTTTTAATAACATCATTATCTTTACTAATACAATTATCTAAATTTTCCATATATTTATCTACAAAATGGACATTTAAATTAGTATGACATTTTTCATTTATATAATTAACTAAATCTTGTTTTTCTAACCTTTCTTTTACTGCTTCATTTTCATCAACTGTTACAAATATTTTATGAATTAAGCTAAGTGAATAATTATACCCTTCATCTTTTAACGTTTTAACAATGGCCTCAAAAAAGTTTTCTTGCCATTCAATTAAAGTATTATCAACATCAAATATAATCGCTTTCAATTATTCACCTTCTTTTAAAAAAATTCATAAATAAAGGAGTAAAGGACGAGAATTCCCGCGGTACCACCTTTATTTATGAATTAATCATACTCTTATCGTTTTAAAGCACGTCTGCTTTTTAGCTCCCTTGTTCATACCTAATTACCATCTTTATTAATTTTCACCAACCATTAACTCTCTTTTAAAAGAACAGATAATTATCACACAAATTCATCGCTAACTGCCATTAGTTTAGCATACGATAATAATTTTCGCAATAATTATCGAACTAAAAACATTTAATTAACATTATAAATATTTTATATTTAATCAGGAATTCCAGCGATTAAGTAAGGTTCATCAATTTTACCTTTACCAGATATTTTTAAGTCACTTGATTTTAGATAGAAGACAGGACGAACGGAATACTTGTCATCCAATTCGTCATATGTCGTCCCGCCCACATAAAATACCCTTGCATAACGTTCACCATATATACCAGTAGCCTCGGTCCGAGTCATCGTCCAATAATAGCCATCCGGTATATATGATCCATTATACGCATTTTTGAAAAAGAGCCAATTATTTTTTGCGGCGGTCGTAGTGCTTGGTGCTGAAAGCAAAAAATCACTCATATACATTAAACCTATTGGGTCACCATTTTCTAAT
>CANRKS010000036.1 GCA_947631285.1 uncultured Bacilli bacterium | reverse complement strand
CGTAAAGAAGTATCTAAAAATAAGATAACTAATGATGGTAAAGATGCAATTAAAGCACAACCTAAAAAAAGTACTAAGGTAGGCAGAAATGATCCTTGTCCATGTGGAAGTGGAAAGAAATATAAGAACTGTTGTGGTAAATAGTAGGTTTTATAATGGCTTGCGAGCGATTGTAAATCAAAAAAACCAAAAAATATAAAAAATATTTATTTTTTCCCTTGCTTTGACAATAAAGAGGATACAGATAATACTTATAATACTATAACTGTATATATTTCAAAGTGGGAAACTTGTGGAAACATAGATAGAAACATCAAATATTATAATTTAGATATGATAATTTCTTTAAGATATCGGATTAAATCTAAAATAACTACTAGTTTTAGAAATGGTATACTGAAAGATTAAAAGAATACAAGTAATGTCTTGGTAAACAACTCACAAATTCCAGTAAAATAATGGAAAATGTGAGTGTTTTTTTGAACCTAAAAGCGAAAAAATAAGGGTCGAAGTTATTCGGATCAACTTTGATTTAGTCAATTGACTATATAAGTAAAAATAAATGAAAAAGCATGATATAATTAATATGGATGTGGTATTATGGATGATATAGAAAAATTACAAAAACTTATAGATGAATCAGATAATATTGTTTTTTTCGGTGGAGCTGGTGTTTCTACAGATAGTGGTATAAAAGATTTTAGGGGGAAAAATGGATTATATAAAATGAAACAAAATCCTAATTCTTCTATATCCCCTGAATATATGTTAAGCTATCAGTGCCTATTTAAAGAGCCGTTGACATTTTTTGATTACTATCGAAACAATATGAATTGCTTAGATGCAAAGCCCAATGTTACACATAAGTTTTTATCAAAACTTGAAGATATAGGGAAACTAAAAGCAGTAGTTACCCAAAACATAGATGGATTACATCAAAAGGCAGGATCAAAAAACGTTTTTGAAATACATGGGACTATGAGAAACTGCTATTGTATGGATTGTAGAAAAGAATATGCAGGTGATTACATATTTAAAACAACGGGTATACCAAAATGTGAATGTGGTGGAATAGTACGGCCAAATATAGTTTTATATGGAGAAATGTTACCTGAAGCCTATAATATGGCATCATACTATATATTACATGCTGATTTGATGATAGTGGCTGGAACATCATTAACTGTAGAACCAGCTAGTGGAATGTTAAGAATATTCAATGGCAAACATTTAGTAATAATAAATGATACTCCAACTCCATATGATGATTTGGCAGAATTGATTATTAACAAACCATTAAAAGCAGTTTTTAGTAAATTAAAATAAATAAAGATGATAATATACTATTAAAAAAGATGTTTGATTAGGAATAATTACTATAGATATAGTAGGATCAGTTATAATAAATATGGTAAAGAATTTGAATTTTTACATAAATATTGTATATATACAGATGATTAAGTAATGACATTTGCAATAGCAAAAGCATTTTTATAATCCAATGATTATGAAGATGCAATTAGCAATTCAATAGCTCTTGGTGGGAATAGTGATACATTTGGAGCAATAGCAGGAAGTATAGCATTTGCAATTATGCTATTTTAGAAGATATTTATAATTTAAATACTATATATAATTGGGCGAACTTCCCTAATTTATTTGAAATTTCGGCAAAGTATTCTAAAGAAATTTAAATTTATTTACTTGTACAACTATTAGTGGTAATTATCGAACAACCAGAGGCTTAAAACTAATAAATGAAATGGGAAGTTTATTTAGAGTAAGCTTTTTTTAATAAAATTAATAATAAGGAAATATTTGCTCTTGATTGAATTCAATTGTTATGCTGTAAAGAAAACGTATTAATATTTAATTAAAAAAGTTTTAATAATTATATATATTTGATACAATAAAAGTACTAGTTGTATAACCATAGGTGCAAAAAAAAGTCGCCTAAGCGACTGTTCTCAATAGATTGAGTATTTAGGGCTATGCCTTTATTTTAACTCTCTATGACATCTTAAATGGTATTAAGACAAGCTAACTATAACATATAAATGGAGGTCTGTCAATGAAGAAAGAATATAATATAGGATTAGATATAGGAACAACATCAGTAGGATGGGCAGTAGTATTAAAAGATAGTTTTAAAGTGATGCATAAAGGTAGTAAAGCTTTATGGGGCGTAAGATTATTTGAAAAAGCTCAACCTGCTAATGAGCGCAGAACTTTTCGTGGTTTGAGAAGAAGATATGATCGAAGAAGACAAAGAATAAAAATTTTACAGGATGAATTTAAAAATGAAATTAATAAGGTTGATCAGAATTTCTTTTATAAATTAAAAGAATCTTTTTACTCTGAAGAAAAAGATCAAATTAATAAACAACATCCACTAACGAAAGAGGAAAAAGAAAATATTAAAGAGTATTATAAGAGATTTCCTACTATATATCATTTAAGAAATGAACTTATGACGAATTCTCAAAAACAAGATATTCGATTAGTTTATTTAGCGATACACCATATTATTAAATATCGAGGTAATTTTTTGTATGATGCTAATGAATTTAAAATTGATAACTTAAATATTGAGCAAAAAATTAGTGAAGTGTTTGATGACATTGTTAATCAATGTGCAGAATTAGAATTAAATGAATACCATTTGGGCCAAATTGATTATAAAAAAATAGAGGATATTTTTTTAATCAAAAATAAAAATGATTTAAAAAAGGAATTAAAAAGTTACTTAAATTTGTTTTTTGGAGATTATAAGAAATTTGCTGACAATTTTAGTAAGGCTATATGTGGTAATGTTTTTTCTATTAAAGATTTATTTCATTTAGAAACAGATGAAGATGTGAAAATAAGTTTCAGCGGCAGTGATTTTGATGATAAATATGATGACATTGAAAAAGTGGTTGAAAATAGAATTTCAACATTAACCCTTATGAAAGAGTTATATGATATGCTTTATTTAAAACAGTTGTTTGGTGACCGCGAAAATTGTCTTATTTCACCATTAATGATAGATAAGTACAACGAACATAAAGAAGACCTAAAAGATATTAAAGAAATATTCAATAATTATCGCAAGGAATATAATCAAATTTTTCGTACTAAAGATAAAGAAGTATGCCTATATGATAAATATGTTCATAATAATATAACATATGATGATTTTATTAAAGATTTACAAAAACATATTGATTCCATAGCTAATGATATTAGTAATCCAATCATAGTTGAAAAAATAGTACGTATTGTCACTAAAATGAGTAATGGTACCTTACTTCCAAGAATAACAAGTACGGAGAATGGAAAATATCCATATCAAATTAATAAAGAGGAACTAAAACTCATAATAAAAAATCAAGGACAATATTATCCGTTTTTACTTGAAAAAGTAAAGAATGAATATAAACTAGTTAAGTTATTATCCTTTAAAATACCATATTATGTTGGACCTTTAATTGATAGTGATAAGCATGAATTTGCTTGGATGAAAAGAAAAATTCCTAATGTTAAAATAACCCCGTATAATTTTGATGAAGTTGTTGATAAAGAAGTATCAGCAGAGCTTTTTATTGAAAGAATGTTGGGACATTGTACCTATTTACTAGACGAACCTGCAATGCCAAATAATTCAATTCTATATTCTGAATATAAAGTATTAAATGAATTAAAGCAAATTCGTGTTAATGACCAAAAGTTAACTTTAGAATTTCAGCATCGTTTGATTGACGACTTATTTAAAAAAGTTTCGGGAACAATAACTGATAAAAAATTTAAAGAGTTTTTAATTAAATCTAGAGAATTTGATATGTATAAGAGTGATTTAACAGTTAAAGGATACTCGGCTAATGAAAAGTTCGCTAATAACATGAATTCTTATATTGCTTTTTTTGGACCTAATGGGTTCTTTGAAAATACTAATTTAACCACCAAAGATGCTGAAACAATAATTCGCTGGATAACTATTTTTGAAGATAAAGATATTTTATTAAGTAAAATAGAATCAACTTATCCAGTGTTAAAGCCAGTATTAAAAAGGTTAATTAATTTGAAGTATTCTGGATGGAGCAATTTATCAGAGAAATTATTAACTACACCTTATTATTATGATGAAGAAACATCTACCAAAAAGTCTATTATGGATTTAATGCGGGAAACCGATGAAAATTTCATGCAAATAATTAACAATGATAAGTATGATTTTCAAACAATGATTGCTAAAATAAACCAAGAATCTAATAATGGTAAATGTAATTATCAAATGGTTGATGAATTAGCAACTTCACCGGCTACAAAAAGAGGAATATGGCAAGCGTTACAAGTAACTAATGAGATAGTTTCCTATATTGGTTATGAGCCCTCTAGTATTACAATAGAGATGGCAAGAGGTGATGAAAAAAAACATCGTAAAGATGATCGCAAAGAATATTTAAGTAAAATATATACTGAATCCAAAGATATTATTAATGAATATAAACGATTAAAAGGAGAATTAGATAGTGCTGAGTTTAAAGATAATCAAAAATTATTCTTATACTTTATTCAAGAGGGTAAAAGTTTATATTCTGGTAAACCATTAGATATTACACATCTTGAAGAATATGAAATAGACCATATTTTACCAAGAACTATTATTAAGGATGATTCTATAGATAATAAAGCATTAGTTTTGCGTAGTGAAAATCAAAATAAAGCGGCCAGTCTAGTTCTTCCATCTGAATATAGGACATATGAAAATAAAAAATGGTGGGAACACTTAAAAAGTATTAATTTAATATCAGCAAAAAAATTTTATAATTTAACAAGGAAAGAATTTAAAAATGAAGATATTGAAGGATTTATTAATCGTCAGCTTGTTGAGACAAGACAAATTACAAAGCATGTTGCAAACATATTACAATTGCCCTATAAGGATAGTAAAATTATTTATTTACCAGCTAGTTTGTCACATAATTATCGTGAAAAGTTTGAACTATTTAAATTTCGTGATTTAAATGATTATCATCATGCTCATGATGCTTATTTAAATGCAGTACTTGGTGAATATAAAAATTATTGTAACTTAAAATTAAATTATGATGGCTTAGTAGAGTTAACAAATAAATTAATTGCAGATAAAAAATATAAAGAGTTAAAGTATGGATATATTATTAACAGTATTGATTCTGATTTTATGCATTGTAATGCAAAGACAGGAGAAGTATTAGACATAGATGAATTTAAAGAAACAATTGAAGAACAATTATATCACAATGATATTTTAATAAGTAAAAAAACAGAAATAAAAGCAGGAGAGTTTTATCATCAAACTAAATTAAAAAAAGGAAATAATGGGGTAAGATTAAAGAAAAACTTACCAGTGGAAATTTATGGTGCTTATTCTTCTATTAATCCATCTTATGCCATTTTAGTAACGTATACCAAGAAACGCAAAGAAGAAAAAAGATTAATTGGTATACCAATTTATATAAATAAGGATAACAAGGAAAATGTAAATGCATATATTCGTAAATTACTAAATCTCTCTGATAGTGATAGTGTTTGTTTAACAAGTAAAATAATACCATTTTTTAGCGAATTAGATTGGAATGAGCAAAGATGCTATTTAGTAGGTGCTAGCGATACAGTTGAAATTTGCAATGCTAAAGAGTTGCAATTATCAAAAAAAGAAATGATTGAATATAAATACATGTTAGAACGATTATTAAATAAGCATAAAGCAGTTCTTGAGGATTACCTATATATTAATAAGCTTAAATCTTTTGTTAAACTTCTAATTAGTAAAGTTGAGAAAGAATATGTTTTATATAGAAATCTAGTTGAAAGTATGAAAGGAATGTTTTTACCAGTTTTAGAAGAAAATAGAGAAATGGAAATTTATGAAAAATTAGTAACAGAATTAATCCATTTATTAAATTGTAATAGTGTCAATGCTAATTTAAAGTTTCTAGATAATAGCTATTCTTCGGCTTTTGGGAAAAAGAATGGTAGAGTAATTGAGAGCGCTACCGTTATTAACAAATCTGTAACTGGTTTAAGGTCAAGAAAATATGAGTTTTAGAACAGTAGTTATATCTAATCCAGCTAAAATAAGTTATAAAAATAGATTTTTAGTTGTAAAACAAGATATGGATGAAAAATATATTCATTTATCAGAAATAGATACCATTATTGTTGATAGTATAGCGGTATCTATTTCTTCATATCTTTTAAAAGAATTATCTGATAATAAAATAAATATTATATTTTGTGACGAAAAACATAATCCTTTTGGCGAACTCAAAAGCTTTTATTCTAAACATAATTCAAGTAAAAAAATACTTATGCAATCTAATTGGAGTGAAGTAAATAAAAATAAGCTTTGGGCATTAATTGTTAAAAATAAAATTTTAAATCAGGCTTTATTGCTCAACAAAATTAATTCTGAAAGCTACAATCTCGTTTTAAGCTATGTTGGAGAAGTTAAAATAGATGATAAAACAAATAGGGAAGGACATGCTGCTAAGGTATATTTTAATTCTCTATTTGGAAAAAAATTTGTTAGAAATAATAATGATTCGATTAATGCAGCTCTTAATTATGGCTATGCTATTTTATTATCAACTATAAGTAAAGAAATAGTGAATAATGGATATTTAACTCAGTTAGGAATTCATCATAAAAATGAATTTAATGAATTTAATTTAGCTTGTGATTTAATGGAGCCCTTTCGCATTATTATTGATAACTTTGTATATTATAATCAAACTAGAGAATTTGATAGTAGTTATAAACTGGATTTACTTAACATCTTCAATAATAAATATAATTATGATAAGAAGAAATTTACCTTAAAGGATATTTTAAAGTTATATGTAAAAAACACTCTAGATGTTATGGATGGTGAAAAAGAATATGAAGAGTTTATCTTCCGGGAGAAATAGAATAATGCGAATAATAGTATTTTTTGATTTACCAAATATATATGCTCAAGATAAAAGAAATTATTTAAAGTTTAGAAAATATTTAATAAACGACGGATTTATTATGTTACAAGAATCAGTATATTCTAAAATATCATTGAACTCACAACAGGCGCAATTAATAATTAACAAGTTAAAGAGTAAATCTCCTAAAAAAGGTTTAATTCAAGTATTAACAATTACTGAAAAACAATATTCACAAATTGAATATATAATAGGGGAGCCAAATACCAAAATAATTAATACTGATGAGAGGCTGGTCGTTTTATGAAGTTATGCGTTTCATATATTGATAATGATATTATCTTAGATAGCGATCATATCACAGTTATTGAAATAGAAAATAAAAAATATTTTTATCGTTTTGTTAAAAGTTTATTTGATATTAGTAATAATCAAAAAAACGATGATATAGTGTTTTATGATACAAATGAAAAAGAAATTTCACCATCAATTGAAATATTAAATAATTATTTTGAAATAGATGTTAATACTAAAAGAAATATAGGTGAATTATATAAGTTAATTGTAAGCAATTTAGATGGGAACATGATTCAAGAATTAACTAGTAATTATAAAAGAATTTATAGAACTTTAAATAAAATATTAGGAAATATAGAATTGCCATTAGTAACTCAACAAGAGTATGAAAATGATTTGTTTTTAAAAACTTTTAAAGTAGCAATAAGTATGAAAGAAAGTTTATTAGATAATTTGTTGTTAATAATAGATGTTAATAAATTATTAAAATTATATAATATTATTATTTTTGTTAATTTAAAACAATATTTATCTAAGGATGAACTGCAAGAATTATATAAATATGCAATTTATAATAATATTCAAATACTATTGATTGATAGTCAAAGTTATGGAACAACTATTGAATATGAATCTAAATTAATAATAGATGACAGTTTAGATGAATTTATGTTATAATTAGTGCAATGTTATAGATTTTACTATTTAAAATGATTAGTGATTCTATGCTAATAAATAGATTTAAAACTTCTTTGAGGTTTTAGATCTATGACATCTTAAATGGTATTAAAACATAGAATTAATTGCATTAATCACTGAAGGCGTTTTAGATCTATGACATCTTAAATGGTATTAAAACTGTCAAAGTTACATGTGGATATACTGATGAGTTTTAGATCTATGACATCTTAAATGGTATTAAAACATATCCTCACAGCTCCTATAGTGATACTTGGTTTTAGATCTATGACATCTTAAATGGTATTAAAACTGATAATAAAATGTTATCAATATTGATAGGGTTTTAGATCTATGACATCTTAAATGGTATTAAAACAATAGTTTAAAACTTATGTATAAATATTGGGTTTTAGATCTATGACATCTTAAATGGTATTAAAACTGAAAGACAAATAGCAGATGAGCAACAGAAGTTTTAGATCTATGACATCTTAAATGGTATTAAAACTCGTTATTTGGTTCATATACAATTATTTGAGTTTTAGATCTATGACATCTTAAATGGTGTTAAAACACAATTACTCCATGCTTCGTGAAGCCTTCAGTTTTAGATCTATGACATCTTAAATGGTATTAAAACTTTAAGTTTTAATTTAAGTTCTTGTTTTGCGTTTTAGATCTATGACATCTTAAATGGTATTAAAACTGGGTATTAATCCTCAAATGATACAACTTGGTTTTAGATCTATGACATCTTAAATGGTATTAAAACTTCAGGTGATTACTCTTTCGGAAATAACCAGTTTTAGATCTATGACATCTTAAATATTATTAAAACATATCCAAACAAATCTAATAATCAATTGAACGCTTATCATTCAACAAAATCTTTAATAAGTAGGTCGGGAATCTAGAATGGTAAAAATATAATGTCTATGATTATTCTTATTCTAAAGAAACCGATGTATTAAACTTAGCATTATTTGGAATGGCAGCTAAAGAATGGAGAGATAATAATCCTAAATTAGCTTTAAAAGGTAATATGTGAGGTTATACTGATTTATTATAATTAGTAATGCTCAATAATTTACAAAATACTAATGTTCTGCTGATAGAAGAGAAAGTTTCTCAAAGAACAATACTTATTAGATTAAATAATTCTGCATGGTAGCCAATGTAGGTATTAAAAAATAATAAATGTCTTAAGATTTAGATTCATTATAAACCCAAGTTAATGAAAATAGATTGATGGAACAATAAAAAACTATATAATTAAATTGACATACGAATGTTGAAAATTCTTTTCATTTTTTTGCTTTTTGAAAATGAAAAAAATTATTCGAAAAAACCATGAAATTAAAGAATTTTATGATATAAAAATACGAAAAAAGAAGGGCGGATTTGGTATGAATAAAGAAATATTAAAACAAATAAAGCAAG
>CANRKS010000035.1 GCA_947631285.1 uncultured Bacilli bacterium | reverse complement strand
AGTTACCACCATAGTAACCATTATTTCCGTAATAATACATATTATACCTCCTTTATGTATCTATTATATTTTATTAAACTTAGTCACATTTTGACATTATTTTTTTGATTTTTATTTATTACCATTATTAAATTATGTTATATTATTATTAGATGGAATATGAAGAAAACATTTTCAAAAATAGACAAACCTTTATTAATTGTAACCATACTATTATGTAGTATTGGTCTTCTTATGGTTTTTTCTTCATCTTCCGTAGCGGCTATTTTAAGATATAATAAAGCTCCAACTTATTTTTTTATAAAACAATTAATATTTTTTATTGCTTCTTTTATTGGTGGCTTTATTCTTTTAAAAATCCCAACTAAATGGTATAAAAATATTTCTTGGCTCTTAATGTTTGGAATGATCGGAGTTTTAATTTTATTACTTTTATATGGCAAAATTACTAGTCATGTTCAAAGTTGGTTTTATATTCCGGGTACGGGTTTTGCCATTCAACCATCCGAATTTGCCAAATCCTTTTTAATTATTTTTATGGCTACATATTATAATAGTTTAATTAAAAAGAAAACAACTAATATTTATTTATATTTAATTCCTTTATCCATCGCGGGTATAATTGGTCTTCTTATCTTAATGCAACCCGACTTTGGAAGTGCAGCGATCTTATTAGGAATTGCTTTTTGTATTTTTCTTAGTGTTCCAATTAGTAAAAGTAATTTACCTAAAATTATGATGATTTTAGGTATTGGGGCTTTATTACTCGGCATTTTACTTCTTTATAGTGGATCAAATATTTTAAATAGTGAACAAATGAGTCGTTTGAAATTTCAAAATCCTTGTCAAAGATATAAAGAAAAAACTGGCTATCAAGTATGTAATGGCTATATAGCCATCAATAGTGGAGGATTACTTGGGGTCGGAATTGGCAAAAGTACTCAAAAATATTTATACTTACCAGAAAGCCATACGGACTTTATTTTTGCTGTCTTGGTTGAAGAATTAGGGCTAATATCCGGAATTGGTGTGTTAATTTTATATGCTATTTTACTTTATCGAATTTTAAAAATTGCTAAAGCAGCTTATAATTTACGAAATTCGATTATTGCCTATGGTACATTCTGGCTATTTGCCTTCCATATCATCGTCAATTTATCAGGAATGCTTGCCATTTTACCTTTAACGGGAGTTCCCCTTCCTTTAATGAGCTATGGAGGATCATCCACGATTAACTTTATTGGTATGTTATTTTTAACAGAAAGAGTAGCTATTGAAAATAAGACTACAAAGTATAATTTAGAAATCCAAGAAATCACTAGTAAATAAAACATCCTTTTAAAATTACAGGATGTTTTTAACTGCTTAAAAATTAAAATTTTACTTCTTTTATTACCAAATATTTTTAAATTAGCAAAAAAGTTTATTTATTTTAAAAAAGGATCTTTTTAAAAAAAGGAAATAAGCCCATTAGTGACGAATAATAATAATGAAAGGAGGAAAATAGATGAATTTTATCGAATTTTGGCAAGACAATAAAAACGCGATTCTTTCCTTAAGTATTTTTTTAAATATCTTATTATTAGGGCTTTCTCTTTATTTATTCTTTACAGGATCAAATAAAAAATGTCCTGCTTGTAATTGTGAACAAAATAAAACAATTTCTATGAATACGGCGAATGACCAAAAAGAAGTTAATGAATGCCAAGTAGAAGAGAAAAAATTTTATGTAGAAATTAAAGGTGAAGTTAATTTTCCGGGTGTATATGAAGCTGATAAAGATAATATTATTAATGATATTATCGATGAAGCTGGTGGTTTCACTAAAGATGCTTATACCGATAATATCAATTTGAGTCGAAAAGTTTCTGATGAATTAGTTATTTATGTCTATGATAAAAATGAGATAAGTGATTATTTAAATAATGAAGATGATCCGAAAATTAACGAACCTTGTCTTTCATCAAGTTATGATATAAGTAATTGTACGGATGATAAAAAAAGTGAAATAGTTGCTGATCATCCGGAAGAAACTTACACTAAAGATACATGGGAAAATGAAGATTCTAAAAATGTTTTTTCGGAAGATGATGGGGTAGTTGATATAAACACAGCTAGTAAGGAAGAATTAATGAGTATTGATTATATTGGTGAAGCCAAAGCTAAAGCCATCATTGCTTACCGAGAAAGTGAAGGCTTATTTAAAAATATTGAAGATATAAAAAATGTTAAGGGTATTGGTGAAGCCTTATTTGCAAAAATTAAAAATCACATTAAAGTCTAACTGGTTTTATATCTTTTTAACCATCTTTCTGCTTTTTTATATCATTTTTTTAACCGTTATAGTTACGTATTCTTCTCAATACAAAAATCCTCAAATAATTGAAGGAACTATAACAAAAATAGAAAAAGATGATGATAAAATAGAATTTATCTTGAAGGGAAAAGAAAAAATTAGGTGTCTTTACTATGAAGATATTCCTAATATTTATGACTATTTAGGAAAGAAAGTTAAAGTATGGGGAAGTGAGTTAAGCGTTTATAATAATACTATTCCTAATACTTTTAATTATAAAAAATACCTTTATCAAAAGAAAATTTATTTAAATTATGAAGTAAATAAAATCGAGGTTATAAAAGATGCCAATATCTTTTATAAAATTAAAACTGCGGTTAATAAAAGGATCATTTATTTATCCAATGATAATGAGCTTTTAAATACTTATTTAAATTTATTCATTCTAGGAGATAAATCTCAATTAAATGATGATTTAAAGAATATTTATAAAGTTAATGGTATTTCTCATTTATTTGCTATTTCCGGAATGCATATTAGCTTATTTATTTTAGTTTTAAATAAATTATTATCTAAGTTTCATCATAAAAAGATTTTTATTTCCGCTTTTCTTTTATTTTATTCGTTTTTAGTTAATTTTAGTGCTTCGGTTTTAAGAGTTACCACCTTTTATATTCTTGAAAATACTTTTAAGCATTATAATATAAACCTTAATAATATTAAAATTCTTTTTCTTACTTTAGCCATTCTCCTTTTCGCTAATCCTTTTTTAATATATGACGTTTCCTTTCAGTATTCATTTTTAATCGCTTTTAGTCTTCAGTTATTTCAAAATAAAATAACTGGTAATTATTTTTTGAAAATTTATAAAATAAGTTTAATTGCTTTTTTGGCAAGTTTACCTATGACGATAAATTTAAATTATGAAATAAATATTTTAAGCATAATTTTGAATATCATTTTTGTCCCTTTAGTTTCCTTAATTATTTTTCCATTATGTATGAGTTATTTTTTAATCCCTTATTTAAAAGGACCATTAATATTAAGTTTAAAAATTTTGGAGGGATTAAACAAATTATTTTATCTTTATCGTTTATCTATAATTGTTCCTAAAATGGCTTTAATTTTAATAATTATTTACTATTTAATTGGCTTTCTTATTTTTCTAAAAAAACACTATAAATTAGAAATAGTATTGCCAATTATTATATTAATAAATATCTTGGTTTATAAATTAGATAGCAATTATTATGTCTATTACTTAGATGTTTCTCAAGGCGATAGCACTCTTTTAATAAGCCCTTTTAAAAGAGAAGTTGTAATGATTGATACCGGAGGTACTTATAATAATTATCACGTTTCGAATAATGTCATTGCCCTTTTAAAAAGCTTAGGAATTGGAAAAATTAATTTATTAATTATTTCCCATGGTGATTTAGATCATGCTAAAGAGGCATTAAATTATCTTGCAAATTATCAAATTGATAATATTATTTTAAATAACAATAGTTATAATGAATTAGAGAATGAAATCATTAAAAAGGGAAATGTGGTTAATAACTATGTCAGTAATTATTTTGATTATCAGAATATTAATGATTATTTAAGTAATAATGAAAACGATAGTAGTATTATTACTTATCTAACCATTTATAATTATCAATTTTTATTTATGGGAGATGCCCCAAAAGAAGTGGAAGAAAAATTAATCAAAGATTACAATTTAACCGCTGACTTTTTAAAAATAGGCCATCATGGAAGTGATACCTCAACTAGTCCTAATTTTATTAAAAAAGTAAATCCTCTTATTTCAATTATTTCTGTGGGGCGAAATAATCGTTATGGTCATCCTAAGGAAAGGGTATTAGATATTCTTAAAGATTATCAAGTATATAGAACTGATGAAAACGGAACTATTCAAATAAAGATAAAACCCAATAGTTATGTAATTAAAACATATGATCCTTAAATAATTAAACAAAAAGATAGAAAAAAATAACTATACAAAGAAACGTTAAGCGCCATAAAATATAATACATTATATAATGTTTAAATAGAATAGTGAGCGTACGCTCATTTTCTTATGGTAACTTTCAGATAAAAATGATCCAATTGGTAAGATGAAAATTTACTTTATTATATTTACTATTTTTTTTATTAATGAGATAATAATTATATGAATACATATTTAATTGCAAGTGATACAATTTATTTTCGAGATGAAAAATTAAATGAATTAAAGGCGGGCATTAATAACGTTATTTCTTTTAATTTACAAGAGAATACATTAGATGAAGTATTAGAAGAAGCTAGTTATATGGCTATGTTTGACGAGCAAAAATGTATTATTGTTAAGAATGCGAAGTTTTTTAGCCCAAATAGTAAAGATACTTCTTTAAAAGCTAAAGAAGAAAGCGAAAAACTGTTAAAATATTGGGAAAGAGAAAATCCCCATACAACTCTTATTTTTGTAGTAAGTGGTAGTGTAGATAATAAAAAGAAAATAGTAAGTATTTTAAAAGAGAATAATCATTTATTTGCATTTCCTAGTCTTACGAAGACAGAAATAAAAAATGAACTTCATAAATATGTAATAAAGGCAAATTATCAAATTGATGATAAAAGTTTATGGGAAATTATTAATAAAGCAAATGGTAATTTTGATTTAGCAATTAACGAAATTAAAAAAATTATGCTTTATTATAATAAACCCACGACAATCTTATATGATGATGTTAAACATTTAACGTCTAAAACTATTGATGAAAATAATTTTAAATTAGTTGATTTCATTATTTCTAAAGATTTGACCAATGCTTTAATATGTTTGAATGAATCTAAAATTTTAAAAGTGGAGCCAAGCGTTATTATTTCATTGTTATATCGAGAATTTCGTTTAATGCTTTCAGCTTTAATTTTAGAAAAAAAACAAACTAGTTATCAAGATACTTTAAAAACTTTAAAATTAGCGGATTGGCAATATCAAAAAGTTAGAAATAATCTGCGAATATATAATAAAGAAGAAATAAAAGAAGAAATTGTTAAATTAAGTGATTTAGATTATAAGTATAAAAGTGGCATCATCAATCGAGATGTAATACTAATTACGTATATTATAGATTTATGTAGCTAATTATGTTAAAATAGGGTTTTCGAGGTGAAATAAGATGGAAACAGTCGTTGTTGGAATGTCAGGGGGCGTAGATAGTGCCGTTGCGGCTTACTTGTTAAAAAAGCAAGGTTATAACGTTGTAGCTCTTTTTATGCGTAACTGGGATAGTACGATTAATGGCGAAGATTTTCATAATGATGATATTATTTGCCCTCAAGAAAGAGATTATAATGATGCTAAAAAGGTTTGTGAAGAACTAAATATTCCTCTTCATCGTGTAGATTTTATCAAAGAATATTGGGATTATGTATTTAAATATTTTTTAGATGAATTAGATAAAGGAAGAACTCCTAATCCCGATATGCTATGTAATAAATATATTAAATTTGATTTATTTAAAAAAGAGGCCCAAAAATTAGGAGCTAAATATATCGCCACGGGTCATTATGCCCGAATTGAAAATGGCAAGTTACTTCGAGCCGTTGATTTAAATAAAGATCAAACATACTTCTTAGCGGATGTTCCAATTGACGGTTTAAAAGATGTTTTATTTCCTATTGGTAATTATAAAAAAGAAGAGGTTCGGAAAATAGCGGAAGAAAACAATCTATGGGTGGCCTCTAAAAAAGATTCGACGGGTATATGTTTCATTGGTGAAAGAAATTTTCAAGAATTTATTCATAACTATTTAAAAGAAAATAAAGGACCAATTATTGATGTTAAAACGAAAAGGCAAATTGGTATTCATCATGGTCTGATGAATTATACTATAGGTCAAAGAAAAAATGTCGGCTTGTCAGGACATACAGAAAGACATTTTGTCTGTGGTAAAAATGTCAAGGAAAATATTTTATATGTTACCATTGGTGATGAAGAATATTTATATAGCGATGCTTGTAAAATTTCTAATGTCAATTTTATTAGTTCTCTTCATCCTACTTTTTGTACAGCTAAATTTCGTTATCGGGGAGAAGATATTCCCGTTCAATTAGAGTATTTAGAAAATAATGAAATATTAGTAAAATATCCCACTAGAGCCAAAAGTGTAACTCCTGGTCAAGCCTGTGTCTTGTATCTAGGAGAAGAGTGTCTAGGCTGTGGCTTTATTGATACTGTTTATAAAGAAAAAGAAAAATTATGGTATTTATAATTTTTAAGAAATGCTCTAACAAAATAAATATTTAAAAAGACAACGATAACAATATTTAATATTTCTGATATAACTAAAGAATACATACCAATGTGGCTAAGAGAAAAAAGAGCTAAAGATAAAAGTTTTACTATAACCCCAACAATCGTAATTTTCATCGTAATTGCCGCCTTATTAACAGCTTGTAAAAAACTCATTAAGACATTTTCAATATAAAATAAAGGAAAAATAGGTGTTAATAGTTTTATATAATTTAAACCTAAAGTAGTATTATAAAGCTTAGTTAAAATAAAGGAATCACAGAAAATTAAAAGGATAGAATAAATAAGACCAATTGATAAAGAAAATAAAAGGGCTTCTTTTAATCTTTTAGTCATCACTTTATAATTATTTTTAAGATAGTGCCGACTAATTTCGGGAATTAAAGCTGATGAAATTGCGGTAATAAAAAACGAGGGCACAGTTAAAATGGGAATGGTATATGCATTGTAGGCTCCATATTCAACTAAAATGTAATTATTACTATAGCCAGAATATAAAAGTAAATTTTTTAAAATAATTGGTTCAAAAAAATAACCAATATTACCAATAATACGTGATGATACCGTAGGAAGAGAAATACTTAGAATGTTTTTTAAAGTATACTTATCGGGTATAAGATTATGTTTTTCAATTTTAATATTTTTAGGTAAAAAGAAAAGATTAACAATAATAGATGTAAATTCTTCAATAAAAGAAAAAATAAAAAGAGAAGCAGCAGCCAATATTTCACTCTTAGCCATTAAGAAAGGCACAAATAAATAGATTAATAATCCTCTTACTAGTTGTTCAATTATATTAGAGACAACATTAGGAATCATATTTTGTTTTCCATAGAAATATCCTTTAACAATAGAGGAAATCGAAATAATAGGAAAAGTTAAACTCATTGCGATAATAAGCAAATAGCATCTTTCTTCATGAAGCATATGAATAGCAATAAATTTAGCCGATATAATCATAAATAAAACGACGATAAAATTGATAATCATAATTAAAATGGTGGAAGTAGAAATTATTTTTAAACTATTATGCTTATTTTCAGCGATCAATTTAGAAATAGTCGTGGGAAGAGCTAAAGTAGCAATTGTAATTAATAAAGAATAGGTGGGCATAACAAGAGAATAAAGACCAATCACTTCCGCCCCAACAATTCTTGTATAGATTATTCTAATAATAAAACCTAATATTTTGGTAATAATTCCTCCCATAATTAAAATGAGAGTGGATTTTACAAAGATATTTTTACTTTTCATAAATCACCTTTAAAAGCCAAATAAAATAGTATATAATAATATTATGAAAGAAGGCATTTAAATATGGCTTTAGATGAAAAATTTAGTTCTTTAAATGATTTATATAACCGCTTGCTTCCAGCTTTAAATGTTAAAAAGCAAGAATTAAAAAGAGCCAAACTAGAAGTAAGTGAAAAAGAAATATGGAACTATTGTCTAAAGAATAAATGGGTAAAAAGAACAGATTTAAGAATCTATGAACTAGTTGATGATATTTTAAATATTGATGCCTTAAAATTAGAAATTTATTTAAAGAAAAAACCAATTAAATACGAGGAGATATAGATGAAAGATACCGAAATAACTTTTAATGACTTAAAAGAAAAATTAAATTATTTTCCGGAAAGTTCATTAGTCAAAATAGAAAAAGCCTATCTTTATGCAAAAAAAGAACATGAAGGTAAAAAGAGATTAACGGGTGATGATTTTATTACGCATCCTTTACATGTGGCCGAAATATTGGCTTCTTTAAATGCCGATGATGTAACAATTATGGGGGCTTTATTACATGAAGTTTTAAATAATGGTAATGAAGCGACAAAAGAAGATATCGAAAAAGAATTTGGTAGTGAAGTGGCAATCATTGTTAATAGTATTTCGAAAATTAATAAATTAGAATTAATGGACGAAACCGAATCTTCTGCTATTTATTTGCGAAAAGTTTTAGTTGGTTTAGCGGAAGACCCTCGGGTTTTATACATTAAATTAGCTGATCGTTTACACAATATGCGTACCAATTGGGCTGTCAAGGAAGAAAAACAAAAAGAGAAAGCTAATGAAACCATGAGCGTTTTAGTACCTATTGCTCATCGTTTAGGAATTAATTCCATCAAAAGTGAATTAGAAGATATATGTTTAAGTTATCTAAAACCTGATGTCTATAAAGATATTTTAGAAAGACTTGATAAAACAAAATTGGAACTTAACGATAATTTACAAGAAATGAAAGAGAGTCTTTCCCATTTACTAACCGATAATGGGATTGAACATGAAATTAAAGGTCGAGTTAAAAGTGTCTATAGTATTTATAATAAACTTAATAATGGTAAACGTTGGGATCAAATTTATGATATTTTAGCTTTAAGAATTTTTGTCAAAAAAGAAACTGATTGTTATACCGTTATTGGTTTAATTCATTCCAAATATCGGCCTCTTCCTAAAAGATTTAAAGATTATATAGCTAATCCTAAAGCCAATATGTATCAATCCTTACATACTTCTGTATTTGGCTCTGATGGGGAAGTTTATGAAGTTCAAGTCAGAACTTATGAAATGGATGAAATTGCCGAAAAAGGTATGGCATCTCACTGGTCATATAAAGAAAAAGGCACTAAAAAAGTTCAAGCTTTAATGGAGCAAAAACTAGAGATGTTTAGAAACATTATTGAAACAAATAATGATGAATCTGATTCTTCTTTTGCCTCTAATGTCAAAACTGATTTACTGGGAGAGCTTATCTATGTTTTCACTCCGAAGGGCGATGTTATTGAACTACCTAAAGATGCAACC